>JBGPKK010000143.1:0-11994 GCA_041485905.1 Vicinamibacteria bacterium
GAGGCCGAGCATCAAATCATCACGGCCTATGTCGTGTATGACACACGGCCCAGCGATTCGGATCTGCTGATCCCCGCACTCGACGCGCACGAGCAACGATTGGGGCGCGTGCCCCGCCTGGTCGCCGGTGACGCGGCGTTCTACTCGGGCGCCAATGAGGCGGCGGCCCACGCGAAGGGCGTTACGCGCGTCTGCATTCCCAATCGATCCACGAAGAGTGCCGAGCGGAAACGCGAGCAGAAAAAACGGTGGTTCAAGAACGGGCAGAAGTGGCGCACCGGGTGTGAGGGTCGCATCAGCGTCGTCAAGCGGCGGCACGGACTCCATCGCTGTCGCTACAAAGGGGCCGACGGGATGAAACGCTGGGTCGGCCTCGGTGTCATCGCCGACAACCTGATCAACATCGGCCGCGTGCTGGCGACCCGCGCCGAGATCTGACCCTCCAGCCCGTCATCTCGTTCAAAGACTGACCCGCCGGCCCGTGCCGGCGGGTTTATTCTTTAGGGGCAGATCTGATCAAAGCCGGCATTTCGAATTTTGCGCCGGGAAGTAGTTAGGCGGGCGACGATCGCCCAGCGGAGGGGAGTGCGATGGCCCGGACGAAAGCCAAACAGGAAACTGTGAGCCCGAGAAAGACGGACCCGCGGCGAGCGGGCGTCATGACGGTCTGGCGCCCCTCCGTAACGGTCGCCCAGTTGAGCCGCCGGGCGCATCCGATGACGTGTGTCAAACGCCCGTTCGGCCGTCCGCGGTTGAAAAAGATTTCAAGTTTTTCAAAGAAAATCTGATGACCCTAACGTTCGCCAGTTGGAGCCAGATTGGCGGCTGGCTCCGACAGCTCAAGGGCCTCCGAGAGGCCGCGTGACCGCGACGTGACGCCGCAATTGAGATCCCGTAAGCTGAAGGCCGGAAGGAGAAGCCAATGGCCTCGCTCGATTGGTCCCAGTGCCCGGCCGTGGAAAGCATCCCTGGCAAGGTCAGCGGGGCCTGGGTGTTCAAGGGCACCCGCACGCCTGTGGCGATCGTCTTCGAGAACCTGGAAGACGGAATGACCATTGACGAGGTGTTGGAGCAGTTCCCTGTCACGAGGGAGCAGGTCAAGGCCGTGCTCGAGTTCGCCGCCCGGAGTCTCGACGCGCCTATGCCCAGGCGCTGATGCGCATCCTCTTCGACAACGGTACGCCGAGAGGCGTCGCGAGCGCGCTACGGGGTCACACCGTCGAGGAAGCCCGCTCGCATGGCTGGGATACCCTTCGAAACGGCGAACTGCTCGACGCTGCGGAAGCCGCCGGATTCGATGTGTTCCTCACTACCGATCGGAACATCCGGCACCAACAGAATCTGACCGGTCGAAAAATCGCGGTCGTCGTCCTTGGCAAGGGCCGATGGAGGCTCATCAAGAACAGGCTTCCGGCGATTGCCGCGGCCCTGGCCGCAGCGACGCCCGGCAGCTTCGCCGAGGTTGAAATTCCGGTCGATTGAAGGGGCGGCACTGATCGCCGACGTGCCACATGTGGGCGGCTCGCCCCTGTGTCGCCTGCATCGCGGACGGCAAGGTGCGCCTGTGAACAGATGCCTTGAGCCCCTCGCTCTGGCGACTCGGTAGCGGCTTCGAATCGCATTCGAGCTGCAGGCCGTCCGCGAACACGGGGTTGCCTGGCAGGTGCGGAAAGTGGAATGGCAATCTCATGGAATCCATTGACGGTTTCTGGTGGGACCCCAAGCATCCAGAGACTCGGTGGCCCGGAACCCTGAACTATAAGGGGCCTGAGGGCGCCGACCTCAAGCTGCTGCTCGAGCCGGTGCCCCTATCAGCCAACCTCCTTCGCCAAGTTTTCAGCAACGAAATCCGTGAATACGACGTGCTCCTCGGGGACTCCACGTCCGGCGAGAGGGTCACACTCCTCAAGGCGTTCAATCGTTCGACGGATAGCATCTTCGCCAACGCCGTGATCGTCGGATTTCACGCGGACGGCGCCGATCCATTGATTTCAACCGCAGCGGTCGTATTCCGGCATCTCGATGAGTGGTGGGACCGCGCTGCATTCTCCTCAGACGTCTCTTTGGGTTGGCCGAACCTGACCCTGCAATACAAGGAACCCGACCCGATTGTGGTCTACGAGGACTCGGTCCTACGGATTTCCGTTTGTTCGGGGCTCACGGGATCGCACAAACGGAGGGAACACTCGTTGAGGGAAGAGATTCGCATTGAGATGAACGCTAGCTCGCCGCTTCCCTTAAGCGAGTTTCAATGGCGTGTCGATGCCTGCAAAGACTTATTGTCGGTGGCGTGTCACACCGTATGCCAAGTCGAGGAGCTTCGACTGCTACCTCCGAGGATCGATGGTGAATCTCGATTGGAGATGGGCCGTTTCCATGCTGTCCCTATCTTGTCCGACCGCGACGAGGAATCTCGAATGTGGCCGGATCTGTTGTTTCATTGCGGCGATATTCGTGACCACACTCAAGCGATCTTTACAGCGTGGTTGCAGTGCGCGCGGTCTCTCCTGGTTGTGCGGAGCCTGTATCTGAGCGCCGTCTACGGCAAGGCCTTTCTTGAAGTGAAATTGCTTCATTTGACGCAGGCCGTCGAGGCGTACCATCGGCGATGCTACGACGGGCTTTACATGGACGAGCAGGACTTTGCCACGCGGGTAGCCGACGTACTCAGGGCCGCTATCCCGACAGGGCTGGACCCGCCCCTTCGCGACTCCCTGAACAATCGAGTCAAGTACGGCAACGAATACTCGTTTGTGAAGCGCCTTACGGTCTTGGTCACGGAGCACGAGGCTGCACTCACGGCCGTCACGCGGAATCCTCGCAAATGGTTAAAGAAGACTTCCGATCGTCGTAACTCATTCACGCATCATCCAGTGATCGATGGCCAACTTCATTCGATCGATCGAGAGGAGATCATCTGCTGCAATTACGTACTGCAGGCGTTGTTGGAGTTCTGTTTTCTCAAATCCATGGGGATGACGTCGGCGCAAATCACGGCGCTCGCGGCGCGCTGCGCGAAGTACGGCAGCATCAAGCGGCGGTTCTTCGCTGACCAGAAGTGATCAACGCCGTAGTCCCCGATGTGAGGATCGACGCTATTCTTCTTCGATGGACACCCCTTTAGGAGTCGTAGCATAGCGGCATCCGGGTCTCTCTGATCCGACTTTTATCTGCCCAGCGTGACATGGAGGCATTGAACACAGCCGGGGTAAACACCACCGGCTACCAGAGCGACGGGGTGTAGTTCGCGCACGATCGCGTTGTGGAAGGGCCGGTTCAGGCGCACGGGCTCGACGGCTTGCGGGGCCCGTCACCGCGGGTCGAAGCGGACCGTGCTGACCTCGCGCTTGGAAGCGCGGATCCTCGCGTGGACGCGCGGGGCCCCGCCGCATGGCGCCACCCATTGGTCGACGCGGTCGCTCGGCCGCACACTGGGGGTGCAGCATACGATCATCGCGCGCGCCTGGCAGCACGCGGACCTGCAACCGCATCGCCTCGAGCGCTACATGCGGTCGACCGATCCCGCCTTCGAAACGAAAGCGGCCGACGTGATCGGCTTATATCTCGATCCCCCGCAGCACGCGGTCGTGTTCTCCATGGACGAGAAGACCGCGATTCAGGCGCTGAACCGGCTCGATCCCGTGTTGCCGATGTCGCCGGGGCGCGCGGAACGGCATGGGTTTGAGTACTACCGGCACGGCACACTGTCGCTGTATGCCGCGTTGAACACGCAGACCGGTGAGGTGCTTGGCCACACGGCCCCCCGGCACACGAGTGACGCGTTTGTGGCGTTTCTCCAGTCGGTGGTCGACACGCAGCTCCGCCGGCGCGAGGTCCACATCATCGTCGACAACTTGTCCGCCCACAAAACGCAGAAGGTGCGGACGTTCCTGGTGGCCCATCCATCCGTTCGTCCGCCTGCACTACACGCCGACCTACTCGTCGTGGCTGAATCAAGTGGAACTCTGGTTCGGGAAGATCGAGCGCGATGTCATTGCGCGGAGCATCTTCACCTCGGTCACCGATCTGCGCCGCAAGTTGATGCGCTATATCAAGCATTACAACAAGACCGCGAAGCCGTTTCGCTGGTCCTATGCCGACCCGTCACGGAGAATCGCATGACCGCTGTACAAATCGATCGTACGGTCCACTAGTTTCCCTCGATCGGGAATCCTCATTACCTCGGCTCGGACCCTGACGGCTTACTGTACCCGCTTACATCGATTTCAGCGGCTCTTTGTACACTACTTCCGCCCTCAACCTGCGAGTTCGCTTTCGGCTTAAGATCCTTAACCGTGATTTTTTTCCGATTCTTCTTTGCCTTTTTGATGTCCTTTTTCATGGAATCCTCCTGCTTATTAAGTTTGCGCATCAGCCGAGCGGAGTTCTTCAGGACGACGCGGGCGTTGGGGTGCGTGTTCCCAAGTCTCCGTTTAAAGATCGCAAGAGAGCGCCGGTAGAGCGGCTCGGCCTCGGCATGCGAGCCTGAGACGATAGGAAGCATTAGCGGGGTGTCCACAGCTTCGGGCGGACGGCCCGGAAATATAGGACTTCGCCCCAGCCTGCCGGCAGATACCAATGAGCCGCTCCGTCTTGCCCTTGAGCAGCTCGTAGTCCATCGACCAGGAGAGCTTGGTGTCGATGCCAAGAATCTCGCAAATCGTCTGGATCCATGTGTAGTTGATCGCACTGAGGTGGGTATCCTGGCGCCCGAGGTACAGATGTTCGAAGGCGTCGGCATACCTGCTGAAGTACCGAGCACGCGCGTAGTTGGCTGCAACGGTCTTCCAGTGTTGAACGCCCCACGACGGTTCGCTGACAGTCATGTCCTTGACGGGGTCAAGATACTTGGCTTTCGTGTTGACGGGTATCGTCAACCAGGCCGGTCCGCGCGGCGTCTTGATGCGATTTCGGTTCCGCCAGTCGCGCCGCGTGAACTGCACGTCGTCGAACAAGACGAATTCGTCGACTGAGTGTATGAGATCGAAGTAGCCCTTCCACGGTACATAACCGGATTGAACGATGGCTATACGCATGGTCGACACTCGATTCTCTCACAGAGAGTGCCACGGGCTGTCGCGCGTGGAGACTTCGTGACAATGGCGGTCTTTTGACCGACACTGTGCCCGTCCGGGTGCTTCCCCAATTTCACTTCGCCCAGGAAGGTTCAACCATGCGGCGTGTCATCGCTCGCGTCTCCACCGTCTTGCTGTGCCTGCTCTCAGCCACGGCCCTCCACGCCCAACCAGCGCCCTCGTCCGCGGTGACGGCGGTCCCGCGGCTGGTGCGCGTGACCAGCACGTTTGTGCCAGCGAATGGCCGGCCCGCCGCGCCAGTGGAGGCCGTGACGATGGCGATCTACGCCGAGGAGACCGGGGGCGCGCCGCTCTGGCAAGAAACGCAGTACGTGGCCGTGGATGCGGACGGGCGTTACACGGTGCTGCTGGGGGCAACCCTGACCGATGGGCTACCGCTGGACCTGTTCGGCTCCGGGGACGCGCGCTGGCTGGGGCGGCGCTTCGAGCGACCCGGCGAAGGCGAGCAGGCGCGCGTGCTGCTGGCGAGCGTCCCCTATGCGCTGAAAGCGTCGGACGCGGACACCCTGGGGGGACGGCCGCCCTCGGCGTACCTGCTGGCGGCACCGGGCGCGAGTGCCGGCGCGGGCGCGACGGGCGCCGGAGCGGCCGGCACGGCCAAGACTTCGTCCGGGTCGGTGGTGCCGGCCCTGAGTGCCGGCACGGCCAACTTCGTCGGGAAGTTCGTGGACACCACCGACCTGGGCAATTCGGCGATCTATGAGGCCGGAGGCCTGGTCGGGGTCAACACCACGACGCCGTTTGACGTCGTGCACGCCAGGTTCACGAACACCGCCGGCACCATGACCGGCTACGCGGTGCAGAATCTGGGCAGTACGGGGTATTCCGGCATGCTCTTCTACGACCAGACCGGCGCACTGGGTCAGTTCCAGGGGTTCAACAATTCCACGCACGAATACCGCATCAACAACATCGCGTCCAGCGGCTCGATCAATTTCATGATCGGCAGCAGTTCGAAGTTCAACGTCGCGAACAACGGTTTCATCGGCATCGGCACGACCGGCCCAACGGGGAAACTGCAGGTCAATGGCGGCGTCCGCGCTCGCGGCGGCGCTCCGGGCGGATTCGGTGTGAACGACAATGGCTATGCGTTCACCGGTGGCGGCGGGGACGACGACTCCGGCATGTTCAGTTCGGCGGACGGGCAGCTTGAGTTCTATACCAACAATAACGAAATAATGCGTCTGACCCCCGCGGGCAGGGTCGGCATCGGCACCTCAACGCCCGGAGTGGCGCTGGACGTGGTAGGCGGCGGGACTGTCAACAACGCTGCTCCTGCTTCGTACTTCTATCCGACGGGAGGACTCGTCACAGGCTACACGGGAATTTTCTCCCCCGTATCCATCAGAGCGAGCGGCCAGATTGTAGCCAACTTGTTTGGGGCCGTTTCCGACGAGCGGATCAAAAACATCCAGGGCCGTTCGAACAGCGCGGCGGATCTCCGCAAGCTGCTCGGCATCGAGGTCACCGACTTCCTCTTCAAGGATGTTGTCGAAAAAGGCAGCCGTCCGCAGAAGAAGGTCATCGCGCAGCAGGTGGAAAAGGTCTTTCCCGAAGCCGTGAGCAACGCCACCGATGTCGTGCCGGACATTTACCAGAAGGCTCCCATCAACAACGGCTGGGTCGCGTTGGCGACGGACTTGAAAGTCGGCGACCGGGTGCGTCTGGTCACCGAGAAGGGCCATCGGGCCGTCCATGAGGTGCTGGAGGCCAAGAAGGACAAGTTCCGCACCGACTTCGCTGAGGATGCCGGTCAGGTCTTCGTCTATGGCCGCGAAGTGAAGGACTTCCGCGTCGTGGACTACGAGGCGATCGCTATGCTCAACGTCTCCGCCACGCAGGAGATGAACCGCCGCATGGAGAAGCAGGCGGAGGAGATAAGCCAGCAGGCGACGCGCATCGCGGAACTGGAGACGCAGGCGTCAGAAGTCGCCCTGCTGCGGCGGCAGATCGCCGACCTGCAAGCCGCCGTGCGCACGTCGGGGCGGCTCGAGTCGACTCGATTGGCCACGGCGAAGTAGACCCAGAGGACGCTCCGTCGCGCCGGGGGTGCGTGATATGCTGGCGCATTCCCGGCGCCCACATGCGTATCGCCATCGTCCAGTCCAACTACATTCCGTGGAAGGGCTACTTCGATTTGATTCGCTCGGTGGACGAGTTCGTCCTGTTCGACGACGTCAGTACACCAGGCGCGACTGGCGCAATCGCAATCGCATCAAGACAGCTCTGGGTCCGGTCGATGCGTGGCTGCTCGCATCCAGCACGCCAGAGTTCATCAATCCGTCGGCGCCAGGTGACGACGTCGCGCGCGATCGGGTAAAGTCCGCAGCGCACTGAGATCATGAGCCCACGCGCGCGCCATCACGGGGTTCGCAAAGTCTGCGACTGCGGCTGGAAGCACTGGCCGAAGTGTCCCCATGCGTGGCACTTCAGTTTCAAGCCGCGGGGCGGACGGCGTCATCGGTTCAGTCTCGACGCCGAGCTCGGGCGCCACATCGACAGCAAAACCGAGGCGGGGAACGAAGCGACCAAGATACGGGCGGCGATTCTCGCGGGCACGTTCCGACGGGCCTCTGAGGCCACACCAGCCACACCGACGCCGGATGCTCTAACCCTGGACACCTTCGCGCCGATCTACCTCGCCGCGGTCACGGCCACGGGGAAGACGTCGGCCGGCAACGATGAATCGATGCTCGACCGGCTCCGCGCGCATCCCGCGCGCGATGGGCGACGGCTCGGAGAGTGGGTGCTGTCCGTCATCACCGAGGATGTCCTCGAAGGGTTTCACGCCAGCCTGCAGCGCGCGGGGCTCGCCGCATCGACCCGCAATCAGTATGTCCAGGTGCTCAAGGCGTCCTTTCGCTGGGCCGCTCGCAAGGGGTACCTGGCGCGTTCGCCCATCTCTGACGACTCCACGCTCAAGCGGACGAAGGTGGCGCAGCGGCGGCGCCGGCTGTCGCTCGAGAAGAGACCGTGCTCTTGGCCGCGGCTGGTGCCGTCACGCGCGGGGCTGGTCTTCGGCTCCAGTGGCTGATCATCGCCGCGATCGAGACCGGTTGCCGACGTGGGGAATTCCTCGCGTTGCAATGGGCGGATGTGAATCTCGACAAGCGGGTTCTTTTAGTGCGCGCGGTCGAACAGGGCGCCAAGAAGACCGGGCGGGCGCGACAACTCCCGATGTCGGCCCGGCTCGCGGCCACGCTGGTGATGGCTCAGACCGACCCGGCGGGGCGGACGTACCCACCGTCGGCGTACGTCTTCGGCGCGCTCGGGGAACGACTCAAGAGCATCAAAAAAAGGCCTGGGCTGCCGCCTGCGACGGTGCCACGCCGAAGCTGGTCGACCTGCATTTTCACGACCTCCGGCACGAAGCCGGGTGTCGGTGGCTCGAACAAGGCTGGCCGATCCATCATGTGCAGGAAATGCTCGGGCACGCGAACCTCTCGCAGACGAGCACGTACCTGCACGCCTCAGAGATGGGGCTACAGGAGTCGATGAAGCGGTTCGATGCCGCGCGTGGCAAACCCGTGGCAAAGGACGCCGAGATAGAGCCTCCGTCTGTTCGCCACGATGATCAAGAAGAGTCGGACAAGAGCACGTTACACTAGCACTTGCCATCCACAATGCGCCCGTAGCTCAGGGGATAGAGCACCCGCCTCCTAAGCGGGGGGCCGGCAGTTCAAATCTGCCCGGGCGCACCACCCAGCCCCCGAACGCTTCTGATAGGCGACGATCATCTTCTGGCACCATATCGTGTATGGCACAAGTATGGTAATCTCCACGATCTGAGTGTCAACATGAAGAAAGTGACCTACACGTTCGATGATGAAACCGTGGCGACGATCCGCGAAGCGGCGGGGCGAAGCCGACGGCCACAAAGCGCCATCGTGCGCGAAGCGGTGGCCGCCTACCACGTTCCTCAGGATCGGCTCACGGACGAGCAACGCGCTCGAATGCTCCAGGTATTCGACACCCTTGTCGGCCGAATGCCGACCCGCAGCGGCGCGGCGGTGGACCGCGAGCTGAAGGCACTTCGGGCTTCGCGGCGCGCAGCCGGCCTTCGACGCCGTAACCGGGCGAAGGCGGCACCCGCACGGTGATTCATCTCGACACATCGCTCCTGATCGATGCCCTGTGCGGCCAGCGCCGATCGGCGCCGGCGCTGCGCGCGGCCATCGCCGAAGGCGAGCGAATCGCCTTCAGCACGATCGTGTTGTACGAGTGGCTGCGCGGACCTCGCATCGCGGCGGAAGTAACCGCCCAGGAGGGGTTGTTCCCGGCTCGCGATGCGATTGAGTTTGGCGTGTCAGAGGCTTCAGTGGCAGCCAATCTCTATCGCGGATTGAAGAAGGCACGCGGGAGGGATGTCGACCTCGCCATCGCCGCCACGGCCGTCGTGTCTGGCGCTCGGTTGTGGACGCTCAATAGGCGCGATTTCGCCGATATTCCAGGCGTGCGTCTGTACTGACCGTCAGACCGACGACGCCCGTGCCGTGCTCGACAAGTTATAGAATAGCGGCATGAAGCGAACGGAACGCCATCATCTGAAGGAAAACCCAGTACAAAAATTCGCCGTGCAGGCGCGTCAGGTGTACGTGGAGCGCAAGCGCGAAACGACAGCAGCCATGGTGGCGTTACTCGCCGTGGCCGTCCTTGGCGTCGCGTACTTTGCCTGGCACCAGCACGTGCAGTCGCGGGCCCACGCGCTGCTCGCCGAAGCGATCACGCTGCAGGAGGCCAAAGTGACCGCACCGGGAACGCCGGCCGCCCCCGGCGGTTTCCCGACCGATCGCGCGCGGCTGCAGTCGGCCGCCCTGAAGTTCAAGGCCGCGGCCGACAAGTACCCATCGACCGACGCGGGGATCTACGCGCGCTATCAGGAGGCGGTCGGGCAGATGGCGCTCGGCAACATCGCTGCGGCGACCGCTGCCTATCAGGAAGTCATTCGGCGCGCCGGCGACGACATCTACGGTCAGATGGCGCGCCTCGGCCTCGCCGACACGCAGGCGCGGGCCGGTCAGTACGATCAGGCGATCAATACGTTCAAGGAAATGGCGCAGCGCAAGGACGGTCCGCTGCCCATCGACGGCATCCTCATGCAGCTGGGAAGAACCTATCGGGAGGCGGGCAAACGCGCGGACGCACAGCAGACCTTCAACCGCGTGGTCGCGGAATTCCCCGAGTCGCCGTTCACGCAGGAAGCGAAGAAGGAATTGGATACGCTCAACAAAACCTAGCGTTCACTTTCCACGCATCTCTTCCGCGAACCGGTACGACAAGATCTTGTAGAGCAGCTTGGCGCAGAGGAAGTTCGGTGCGACATGTCCGGGCATCGGACACAGCTCGACGATGTCGCAGCCGACGACGCGCCGCGAGGCGATGACGCGGCGGAGCAGCGCCAGCGTTTCGTACCACGAGAGCCCACCCGGTTCGGGCGTGCCGACCGCCGGCATGATCGCCGGATCGAACCCATCGCAGTCGATAGTGATGTAGACCGTGTCGCTCAACGAATCGACGACGCGCTGCATCCAATCGTCCTGGCGCCGCATGTTCCAGTCGTAGAACATCTTCGTTCTCAACGTCGGCACCGCCGCGGCCTCTTCCGCCGACAGGCTGCGGATGCCCACCTGTGTGCAGGACGCGTACTCGAGGACTCGGCGCATGGCGCACGCGTGGTTGTGCGGCGTGCCCATGAAGGAGTCCCGCAGGTCGGCGTGGGCATCGATCTGGAGAACCGATACGCCGGGATACGTGGCGGCGACGGCCGCGACGATCGGCGGCGTAATGGAATGTTCTCCACCCAGCACCATCGGGAATTTGCCGCGGCTCACGAGCTCACCGGCGACACGCCGAATCTCCGCGATGACCTCATCCAGCGATGCAAAGGGAAACTCCATCTCCGGCAACGTGAAAATCCCGAGCCCGTGCACATCGGCCTCGATCTCCTCGTCCCACAGCTCCATATGGGAGGAGGCGACGAGAATCTCGTGCGGCCCGGTCCGTGTGCCGGGCACGTAGGACGTCGTGCGATCGAGTGGAATCGGAAAGATGACGACCCGCGCGCTGTCGAAATCGCTCGTTGTGGGTGTGGAGCCGCCGAACTCGCCGATGGCCACCCGCTCGTACTCAAACGGCAGGTTCATTCATATCCTCGAAGCGGTCGGATGGGACGGTCTGGCCGTCGACGGTCATGACACGCGACGCCAGCGTGAACGTTGGGGGTTTGCGGCGGGCGAGGAGCGGCCGCGCGGTCGCGGCCAGGGCGCTGGCAAGAATGGGCAGCGCGATGGTGGCGTCCGCCTGCACTGACACGCGCGCCGCGTCGGACGCGAGCTTGCCCCAGCTTTGCGCCTCCTCGAGCGTCGATCCCGAGGCGCCGCCGAAGTGCGGCACGTCGGTGACGATCTGTAGCGCATACTTATGACCGCCGACCTCCTCGCTGTAGAACTCGGCCTGCACGGTCGCCTGGTTGATGAAATTCTTCGGCGTGCCGCCGCCCAGCACAACCGAGGCCGTGCGCGGCCGCCGGATGACCAGATTCGCCGATTCGACGATGTCGCCGATGATGTCGATGTGACCGGCGCCCGGCCTCTTCTGCCGCGCCTGGGACAGGCCCATGCCGATGGAGGAATCCGCGATCGCCGGACAGAAAATCGGCACGTTGGCGCGGTACGCCGCGGTCAGGATCCCATCGCGGCCGGTTGTCTTCCACAGATGGCCGCCCAGGAGATGCAGAAACTCCCGGGTCGTATACGGCCGCGCCTCGAGCGTCGTCGCGAAGTCGGCGATCCAGTTGTCGTTGCCGATGAATTCCTCTTCGCTCGCAAACGTGTCGTACACGCGATCGATGCGATCGTCGGCGAGCGCCGCATCGTCGGCCTGCGGCGAGCCGATGTAA
>JBGPKK010000144.1:0-11887 GCA_041485905.1 Vicinamibacteria bacterium
ACCAGGACCGAGTCGATCGGCGAGAGCACCTGCCGGTCCTCGATGAAATCGCCCAGATGCGAATCCTCTTCCTCGCCGATCGGCGTCTCGAGCGAGATCGGCTCCTGCGCGATCTTGAGCACTTTGCGCACCTTCGACACGGGAATGTCCATGCGCTTGGCGATCTCTTCTGAGGTCGGCTCGCGACCGAGCTCCTGCACGAGCGCGCGCGACGTGCGGATCAGCTTATTGATCGTCTCGATCATGTGCACCGGAATCCGGATGGTCCGGGCCTGATCCGCGATAGCGCGGGTGATCGCCTGGCGAATCCACCACGTCGCATACGTCGAGAACTTGTACCCCCGGCGGTATTCGAACTTGTCGACCGCCTTCATGAGGCCGATGTTGCCTTCCTGAATGAGGTCGAGGAACTGCAACCCGCGGTTGGTGTACTTCTTCGCGATGGAGACGACGAGGCGGAGGTTGGCTTCGACGAGCTCTTTCTTGGCCTGCTCCGCCTGGTACTCGCCGCGCAGAATCACCTCGAGCGTCTGCTTCAGTTCGGCGGGCTCCTGCTCGAGCTCATCGGTCATCGTCTTGAGCCTGAGCCGCAGATCCTTGATTTGGCGGAGGGAGTTCTTCTTGTCCTCTTCCTTGAGCCGCTGCTTCTTGTTCTTCGGGTTCAACTGGCGGATGACCGACTCGATCTCGCGCTGCATCCTCTGAACCGTATCGACGGCATCTTTCATGTCGTCGATGAGCCGGCGCTTCACCGATTCGGTGAATTCGATCCTGCGGATGTAGGCCGACAGCTCGATGCGGGCGCGCATCGCGGCCCACCGTGCGCGGCGGTACCTGCGCTTGTCGCGAGTCGTCGCGCCTCTGGGTGTGCTGCGGAGCTTCTCTTCGAGCTTCTCCGATGCGGCGCGTGCCTTGCGGACGGCGTCGACCTGCTTCTGCACCTGCTTGGAGCGCTCTTGAATCCGCTCGTCCGTGATCTCTTCGTCGTTGAAGATCACGAGCTCGCGGATAGTCCGATCCCCCGTGTGCAGCTTGTCGCCGAGCTCGATCACCCGCCGGGCGATCAGGGGCGTCCGCGAGATCGATTTGATGACGGCCAGCTTCCCGCGCTCGATCCGGCGGGCGATCTCGACCTCGCCTTCGCGCGTGAGCAGGGGCACGGTGCCCATCTCGCGCAGATACATCCGGACCGGATCGTTGGTCTTGTCGAGTGCGCCAGGCGTGAGATCCAGCTCCAGCTCCTCGGCGCCTTCACCCGTGCGGTCGATCGGTTTGACGTCATCACGCAGGTATTTCTGGTCCGAGTCGATGACCTCGATGCCCGCGCTGCCGAACGTGTTGAAGAGGTCGTCGAGCTCATCGGAGGAGGTGATTTCCGACGGCAGCAGCTCGTTGACTTCGTCGTACAGCAGGTAGCCCTTTTCCTTGCCGATGGTGATGAGCTGCCGGACTTCGTCGTATTTTTCTTCGATCGACAAGTGTGTATCCTCCGTACGCGAGCCCGGACTTCGGGCCGGCCCACGCGCGCCGCCGTCGCGCTCCTGAACAACCCTCTCGGGGGTTACGTGAGGTCTTCGATCCGATGAATGAGGCTTATCTTTCGTTGCCACAGTGCGTTTATCTCATGTCCATATTGACCGGCTCCCAGCTCTTGCAGCCGGTCGATTTCCCGTTGGATGGCAGCGCGCTCGCGCTCGCACCTCAGCCGCTTGATGGCCCGGGCGCAATCGACGGCCGGGGCAGGCGGCGTGGGGCTGGCGGCAATGCTGGTGACGAGCTGGGCGTTCACCGTACTTAGACGCTCCAAAAGGGCCAACGGTGAGAACGTCGACGATTGGTCGTGCAGGCCGCGCGCCACTTCGAATACTTCGCGGCCGGCAAGGGCGTGCAAATCCTCCCCGTCTAGCTCGGCCATCGCGCCGAACGCCTCCTCTGGATTATGGATCAGTGCCCAGATGAGCCCTTTTTCCGCATATTTCATCTGCCCGAACGACGGCAGCTCCCGATCGGTCAGGGTTGGGCGGCGCCCGACCGCCGCCTTCCGGATTTCGGCGCGGACGACGTCTTCTGTAATACGGGCCTTGTGGGCGATCCGATCGCCAAATTGGTCTCGTGCGGCAGGATCCGGAATCCGCGCTGCCACGGCGAGCATCTTTCCAAGAAACTGCCGCCGGTTGTCGTCCTGGCCGAAGTCCACTCCGGCGGCCGCCCGATCGAGCAGATATTCCAGGTACGGCCGCGAACTGCGGAGCTTCTCACGGTATCGATCGGGGCCGTGGTTCCGGATGTATGTATCGGGATCTTGACCCTGATCCAGCACCGCCACGTTGACGTCGAACCCCTCGGCCACGAGCAGCTCGCATGAGCGTGCGGCGGCGCCCTGACCGGCGGCGTCGGGATCGTAGCTGAGGACCACTTTGGTCGTGAATCGCCGCAGCAATTGCGCCTGCTGCGGTGTCAGCGCCGTCCCGCATGAGGCCACGACCGGCGCGGCGTTGGACTGGAACACCTGCGCGAAATCGAAATACCCCTCCACGAGCACGGCGTACCCGAGCTGCCGAATCGCCGCCTTCGACAGGTTGAGCCCGTACAGCGTCCGCCCTTTCGAGTAGATGGGCGTCTCGGGGGAGTTCAGGTACTTGGGCACCTGCTCGGCGTCCATCGCGCGGCCGCCGAAAGCAATCACCGATCCCGACTCGCGGCAAATCGGGACCATCAACCGATTGCGAAAACGATCGATCACGTCGCCGTTGTCGCGCTGAACGATCAACCCGCTCTGCACCAGGAGGCCTTGGGCGAATCCCTGCGTGAGCAACGCGTTCTTCAACCCTCCCTGGGCGCTCGCCGCACCAGGAGCGTAGCCGAGCCCAAGCGACTCGATCGCCTTCGGGTCGACGCCGCGATCGGCGAACTGACGCCGCGCGCGAGTGCCGGCGGGGCTCGCGAGCTGCTCCCGGAAGTAGACCGCCGCGATCTCGTGGATTTTGAGGAGCGCCTCGCGCAGGCTCGCGTCCCGTCGCGCATCGTCGGACGAGCCCTCGGTCTGCTCCGGGACGGCGACGCCGAACTTCTGCGCGAGCATGCGCACCGCGTCCTGGAAGCCGACCTTCTCGTGCAGCTCCAGAAACTTGAAGACATCGCCGCCGACGTTGCAGCCAAAGCAATGAAAGAACCCTTTGTCTGGATTCACCGAGAACGACGGGCTCTTTTCCGAGTGGAACGGACACAGGCCCTTGTAGGCCGTGCCGGCGCGCTTGAGCGGCACGTACTCCTGGATGACCTGCACGATGTTCGCCTGCAGGCGCAGGTCGTCGATGAATTGCTGCGAGAAGAGACCCACTATTCCTTGAGTTCCACTACAGTGACGCCCCCTCCTCCTTGTTCCGGGGGGGCTGTGGCGAATCGAGCCACCAAGGGATGCTGCTGCAGGAAGCCGGCGAGCGCGCGTTTGAGCTGGCCGGTCCCGTATCCATGAATGAGCCGCACGATCCGTTGATCGCTCATCAGCAGCCCGTCGAGGAACCGCTCCGCGCGGGAGATCGCTTCGTCGACGCTGCAGCCGATGACGTTCAGATCGGCCGGCGACGCGTCCCGTGGCTGCAACTGAACGGTGACGCTGACGCGAGCGGGAGCCGCTGCCGCTGCCGCCCCCACGACCTTAAGGTCGCGCATGCTCGCGCGCATCCGCTTGCCGCGCACGTCGAGATCGGCCGTGCCGTCGTGAACCGAGGTGACGACCCCCTCGAGGCCCAGACCGCCCACCACGACGCGGTCGCCGACGATCGGAGGGTGACCGGACGGCGTGTCCGGTTCGGTCGCGTCGGGCGGCTCGCGGAACCGCTGCACGACGGTGTCGACCGCGGCGCGCGCGTCGCCGCGTGCCGAGCCGGCGTCTCCGGTCGACACGCCGCTGCCGCCTTCCTGCGCGATCGCGGCGGTTTTCGTCTTCAGCTGCGCAATCACATCGTCGATCTCGCGGCGCGCCTGACGTACCTGCGTCTCGAGCTCTTCGTTCAACCGCAGCCGGAACGTCTCCTCGCGCTGGCGGAGCGCCTCTTCACGATGCCGCACGCGCGCTTCTGCCGTCTCCAGCGTCTGGCGCTCGCGCGTGGCAAGACGATGTTCGTGCTCGAGCGCGCGCATGTCGCGATCGATTTTCGCGAGATGCTCGGACAGCTGCGCCTCGCGCGCGCTGAGGTTCTGGCGGGCCGCGGCCACCACCGATGGGTTCAGGCCCAGACGCGCGGCAATTTCCAGCGCGAGGCTTCGACCCGCCGATCCGTACACGAGCTGGTAGGTGGGCGCGAAGGTATCGACGTCGAAGCCGAACGCGGCGCCGGCCACGCCTTCGGTTGTCGAGGCGTACGTCTTGAGCGCGTCGTAGTGGCTCGTCGCGATGACCGTCGCGCCGCGGCGCCGGAAGTGATCGACGATGGCGACCCCCAGCGCGCCTCCCTCGATCGGGTCGGTGCCCGAACCGACTTCGTCGAGCAGCACCAGCGCCGGGACGGCCAGCCCCAGGTCCATGGCGGCGATGTTCGCAATGCGCGCGGAAAACGTGCTCAGGCTTGCGTCGATCGACTGCTCGTCGCCGATGTCGGCGAAGAGCGACTGGAACACCGGCAGCCTCGATCCCTCCGCTGCCGGCACGTGCAGGCCGGCCTGCGCCATCATCGCCAGCAGGCCAGCCGTCTTCAGGGCCACCGTTTTCCCGCCCGTGTTCGGGCCGGTCACCAGCAGGCAGGTCGCGGGCGGAATCACTTTGATGGTGACGGGCACAGGGCCCGACGACTCGCGCGGTGAAGGGTCACGGTCAGCGCCAAGCCGGACGAGGACCTGTGCCATCAACAGCGGATGCCGCGCCGCCTGAAGCTCGAACGCGCCGTCGGTCGAGAGCGCGGGCGGGACACCGCCGACGAGCGCCGAGAAACGCGCCCGCGCCTGCAACACGTCCAGCGCGGTCGCGGCGTCAATGGTCCGCTGCAGATCGAGCGCGCGACTGCGAAACGAGTCGGTCAGCGCGAGGAGGATCCGCCTGATTTCCTCGATCTCCTGCTCTTCGAGCGCGACGATGTCGTTGTTGATCTCGACGGTGCTGAGCGGTTCGAGGAACAGGCTCGCGCCGCTGGTCGACGTGCCGTGCACGATGCCCGGAATCGAGCTGCGGTGCTCCGCCTTGATGACCAGCACATACCGACCGTTCCGCTCCGTGACGACCTGCTCCTGCAGGTACTTCGCGGTGTCCTTGCCGCGCAGGTACGACTCGAGCGTGCCGCGCAGCCGGGTGCGCTGTTTGCGCAGCCGCTCCCGAATCAGCCGCAGGTCGGTGCTCGCGTAGTCGACGACGTCGCCCGACGCCTCGATCTTCTCCCGAATCTGGGTCGTCTCGCGCTTGAACGACGCGGTCTCGCCCGAGACGGCCTCGAGCAGGGGAAACGATCCCGCGGCGCGGCGAATCGCGGCGCGCACGTCGTCGATCGAATCGAGGAAATCGGCGAGCGCGACGAGACGGAGCGGTTCGAGCGGCCGTCCCTCCACCGCGAGAGAGCCGAGAATCTGCGGCAAATCGCTTGACGCACGGATGGGGAAGAGCGCGTTCTGCTCGAGATAACGGGTCGTTTCGGTGGTCGCGGCGAGCAGGTCCGAGACCTGTTGCGGATCGGTCGAAGGTTCGAGGCCGCCGAGGCGCTCGCCACCCATCGGCGTCAGCGCGAAGCTTCGGACGGCTTCGACGATCCGATCGAATTCGAGAGCCCGAAGAGCTCCAGAGTGCATAAAGTAAGAAAGATGAACGCAGGGAGGCGAGCGAACCCTTAATAGTAGCGTACCTGTGGGGCTAAGAGCCGAGGGTCAAGGGCAAAATCTTCTTTGTCGCCGCGCAGCCCTTAGCCTTAGCTCTCAGCCCTCTATAAGTGGTTTATGAGGCTCGCGATACTGGCGGCGCCGAAGCCGTTGTCGATATTCACGACCGACACGCCCGACGAGCAGCTGTTCAACATGCCGAGCAGCGCCGCGATGCCGCCGAAGCTTGCCCCGTAGCCGATGCTCGTCGGCACCGCGATCACCGGCACGGCCACCAGCCCGGCGATGACGCTGGGCAGCGCGCCTTCCATGCCGGCCACCACGACGATGACCCGCGCGGCCGCCAGGCGCGCGCGCTCGCCGAGGACGCGGTGAAGGCCGGCGACGCCGACGTCGTACACGCGCTCGACGTGATTGCCCATCAGTTCCGCGGTCCGGGCGGCTTCCTCGGCGACGAAGAGATCAGAGGTTCCGGCCGCGGCGACGACGATGGTTCCTTTTCCGGGCGACACGTCCTGCTGTCGAAAAGTAATCAGGGCTGCATCGGCGTAGTAGGCCGCTTGAGGGACGAGGGCGACCACAGCGGCGTAGGCGGCCTCGCTCGCGCGCGTGACGAGCAGCGTGGAGCCGCGACCCGCAATCTCAGCGGCAATCGCGGCAATCTGGGCAGGTGTCTTGCCCAGGCCGAGGACAACTTCGGGAAATCCCTGACGGGATGCGCGGTGATGATCGACACGGGCAAACCCCAGATCCTCGAACGGACGTGCGCGGACCATTTCGAGCAGCTTCGCCTGCGCGGTCGCCTCGTCGATCTCGCCACGGGCCACGCCATGGATGAGCGTTTGGAGTTCGGAAGGATTCATCGGCCTCTTGTTGACGTTGTTCAGGCCCATCAGTAATATAAACGATTGTGCCATCTGACGTTCGGTCGGCCAGCCGCCCAACCAGTCACGCGCGGTGGCGTTCTTGACCGGGACTCGCGTGTGACCCCATGACGTTCGGTGAAACGCTCACGCTCGCCGCGTATTTCTTCGTCCTCATCATCCTCGCGATTTACGGCTGGCATCGGTATTACCTCGTGTATCTGTACATGCGATGCCGCGACAAGGAACCGGTCGCCGGTCCGCCGCTCGATCCGCTGCCGTCGGTCACCCTCCAGCTGCCGCTCTACAACGAGATGTACGTGGCGGATCGGCTCATCGAGGCGGTGTGCCGCATCGAGTACCCGCGCGACCGTCTGGAAATTCAGGTGCTGGACGACTCGACCGACGAGACGCGTAGCATCGCCGAGTCGGCCGTCCGGCGGCTGGCCGAGCAGGGCGTCGACATCAAGTACTTTCACCGCCGCGATCGGACCGGATTCAAATCCGGGGCGCTCGAAGCGGGCTTGAACGTCGCCGCCGGCGAGTTCATCGGGATTTTCGACGCCGACTTCATTCCCGCCCCGGATTTCCTGATGCGGTTGATGCCGTACTTCAGCGGTCCGCGCGTCGGGATGGTGCAGGCGCGCTGGGGACACATCAACGAGGATTACTCGCTCCTGACGAAAATCCAGGCCATCCTGCTCGACGGCCATTTCGTGCTCGAGCACGGCGGCCGCAACCGCGGCGGCCGCTTTTTCAATTTCAACGGGACGGCCGGCGTCTGGCGCCGCCAGGCGATCGACGACGCCGGCGGATGGCAGCACGACACGCTCACCGAAGATCTCGATCTCAGCTACCGCGCCCAGCTTCGCGGCTGGACGTTCGTGTTCGTGCCCGATCTGGTCGCGCCCGCCGAAGTGCCGGTCGAAATGAACGCGTTCAAGTCGCAGCAGCACCGCTGGGCGAAGGGCTCGATTCAAACATGCCGCAAGCTGCTGCCGCGGATCCTTCAATCGGACCTGCCGCTCGGCGTGAAGGCCGAGGCCTTCTTCCACCTCACGGCGAACTTCAACTACCCGCTGATGTGCCTCCTGTCGATCCTCATATTTCCGGCCATGGCGATCCGCTACAACATGGGCTGGTACGAGATGCTGCTCATCGACGTGCCGCTGTTTTTCGCCGCGACGTTTTCCTTCTGCAACTTCTACATGGTCTGCCAGCGCGAGATTCACAAAGACTGGCGCGCGCGGCTGAAGTACGTGCCGTTTCTGATGTCGGTCGGCATCGGCTTGTCGATCAACAACACGCGCGCGGTCTTCGAGGCCTTGTTCAACAAGCACACCGATTTCGCCCGGACGCCGAAATACCGCATCGAAGGTGACTCGGACGAATGGGTGGGCAAGAAGTACCGCCAGTCTGTCGCCGTCCAGCCGCTCATCGAGCTTGGCGTCGGCCTCTACTTCACGGCGACCGTCTTTTACGCGCTCGCGAACCAGATCTACGGCACGCTCCCGTTCCTCGTCCTGTTTCAGGTCGGGTTCCTCTACACGGGACTGCTCTCAATCGTGCAGCAATACGCGGGCGACCCGGTGGTGCTCAGCACCCAGGTGGCGAGTGGCAAGTAGGGCAAAGGTCACGCTCCTCCGCGTCGGCGCCGACACCATTCTGTCCGATATCGATCGCCTCGTTGGTCTGGCGGACGTCTCGGCCGCGCTCGCCGCGGGCAAGACGACGATTCTCAAGGACAACATCTCCTGGCACTTTCCGTTCCCGGCCGCGAACACGACGCCGTGGCAGCTCGAAGGCACGATTCAGGCGCTGGCCCGGCGCGGGTTCACCGACCAGGTCTGTGTGCAGAACAAAACGGTGGTGACCAACGCCTTCAAGGGCGAGGACCTGAACCACTACGTGCCGATCTTCAAGAAGTACGGCGTGCCCGTCCTGTACAACTTCAAGGACGAGGACATGAAGTGGGTGCCGTACCAGCCGAAAGCGCGGATGCGCGCGCTCGGGCACGTGTTTCCCGAGGGCATTCAGCTTCCCGAATACTTTTTCGGCAAGAACATCGTCCATTTGCCGACTGTCAAGTGCCACATTTATACAACGACGACCGGCGCGATGAAGAACGCCTTCGGGGGCCTGCTGACGACGCGGCGGCACTACACGCACTCGTGGATCCACGAGACGCTGGTCGATCTCCTCGCGATTCAGAGGGAAATCCATTCCGGGATCTTCGCGATCATGGACGGGACGACGGCGGGCAACGGCCCAGGGCCGCGAACGATGTATCCGGTCGTCAAGAACGTGATGCTCGCGTCAGCCGATCAGGTGGCCATCGACGCGGTCGCCGCCAAGCTGATGGGATTCGATCCGATGTCGATCCCGTACATCCGTCTCGCCCACGAAGATCGGCTGGGTGTCGGCGATCCGCGGGAGATTGACATCGTCGGCGACACCGAGGTGGCCAACGAGAACTGGCACTTCCATGTGGGCAAGAACCTGGTGCGGCTGGGCGGCGGTGACCTGATCTGGTTCGGACCGCTCAAGCGGTTCCAGAAGCTGTTCTTCCACACACCGCTCGTCAACGGGTTCATTCTCGCGAGCGACCTCTACCACGATTTCTACCGGTGGCCCCTGCTTGATCGCCGCGCGTTTGTGCGGTGGTGCGAGGAAACCCCGTGGGGTGAGCTCTTTCTCCAGTACGCGCAAATGGGGCCCCAGGGAACGACAACGACGACAACGCCGACACTCACGCCGTCGACGACGGCCGTCCCGGAGACCACGCGGATCCATTAGGGGACACCGCGCCGCGAGGCGCGCTGCTATGATTACGGCATGACCTCGGCCGCGAAGCCCAAAGGGGGCCTCGAAGATACTGTCGCGACATCGTCGGCCATCTGTTATCTGGACGGCGATCGCGGCGTGCTCGCCTACTGCGGGTACGATATTCACGACCTCGCCCGACACGCCACCTTCGAAGAAGTCTGTTATCTCCTCTGGCACCGGCGGCTGCCGGCGCGCGCGGAGCTTGGCGATCTGCAGGCCCAGCTCGCGGCCGCGCGCACGCTGCCGGAACCGGTGCTGCGGCTCATGCGGACTTTGCCGCCCGGCGACGGGATGGACATGCTCCGCACGCTCACCTCGGCGCTCGGCCACTACGATCCGGAGGCGGCGGATCACTCACCGCAGGCCAACTACCGCAAAGCGGTGCGTCTGACCGCACAAATCAGCTCGGTCGTGGCAACGATGGGACGGGTCAACGCGGGTGGCGGCCCGATTCAACCGGACCCCGTGCTGGGACACGCCCCGAACTTCTTGTACATGCTGACAGGGGAGCGGCCGAGCGGCCTGGCGACGCGCGCCTTCGACGTGGCGCTGGTGCTGCACGCCGATCACGAGCTGAACGCGTCGACGTTCGCCGCGCGCGTGGCGGCGGCGACGCTCACCGACATCCATTCGGCGATCGTGGCGGCCATCGGCACGCTCAAAGGGCCGCTGCACGGCGGCGCCAACGCCGACGTGATGCGATTGCTGCTCGAGATTGGCGCAGACGGCCCGGTCGAGAAGGCCGAAGAGGTCGTCCGCGCCAAGCTCGCCCGGAAAGAGAAGATTCCAGGATTCGGACACCGCGTGTACCACACCGAGGATCCGCGCGCGACGCACCTGCGCCAGATGTCCCGCGATCTGGGACAGCGCGCCGGCCAGCCCATCTGGTTCGAGATGTCGCAGCGAATCGAGGCGCTGGTGAAAGCGGAGAAGCAGCTCAACGCCAACGTCGACTTCTACTCGGCAACCACCTACCGCGCGCTCGGGATCGCAATCGATCTGTTCACGCCGATTTTCGCGGTGAGCCGTATCTCGGGGTGGACGGCGCACGTGCTCGAGCAGTACGCGAACAACCGCCTTATTCGCCCGCGGGCCGAATACATCGGCCCGGAGTATCCGCAGCGATATCGGCCCCTAGAAGACCGATAACGATCCGCCGACCTGAGTTCCGTAGCCCCGCCTCAGTCCGTCCGCCTGCCGCCGGGAGTGGGAAATAGTTGACCGTGTGGGAATCGCCATGTGCTTGCCCACACGACCCGGACGATGCTACGCTCGCGTGGTATGGCGCGGTACAGAATCAAACCGGAGAATCCGAGCCGGGCGAGAGAAGCGGCGGTGGAGTACACACGACCGGTGTCCCAACCGTTCCAGGCCCCCGGGGTGTATCACGTGACCGTGACCGATCGCGGCCGGTTGGTCCTGCCCGCTGAGGTGCGGGAGCGATTGAAGATCCGCGACGGCGACCGGGTCGCCGTGCGCGTCGAGGACGACGGCACGATCAGCGTCCGGACCCGCGACGTGGCCATCAAGCGCCTGAGGGGCATGTTCAAGCGACCGGCCAAACAGGGCCGGTTGCCCAGCGATGAGCTCATCGCCGAGCGTCGGCGCGAGGCGCGAAAGGACGATCGCGAGTTCCGGGAATGGGACGCGCGCTTGCGGAAGGCCGGGAAATGAAGACCCTGGCGGGCCGGGGGTGCGTGCTCGACTCGTCGGCGCTGCTCGCGCTGGCGTACGACGAGCCTGGCGCCGATCGCGTCGAGCCGGCGCTCCGGCGCGGGGGTCTCATCAGCACAGTGAATTGGGCAGAAACACTGTCTCGGATGGCGGAGCGCGGAGAGGCGATCGATATCGCGGAGCCGCGGCTCAGAACAAGAATCGAGCAGCTTGGCACGCTCACGATCGTCCCCTACGATGAAATCCACGCGGTCGAAACGGCTCGGCTCCGGGTGCCGACCAAATCGCTGGGGCTGTCGCTGGCCGATCGCGCGTGTCTCGCGCTGGGCCGCTTATACCGCCTGCCGGTGTTGACCACCGATCGCGCTTGGCGTTCGCTGCATCTATCGGTCAAGATTGAAATCATCCGGTAGTGGATCCTCAACACATTCGTAACTTCTCGGTCATCGCGCACATCGATCACGGCAAATCGACGCTCGCCGATCGTTTTCTGGAGCTGACCGGCGCGCTGCAGGCGCGCGAGATGGAGGCGCAGGTCCTCGACGCAATGGACCTCGAGCGCGAGCGCGGCATCACCATCAAGGCGCATCCGGTCTGTCTGCACTACACGGCGAACGACGGACAGAAGTACGTGCTTAATCTCATCGACACGCCGGGACACGTCGACTTCTCGTACGAAGTGTCGCGCTCGCTGACCGCTTGCGAAGGCGCGGTGCTGGTGG
>JBGPKK010000145.1:0-11615 GCA_041485905.1 Vicinamibacteria bacterium
GATCTGGTTGGACGTCGCGAACGAACAGGGCGTTGTCGAGCCGTGGGGGTTCGAGGGCATGAGTCCGAATTACCTGGCGCGTCGGGGATGGACTCGAACCACGTTGAAGGTGGGCGACAAGATTACCGTCGCATACCGGCCGCTCAGAGACGGCTCGAAGGGTGGCATGTTCGTCAGCACGAAGCTCGCTGACGGCCGGATGCTGACGATGTCGGGCGCGACGACAACGGAACGTTAGCGATCGCGATCAGGATGGTTATGACGCAACCGGGCAGGGCCGTCGCGTACTACGCCGTCTCAACGGCGGTCGTCGCTCTCATGACCACAGCGGCCGGTCTCACGCAGGCGCCCGCACCGGCAGCACCAGGAGCAGCGCCGCCAGGAGATGTCGTCGTCGGCTCGGGCAGCTACAGCCCCATCGTCCAGGATCTCGACAAGGCCATCGAGTTTTACGGGATCCTTCTGGGACTGACGGTGCCTCCGGCCCAGACCCCGGGGCCTCGTCCCTTCGGCAGCGATCCGGCGCTCCTCAATATGTTCGGGATGCCGGAGGCGCAGCTTCGATATGTGACCGCGAGAATTCCCGGCGCCACCGTGGGCGTCGAGATGGTCGAAGTGAAGGGCCTCGACAGAACGGCCGTCCATCCGCGGCCCCAGGATCCAGGCGGTACGACGCTCATTCTGCTCGTGCGCGACATCAACGCGGCCTTCGCGCCGCTCAAGCGCGCCGGCGTGCGAGTCATCACGCCAGGAGGCGAGCCGCTCGCCTTTGGCCAGGAGAACCGCGCGCGCGGCATCATCGTCGCCGATCCGGACGGCCATTTCGTGGAACTGCTGCAGCCGAATCCCCTTCCGGAGACCACGGCGCCGGCCGACAGCAACGTCATCGGCGCGCGCGTGCGCGTGACGATCGCCGACACCGACCGTACGGTCCATATATATAAGGATGTCCTGCAGTTCCAGCCTCAAGTCGGCGCGTTTGGCAGCATCCCGCTTCTGGATCTGATGGGGTTGAAAGGCGCCGAGCTGCGTCTGACGAACGCGCAGATTCCGGGATCGACGCTCCGGCTGGAGTTCATCGAGCTCAAGGGCGTCGAGGGCACGGCGATACGACCGCGTCTACAGGACCCGGGTGCGACGCGTCTGCAGATGAGAGTGCGCGACCTCGATGCCGCGATCGAGAAGATGAAGGCGAACGGGTCGACCGTGATCTCGGCGGGCGGCCAGCCGGCGACGCTGCAGGGAGGCATCCGCGCCGCCATCATGCCGGATCCAAACGGTCTGTTTTTCGTGCTGCTGCAGGCGGCGGCGCCTCGCCCGCCGCAAAATCCGTAACCGCCATGTTCAGCGCTTCGGCACGATCCTCAGCAGCCTGCCGTTGTCCTCGCTGGTCAGGACGTACAGCGCCTGATCAGGACCCTGCCGCACGTCACGAATCCGCTGATCGAGGTCGACGAGCAGCCGTTCCTCGGCGATCATGCGCTCTCCTTTGAGCACCAGGCGCACGAGGTGTTTGGCGGGCAGCGCCCCGATGAACAGATTGCCTTTCCATTCCGGAAACAGATTGCCGGTGTAGAACAGCATCCCTGACGGCCCGATGTCCGGATTCCAATAGTACAGGGGCTGTTCCATGCCCTTCTTCGCGGTGATCCCCTCGCCGATCTTTTCGCCTGAGTACTGAACGCCGTAGTTGATGACGGGATAGCCATTGTTCGCGCCGCGCCGCGCGATGTTCAGCTCGTCGCCGCCCTTGACGCCGTGCTCCACGGTCCAGAGCTGACCCGTGGCGGGGTTGATCGCCGCGCCTTCCGGATCGCGTACGCCGAACGTGTAGATTTCCGCACGCGCGCCCGCCTTGCCCACGAACGGGTTGTCCCGCGGAATCGACCCGTCCCGGTTGATTCTCAGCACCTTTCCGTACGGGTTGTCCAACCGCTGCGGAAGATCGTCGATCGGAATGTTCCCGCCGCTGACCTGCGCGGCCGCGGTGACGAACATGGTGCCGTCGTTGGCCATGACGATCCGCCGGTCGCCACCCTCGAGCATGACCTTCAGGTCTTCGAGGCTCTTCTCATCCGCCGACAGACGCGCACGCACCAGCCGCTCGATGCCGAATGGATCCTTCAGCCGATCCGCGGGCGGCCGCATCAGCCATTCCTGGTACTGGGGAGCAGGCATCGGGCCCGGCGGCTTTCCCGCGGGCGGCGCGAACAACGTGAAATACAGGATCCGATTCTGGGCGAACTGGGGATCGAGGGCGATATCAGTCAGACCGTGGCCGCCGACAATCCGGACCCCAGGAACGCCGCGCAACGGGTCGGACAACTCTCCCGTGCGGTCGATGATCCGGATCTGCCCCGCACGCTCGGTCACCAGCATCCGGCCGTCGGGCATGAACGCCAGCGACCAGGGCTGCACCAACCCGGACGCGACGGTCTCGACGGCATATTGCGACGGCTTGGCCGGCTGTGGGGCCTTCGTCTGGTTCTTGAACGCGGGCGTGAATACGGGTTCCGGGGCCGTGGGCGCCGGTGCCTGCGCGTGAAGGGCTATCGAAATCAGACCCGCCGACACGATGGTGATTCGCAAATTCATGATTCTCAATCTTGAATTCTCAATTTCAGTTGGCCGGTTCAATCCTTAGCAGCGCTGCGTCGTTCTCCTCTGTCAGCAGGTACAGCAATCCGTCCGGTCCCTGCCGGACGTCGCGGATGCGCTGATGCAGCTCGCGGAGAAGCGCTTCGCGCCGAAGCTCCTCCCACTTGTCGTTGAAGGCAATCCGCTGAAGCTGGCCCGTGGGCGACATCTCCCCTTCACGCATGCCGCCGACGAACACGTTCCCCTTCCACTGGGGAAAGCGATCGCCCGTGTAGAACGTCAGCCCTGATGTCGCAATCGACGGCACCCAGAACAGAATCGGCTCCTCCATCCCCTCGCGCGACGGAGTCATGCGCGGACCCCGATAGTCGCGGCCGTAGCTGACGACGGGCCAGCCGTAATTCCTGCCAGGCTTGATCACGTTGAGCTCGTCGCCGCCATTGGGCCCGTTCTCGGTTTCCCAAAGGTCGCCGTTGGACGGGTTGATCGCGAGGCCAAGCTGCACGCGGTGCCCCATCGAGTAGATGGCCGGTTTGTAACCGGCCTTCCCCACGAACGGATTATCCGGCGGGACGCTGCCGTCGTCGCGAAGTCGAAGCACCTTGCCGGCGAGATCGTTCGTATGTTGCGCGCGATCCACGCTGACGGCGGGCCCGGTGCCAGGGCCGCCAATCCCCATGTAGAGCGTTCCGTCCCGGCCGAAGACGATCCGTGACGCTTCCATGTCCACATCGTCGGCGACGAAGATGTCGCGGACGTCGGTCAGCGCCTTGCCGTCCCATGTGCCGCGAAGGATGGCGTTGCTGGCGAGGTTGTCGCCGATCGGTTTGTGATAGGAGATGAAGATCCACTTGTTCTCGGCGAAGCGGGGATGGAGCGCGATGTCCATCAACCCCGCCATGGTGCCCCTGGAGAGAACTGCCGGCGCGCCGGCGACCGGATTGGGATCGAGCACGCCGTTGCGCACGATCCGCAGCCGACCCATGCGCTCGGTGATCAGCATGCTGCCGTCAGGCAGAAAGGCGAGGCTCCACGGATGCGACAATCCCTTCGTCACGACGACCACGCGGATGTTCTGTTCGGTCGTCTGGAACGTGAACGGCCCGGCGCCGAGCGGCGGCGACGGAAGCAGTCGCGGACCTGGCGGCACGGTGCCTCGCTGGTCGCGCACGGTCGGGTAGGGATACTGCTTCTGTTGAGCCCGGCCAACGACGACCCACGCGAACAACAGAAAAGCGATGAGAGAGGCGCCGAACACTGAGCGTCGCGACCAGTTGTTGACCATGAAAAGGTCCTCCGTCCCGTGACGCCAAACTATAATGCACTCACCGCTGTGCAGTACACCACCAACATGGTTCGAACGTGTCTCGCCGCCGGCACCGGATTGTTCGTCATCGCGTCGGTCGTGATGCGCGCGGCGATTCCCGATCCTGTGCGCCTCGATTCGGGATCGGTCGCCGGCCTGACGACATCGAGCGGCGTCCGCGTCTTCAAGGGCATTCCATTCGCCGCCCCGCCTGTTGGCGCGTTGCGGTGGCAGCCGCCGCAACCGGTCGCAAAATGGGACAACGTCCGGAAAGCCGACCGCTTCGGCGACGTCTGCGTGCAGCCGTCAGGCGGGCGCGCCCGGCTGAACGTCTCGGTGGATCTGCCCGACTCGCCGAAGGCGAGCGAGGACTGCCTGTACCTGAACGTCTGGACGGCCGCCGCCTACATCGCGGCGTTTGGCGGCGACCCGCGGAGCGTCACCATCTTCGGCGAATCCGCGGGCGCCTCGATGTCGGCGGGACTCGTCGGGCGGCCGGTTGGGCGATCGGGCCGACGAGTACCTGAAGCTCTATCCCGCTGGTTCGGACGCGGAAGCCACCGCCTCGTCGCAGATGGCCTTTCGCGACGAGATGGCGTGGCACATGCGCCTGTATGCCGCGCTTCAGACCCGACGAGGCAACCGCGCGTATTGGTACTTCTTCACGCACGAGCCGCCGGTAGCCCCCGGAGGGCGCGACCTGAAGGCGACGCACACCGCGGAGATTCCGTACGTCTTCAACAACCTCGCGCCGCCACGGGTGTTTCCCGACGCGAGCTCACCTGAGCTGGCGTCCGCGTCCCCGCGAGACCGCGCGCTGGCGGAGACCGTCTCGTCCTATTGGGTGAATTTCGCTCGCACGGGCGACCCGAATGGCCGCGGGCTGCAACCGTGGCCCGCGTTTCGAGACCGGAACGGCCCCCAGCCGATGATTCTCGGCGACATCATGGACACGCCTGACATCGCCAGGCTTCGCCTGTACGACGCCTTGTACGCGACGCAGATGTCCGCCAAGTAGAGTGACAAATTTGGGACTCAAAGGCTTACACTATGCCCTGAGTACCAGTGCGAAAGGGGTCCGACATGGAACGCAGCCGGAAGATGAAGATGAAGATATGGTCAGCGGCGCAAGGCCTGGCGATGCTCGGGATCGCGTGCGGAGCGTTCGCGCAGCAGCCGACCGCGCAGGGCGCCGGCCGCCAGGGCGGGGCCGCGCCGGCGCGCGCCGGACGTCCGCCGTTGTTTCTTCGTGAGGAATGGAAGCAGGTTCCGGCCGGCGGCGAGCATCCGGTCACCCTCGACGCGGTCGCCAATCCGAATCTGGAGCTGAAGCTGTACGGCGCGTCGAGCAAAGAGATCCAGCTCACCGGGAGCGCTCAGGACGACAACAACCCCATTCATCTGTGGACCGGCCTGTGCACCACGCCGTGCGCCGCCGCGCTCCGCGACAAGAACAATTACGTCGACCTGACCGGCCTCGCCCGGCTTCGATGGGTCACCAAGGTCTCGGGGTTCCACCAGGTGCGGCCCATCGTGAAGCTCGCCGACGGGACCTGGCTGGTTGGCGATCACGCTGATGGATCACCGCTCGACTGGCTGCAGAACGACACGGCGCTTTCAGAGGTTCGCTGGCTGAAGCTCGACATCACCGGCGTGGTCACCAAAGGCAACTTCGTCGAGAAACCGGACCTCAGCAAGGTGGATGAAGTCGGATTCGTGGACCTCCTGCCGGGCAGCGGCCATGGGGCGGGCGGATGGATTGATGTCGGCGCCATCGAGGTCTACGGAAAACCAGTGAAGCGACAGTAGTCGAAAGGACGTCCAATGCGCATACCAATAGTCAGGCAGCTCGTCGGGGTCGTCTCTGCCATCGCCATCGTCTCGCCGGCGGTCGTCCGGCTGCAGGCGCAAGCCCCGGGCAAGGCGAGCCAGGCGTCGGCCGCCACGACACCGGCGGCGAAGCCAGTTTCCCGAAAGCCCATGCCCCGTACTCCGTGGGGCGATCCCGATCTGCAGGGCGTGTGGGACTACAAGACCATTACGCCGCTCGAGCGGCCGCAAAATATGGCCGGCCGCGCCACGCTGACCGACGAGGAAGTCAACACGCTCGAGGCGCGCGCGGGCAGGCGCCTTGACGAGCCGCCCGACGCCAGCGTGTCGGCCAACACCATTCACGCGCCGTACATGACGGATCCGGGACGCAAGGTCACAGACGACCGGCGCACCTCGCTCATCATCGAGCCGGCGGACGGCAGAATTCCGTCCCTGACGCCGGAGGCAACCGTGCGGGCGGCGAATCGACGCGGCACTCGCAACGGCGGTGCGGACGGACCGGAGAGTCGCAGCTCGGCCGAACGGTGCATCACCTATGGATTTCCGAACGCTATTCTGCCCACTCTGTACAACAACAACATCCAGATCATTCAGGGTCCTGGCTACGTGGCCATCACCCACGAGATGATCCACGAGACACGCCTGGTTTCCCTCGACGGGCGCGCACCGCTCAGCCCGAAGATCCATCAGTGGTTCGGCGACTCACGCGGCCACTGGGAAGGCGACACGCTGGTCGTGGAGAGCCAGAACTTCTCGGACAAGACCAACTATCGCGGTGCCGGCGCCACGCTGCACACGATCGAGCGCTTCACCCGCATCGGCAGGAACGCGATCGACTACCGGTTGACCGTCGACGATCCGCACACGTTCGTGCGGCCGTGGACGGTCGCGCTGCCGATGCGCACCAGTGAAGGCGACCTGTACGAATATGCGTGCCACGAAGCGAACGTCGGCCTCTACGACATCCTCGAAGTGGCGCGCGATGAAGAGAAGGCGGCCGCCGAAGCCGCGAAGAAACAAGAGTAGGAGAAATCTGATGGATGGACGGTTCGCGCTCCCGATGGTCGCTCTTGCGCTGGTGCTGGCGGCGGTGCCGGTCGCGGCGCATCATTCGTTTGCGGCGGAGTTCAACGCCGACGCGCCAGTCACCTTGAAGGGAACCGTCACCGGGATGGATTGGGTGAATCCCCACGCCTGGATTCACCTCGACGTGAAAAACCCCGACGGCACCGTCACTCAATGGATGGTCGAAACCGGGACGCCGAACACGCTGTTCCGCCGTGGGTTCACGAAGGACTCCCTGAAAGCAGGCACCGAAATCGTCGTCGACGGGTACCGCGCCAAGAACGGGAAGAACCGCGCGAACGGCCGCGATCTGATGCTGCCGGACGGGAAGCGGTTGTTCCTCGGATCCTCCGGCACCGGCGCGCCGGCGGACGGGAAGGACTCGTCCGAAAAATAAATCGCCTCGTGTCGCGGGAGGTGTGATGCGTTACGTAGCTGGACTCCTGGGCGTCGCGCTCTTCGGCGCTGTCGTGTACTCCGCCGAACCCACGTTCACCCCCGCCCAGCGCAGTTGGTGGGCATTGCAGCCGGTCACGGCTTCCGCGCCTCCGTCTGTCAAGAATCGCGCGTGGGTGAAGACGCCGATCGACGCCTTCGTGCTGGCACAGCTTGAAGCGAAGAATCTGAAGCCCAATCCTGGCGCGGACCGGATTACCCTGGTGCGACGCGCCACAATCGACATCACGGGCCTGCCGCCCACGCCTGAAGAGATTCAGCAGTTTGAAAAAGACACGTCGCCCAGGGCCTGGGAGAAGGTCGTCGACAGGCTCCTCGCGACGCCGGGCTACGGGGAGCGATGGGGCCGCCACTGGCTGGATGTGGCGCGTTACGCGGACAGCGATGGCTTCAAGGCCGACGCGACGCGGCCCAACATCTGGCGCTACCGCGACTACGTCATCACTGCCTTCAACGACGACAAGCCGTACGACCGGTTCGTGAAGGAACAAATCGCCGGCGACGAACTGTATCCGGGCGATCCGGAGGCGCTGGTGGCGATGGGATTCAACCGGCAGTGGATCGACGAGACCAATGCGGCAGGCCTCCTGACCCGCCGGCAGGAGACGCTGGACGACATCACCAACACGACCGGCTCCGCATTCCTCGGCCTGACCGTCGGCTGCGCGCGCTGCCACGACCACAAGTACGATCCGATCCTGCACAAGGATTACTATCGCCTGCAGGCGTTCTTCGCCAACACGTCGTTTGGCGATGGCCCGCTCCCGGTCAAAGATCTCGCGACGCGCCGCATGCACGAGGAGCAGAAAACGGCGTGGGAGGAAAAGACCAAAGACATCCGCGCCGAGATGACCGCCATCGTCGAGCCGCTCCGGAAATCCAAGATCGAAGGCGGCATCAAGACATTCGAGGACGACGTCCAGGAAGCGATCCTGATGGACGCGTCCAGGCGCAATCCGTTTCAGCAGATGATGTACCACACCGCCGAGCCGCGCATCACCTTCGACGAGGAGCCGGACGCGCGAACGCTGCGCGGGCTCAAGGGCGACAGCGGCGCGCGCTACACCGAGCTCAAGAAGCGACTCGCCGAGTTCGACGCGCTGAAGCCTGCCCCGGCTCCGCTCGGCCAGTTCATGATTGACCTCGGCGCCACGGCGCCGCCCACCTACACGCTCAAGAACGGCAACGTGCAGGCCAAAGGCGAGCAGGTGCAGCCCGGGTTCCTCTCGATTCTCGATCCGAGCGACGTCAAGATCACGCCGCCCGCAGGTCTGAATTCAACCGGCCGGCGCACGGCGCTTGCCGCATGGCTCACCGATCCCGGCAATCCTCTGACGGCCCGTGTGATGGTCAATCGCATCTGGCACTATCACTTCGGCGCCGGCATCGTGGCCACGCCGGGGGATTTCGGTCGCATGGGTGCGCGCCCATCGCATCCGGAGCTGCTCGATTACCTGGCGACCTACTTCGTGCAGAACGGCTGGAGCATGAAGAAGGTACATCGATTGATTCTGCTGTCCAGCACTTACCAGCAGTCCAGCGACTTTCAGCCGCAGGCGGCCGAGGCCGATCCCAGCAATACGTTGCTCTGGCGCTATAACCGGCGGCGCATGGAAGCGGAAGCGGTTCGCGATTCGATGCTGACGGTCAGCGGTCTGTTGAATCCGCAGATGGGTGGCCCCGGTGTGTTCCCGCCGGTACCGAACGGCGTCCTGTCGGAATTGTCCGCGACCGCGGTGGCTGGCGGCTGGAAGACCGAGAAGGATCCCGCGCAAGCCAATCGCCGCAGCGTGTACATCTTCGTGAGACGGAACCTGCGGTATCCGATGCTGCAGGAATTCGATTCCGCCAATACGTTCGAGAGCGCGCACTTCCGGACGAACACGGTGACGGCGGCTCAATCACTGGATCTGCTGAACAACGATCTGGTGCTGGATTGGGCGAGGGCGTTTGCCGGGCGTGTGCTGACTGACAGCGGGCCGGCGGCGTCCGCGCAGGTGGACAGGGCGTTTACTCTGGCGTACGGACGCAAGGCCAGCGCCGAAGAGCACAGGACGGCTGCCGCATTCATCGACGCGCAAATGCCGATCATGTCAGCGCGCCTGGCCGGGACGGCGAAGCCGCCGATGCCGACCAGGACGCCCGAGGGCATGGACCGTCCGCGGGCCGCCGCGTTCGTCGACCTGTGTCAGATGCTGCTCGCTTCCAACGAATTTCTGTACATCAACTGATAGAGGGCTGACCATGCTGGACAAGCTCAGACACCATTGGAACGTTTCGAGCCGGCGTGAGTTTTTCACGCAGGCCGGCAGCGGCCTGGCCGGCATCGCGCTCGCGAGCCTGCTCGATGAAGACGTCCTCCTGGCGAGCGTGGATCCGCTCGATCCCAAGGCTCCGCACATTCCACCCAGAGCGAAATCCGTCATCTGGTGTTTCATGGAGGGCGGCCCCAGCCACGTCGATCTCTTCGATCCGAAGCCCGCGCTGGAGAAGTACATCGGCCAGCAGGTTCCTTCGTCATTCCATCCAGAGACACTCGGCGTCACCGGTTTTGGCACGAACAAGAACGGACTGATGCCGTCCAGGCGCGTGTTCAAACAGCATGGGCAAAGCGGTCTGTGGATCTCGGATTGGCTGCCTTACATCGCGGAGCATGCCGACGACCTCGCCGTCATCCGCTCCTGCCAGTCCGACGCGGTCAACCACGTCGGAGGCGTGTGCCAGATGAACACCGGCGACATCCTCGCCGGCCGTCCGTCGATGGGCGCGTGGGTCACCTACGGTCTTGGCAGCGCCAGGCGCGATCTCCCCACCTTCGTCGTCATGCAGGACGACAAAGAGATCATCGGCGGCGTGCAGAACTACGGCTCCGGGTTTCTGCCCTCGACGTACCAGGGAACGATGTTCCGCCAGGGCGATACGCCGATCCTCAACTTGAGGCCGCCGGCCGGAACCACCGATTCACAGGAGCGGAGCAAGCTGGGATTGCTCAAGCAGCTCAACGAGCACTATGCGCGTGACAAGCACGACGACTCCGAGCTCGACGCCCGCACGCGCTCGTACGAGCTCGCGTATCAAATGCAGGCCGCGGCGCCGGACGCCGTCAATCTGAGCAGCGAGAGCGAAGCCACCAAGAAGCTCTACGGGATGGACGAGCCCGAGACGATGGTCTATGGGGCGAACTGTTTGATGGCGCGTCGGCTGGTGGAGCGTGGGGTTCGTTTCGTGGAGGTGTACAGCGGCTCCGGATCCCGCTGGGACGCGCACAGCGATCTCGCCAAGAATCACACGCAGAATTGCAAGTCCGCCGATAAACCGGTGGCCGGCCTGCTGGCGGATCTCAAGGCGCGCGGCATGCTGAAAGACACGCTCGTCGTCTGGGGCGGCGAATTCGGCCGGACGCCGTTCTTCCAGGGAGCGCTAGACGAGAAAGCCGGGCGCGATCACAATCCCTGGGGATTCACGATGTTCATGGCCGGCGGGGGCGTCAAGGGCGGCCAGACGATCGGCTCCACTGACGAACTGGGTTTGCGCGCGGTCGAGGAACCTCACCACATTTTTGACATCCACGCGTCTATTCTTTATTTGCTGGGCCTCGATCACCTGAAAACAACCTATAAGCACAACGGACGCGCCGAGAGGCCGACCCGCACGGGCGGCCATTTGATCACCAAGCTGTGGGCCTGAGCTCTCCGGGTGGCGCGTGCTGGGCCGTGTTGTCGATTGGCCTGACCGCGTTCTCGTTGAGCGCGGCCCAGCAGCCTGCCCCGCCGCCTCTGCCCGATGGTCCTGGAAAAGACCTATTCGTCAGCGTGTGCAGTCTCTGCCACTCGCCGACCACTGCAGCCGGAAAGCAGTGGACCAGGATGCAGTGGGAATCGAAGGTCACCGAGATGCTCCAGGAGGAGCCGGACGTCACCGCCGAGGAGCGTGCGGCGATCGTGGAGTATCTCGCCACGAATTTCAAACCGGGCGGGAAGATTTACGTCAACCTGGCGGCAGCCAAGGATCTGGAGAGCGCGCTGGAGCTTTCCACCAGGGACGCTGAAGCCGTCGTTCACTATCGCGACGAGAACGGCAGCTTCAAGACCCTGGACGATCTGAGGAAAGTTCCCGGCCTCGACTCCGCAAAGATCGAAGCCAGGAAAGACCGTCTGACATACTAATGTGTTTTCCCGATCGGTAGTTTTCCCGATCGGTGTAGGGGACGATCTTTAGACCGTCCCGTCTCAGACCCGCCCGCGCGGTTCCCCCCGGGAGACAGCCGTCCTCGGCGGTTTGATCAATCAATTGAAAGGCAGCAATCCTTGGAGCGCCAGCCCGATCATGGCTACTCTATCGCCCAGCGGATCAAGGA
>JBGPKK010000146.1:0-11465 GCA_041485905.1 Vicinamibacteria bacterium
CCTTTGCGCCGTCCGTCGCCCAGCGGCCAGGTGTAGTTTGCCGCCGCATCCAGCCGGTGATAATTCGGCAGACGTGCGGCGTTCTTTTCGCCAACATCGATTCGCTCCACGGTTAGTCTGCCGAATGGCGATTCGATGGGAGTCGCGGTCGTGCCGACTGGCTCGGTATAGGGCGTTCCTGTGGAGACGATCCACGTCCCCGACAATGTCCAGCGGTCGAATTGCACTGTGTCGACGAGTTTCAGCTCGTGCGTCCGATCGTGGTCTGCTACGAACCGCGCCCAGAGATCGGGGAAGTCGTAGGTCACGCGGCTCAACGTGTAACTGGCCCAGCCTGTGTGCCGTCCCGCCTTGCGTTGCGCGAGCAGCTCGAGTCCGCGCGCCTTGCCGGTGCCGTGATAGAAGAACTGAGACAAGTCGATGCCGGCCGTCGATCCCGTTACGCGCGGCGCCAGTTGTGACATGTCGCGCATGTCGCGCGAAAACACCTCCACGTCGACAAGGAACCGGTTGGTTTCGTAGGTGGCGCCGGCAGATGTGTTGACCGATGACGAGACCGGAATAGTCGAACCATCAGCCAGCGCCCAAAAGTCGCGGTTACCCTGAAGAACGTCCTCGCGCACCAGCCGATTGACATACTGGTGATACATGCCCCACGCACCCTTGAACCGCAACGTCGGTGTGGCGAGAAACGTGCCGGACAGCCGTGGCTCCACCGCCGTCTTGCCGGTTTCCGAAAAGCGGGTGACTCGCACACCGGGCGTCGCAATCAGTCGGGTGCCGGCAATGAGCCGGTGCTGCGCATAGAGTGATGTCAGGTCGCCTGACGTATCCCGATTGAGGCTGCTCGACAAGGGCACTGCGGGCTGTCCGGCGAACGAACCGGTCGGAGCGCCTTGCGCATTCTGTAGTCCGTACCGAACCTGGTTTGTGGTTCGCTGAAGACCGAGTGTCAATTCCTGCGACGGGCTGAACCGGATCGGCGTGTCGATGCGAAGGGTCCAATCCTCGATGTTGCACCCAAGTCGGGAGTGTCGCTGAAACATTGCGACGTGCAGCTGCCGTCGCAGATCAATACACCTGCCGCGCGCGGGGACTCTGGTCGCCATCAGTGGCGAGATCGTGGCCCGCCCTAGCGGCCGCGACCCCGCGGCGGTTTGGCACCAGCGGGCGGTTTCACACCGTCGGGCGGTTCCGTTCCTGGCGGCGGCTTCAGCCCGCCTGGACCTCTCCCCCCAGGGGGTGGCGTGAATCCGTCTGGCGGCTTGAGCCCCCCGGGCGGCGGCGTCAACGGCGCGGGCGGCTTGCTGCCCCTGCCCGTCCCGTCACGCTGGGCGAACGGCGACGCCGCGAAGAGAAGCACGCCCGCGCTCACGGCAACAACAGCAACGACTCGCCTTTTCATGGGATCTCCTATGGGGTCCAATCTTCGGGCGTCCCCTTCCGTCGTGTACCGTTGTGATTGCCACGAACCGTCTGAGAAGTTCCAAGTTCTTCGAGCACGACGCCGCCGTGGAGCTCGACCAGGGCCGGCGCGGGGATCAACGCACGTACAGCTCGAGCCGGGGAAAGACGAAGCGGCCCGCAACCTGATCGATGATGTTGATCTGGCACGTGTACAGCCCCGGCCGCAGGCTCTGGGCCGGAAGCTCGAACTGGAACACTGCCGCGCGCCGATCGGCCGCGTCGAGGCGGTTACGCTCGACGATCGGCGTGTCGAATACTTTGACTTTGCCGCGATAGAACGAGAGATTCGTTCTTATCTGCGGCGACCCGTTCTCCGTTGCCGGATCGTAAACCTCGTAATAAAAATACAGCTTCTGATCGCGACTTACGATGTGTGTGAGACTGGGGACGAGTTCGACGCCGTCGCGGACGAGGGGGCTGTTCGTCTTGCGTGCGCCGACGTTCTGCAACTGCGTGCCGACCACCAGCGAACTGACCTTGACGGGCGCGTTCTTGAGCTCGGGGACGACGATCGGCGTTTCGAACGTGCCCATCCGTCCCGATGTGTTTTCGCGGACGACCACCTTCACCCAAAAACGGCCCGGCGGGAGCGTGACGCCCATCTGGTAGAGCACTTGTCTCGCCGCGAGGACATCTGCGTCCGCTGGTGGGACCGTCAGGGTGTCGCGTATCCGCCCCACCGGGAAGCCGCGCTCGTCACGGATGAAGCCGGCGACGTCGAGCGTCACCTTGTCGGTCGATGAGGGGACCGCGGACCCGGGGACGGCAAGCGCGACCGGCACGTAGAACTTGTCAGCGGCCATCCGGAACCAACCCGCGCTCACGAAGAGCGGCACGTCGGTCGCCGGGATCTGCATCGAGAGCTGCTCCTGCAGCAGCACCTCGCGATCACTCTTCGCCGTGTGCGCAAAGTCGCGGTCGGCGTAGTACCCCTCCCGCGCCTCGATTTTCGTCCCCGACAGCGATCGGTTCTTGAGACGAACGGAAATGCGGCGGAACCGGCCGTCCCGGGTGGCATTGGTGCTGGCGAACCCGAGGATGTAGTACGCGGAGATGTCCCTGGTCACCTTGGTGAACGCTTCGCCGAAGTCGTTCGTGTCGGTAAAGGCGGTTCCCCCGGTATCCGAAGCGAGGGCGGTGAGGGTCTCCTGCTGCGCGGCGAGTTGCGTGAACTGCTGCATGACGCCACGCCCGGAGAATGCGGCGAGGCCGCCGCGACTGCCCTGGCGCGCGCTTCCGCCGGGAACGATGGCCTGGAGGCCGCGCGCGTCGACCGGATAGATCGCGACGTTGGCGCGCACTGCGGCGTTCACCGCGGCGCGCAGCTCGACCTGGTTGTCGGCGCCGCTTCGCTGCATCCCGGCGCTGAAGTAGATAATCGCCTTTTTCTGCTGAATCGGCATCAACGCTTCGGCGAGCGTCTTCAACGCGCGAAGCCGCACGTCGTTGTTGAACGTGTCGAGCTCCTGGGCGCTCGCATCGACCGTGGCCGTGTCGTCGGTCGCGGCGCTGTTGGCTTCGTCCGTCGCAGCCGTGCTCGCGTCGACGGTCGCGAACGCCGTGGAGTCAGTCGGCGAGAACGCCGCGAGCGCCGATCGAACGGCTTCCTTGCTGCCCGTGAAGTCGCTCAGGATCTGGAGCGTCGACCCGATCGAGGCGACGGCGACGAGATCGGCAGGCGACATCTCCTCGACGACCCACTTCACCGCTGACTCCGCCGCCTTTTGCAGATCTTCCGGTTGCATCGAGCTGGTGTCGAACAGCAGCGTGATCAGACGATGGCCCGCGACGGCCTCGGACGTCAGTGGTGCGGGCGCCGCGTCGGCGGCAGGTGCCGATGGCGCGGTCGCCGGGGCCACTGGCGTGGCCGTTACGCTCGATGCTCCCGCTCCGCGGCGCCCGGTCGCGGTGGCGGCCGATAACGTCGCTGTGCTCGTGACCGACGCGGCCTTCGTGTTGATCTCTTCGAAGGTGAACGTCACGATCTGCTGCCGCAGGCCGTCCTCGATCAGGTCGAAATCGTCGGCCGTGAGATTGCGCACGATGCCGCCGCTCTTGTCTCGAACCACCACATCCACCAGGACCAGATTGACGCCGGTCCTGAAAACCGGCGCCGGCGATCGAGGCGCGGTTGGCTGCGGCTGAGGGGCCTGCTGTCGTCCGACGAGCAGAGCGTCAGGCACGGCCATCGCGAGCACGGCGGTACCAAGGCCAACAGCGAAACGATGTCGTCGAACGGTCCACATCAGAATCTGAGCCGCAGGTTGACGGTGACCGTGCGCATCGGCCGGACCGACAGCACCTGACCAAAGGTTGGCGAGTTGACGTTCGTGTCGACCGACGCCCATTGCACGCCGTTCAGCAGGTTCACGGCGTTGACCTGCAGCGTCAGGGCGCGATTGCCGCCGGCGCGGACGTCGCGCTGGAACATGGCGTTCAGCTGGCTCGCGCCGGGTCCGATAATCATGTTGCGCGCGGAATTGCCGTACGCGCCCGCGGCCGGAATCGCAAAGGCGGCGACGTTGAAGAATTCATCGACCGTCGGATTGCTCAACGCGATGGGCTCGCCCGTATAGTTGCCGCGGAGCGATCCGTTCGTGCCGCGCGCCACGTCGGCGGTGGCGCCGAGAACCCGTGCAGTGAGCGGCGTACCGGATTGAACCGTCAGGTCGAGCGTCGCCGACCATTCGCCGAACAGACCGGCGAGAACCCCACCGTCCTTCAGCCAGCGCCGATTCGGTCCCCACGGCAGCTCATAGTAGAACTCGCCCGATACCTGATGCCGGCGATCGAAGCTGGACAACGCCCACTCCGATTCGAGGTCCTTGTCATTCTGCGCGACCACCTTCGCACCGGCGCCGAGCGATGAGGCGTTGTCCCTGGAGCGCGCGAGGGTGTAGGTGACACCACCGCGAATACCGTCGGCAAGACGCCGCTGCACCTGGAAGGTTCCGGCGTGGAGCATGGAATGGCCGCCAGAGGATTCCCACGTGAAGGGCTGGACCCCGGCAATCAGCAGCCCGGAAGGACCACGGTTCGGCGCGCGCAGGATGTCGAGGTTCGTCCCTTTCGTCCCGGTGTAGCCCGCCATGGCCGTCCAGTTCTTCAGGAAGGTGCGTGTCACGGCCGCATTCCAGGTGTGGATCGTTCCCAGCGCATAGTCCTTGTCGACGCCCCAATTGTTCGTCGTCACCGACGAGGGCGATGACAAGAGCGCTTCCGCCAACGTCAGCGGTCCGGTCGGCGACCCGATAATCGTTTCTGTTTCAGCCGCCGGGGGCTGGCCGACGAGCTCACGCGCGATCGACGCGTACGATCCGCTGTTGTAGGTGATGCTGTAACCGGTACGCAGAATCGTGTCTTTCGCCAGGCGGTACGCGACGCCGAGCCGCGGTCCCAGATTGTTCGCGTCGCGGTTCAACAGACCGTCGGGAAACGTCCCTGTGTATGGGCCGGTCCCGCCGGGCAGCACAGGCGCGACGGCGGTGAAGGTGGGCGTGGCGTCCAGATTCGCCGCCCTGCCGTTCAGCTCGACGTACGGCGTGGCAAATTCATAGCGCAGCCCGAGGTTCAGGGTGAGCTTCGCGTTCTTCTGCCAGTTGTCTTCGATATAGCCGTTCAGGGAATGCTGACGGAGGTGGCTCGTGCCGCCAACCTGCAGCGTCGCTTGTTGCGGCGCCCCGAGGAGGAAATCGGCGAAGTCGGCGCCGGTGCGGCCGGCGACCGATGCGCCCCCCGACGCATACAAACCGGTGAACGTGAACGTGCCGCGCGCGTCGGAGTTGACCGTGCTGTCGGACGTGTCACGCCGATAGTCGCCGCCGATGCGCAGTTGATGGCGGTTGGCGGGGTGAATCCACGCATAGCTCGCGGTCAGCCGGTCGTCGGTACGAAGAGTGGCCGATGCGCCGCGGACGCCCGTGTAGCCGGAAAAGAGCAGGTTCGGCACGCCCCAGTTGATCGGATCGGCCGACGCGGCCGACGGATAGTTGATGCCGGCGAGCGCGCCGATGTTCTCGCTCCCGGTGAAGGTGTTCGACGCGTCGGTCTTCGCGTGCGTCAGGTTGACGTTGATATTGCTGATCGATCGGCCTCGCGCGATATTCAGCGAAATCGGTACGGCGACATTGGTGGTGGCCGTGACGCCCCCAAGCTCGGGAAAGACGTTCGGCGTTTCGTTTTGAGTCCGGCGGTATTGCAGCTGGGCGGTCAGCATGATATTCGTGCCGCGCCCGCGGCCGTTCGGGCCACCAGGAAAGGGACCGCCCGGGCCGCCGGGACCGCCGCCGAAGCCGCCGCCAAACCCGCCGGCACCGCGGCCGCCGCGCCCCTGTGTAATAGTCGGCGAGAGATTCTGCGTCAACCGCACACTGAGGTTGTCGGATGTCGTGCGCGCCGTGGTCGAGACGTGATAATTCTGCGTCGTGCCGGGCAGATTCGGCGCGGGAATGAACTGCAGGAGAAACGCCGACCCCGGATCGATGCGGCTGGCCGGGATTTGATTGTTGACGAACGTCTGTCCGGTCTTCGGATCGACGAGCGCCATCGGGCTCGCCGAGAAGTCTCCCGTGCGCATCGCGTCGGTCGGCACGGTCGCGTACTGATCGTACACGTTGTTCGACTGGTTGCCGGTGTAGTTGATTTGAAAATTGGTTCGCCGATTCGTGTCGGCATAGAGACCAGGAATCTTGAGCGGACCGCCGATGGTGGCGCCGAACTTGTTCTTCGTGAATTGCGGCTGCGACACCGGCACATCCGGCCGGAGTTGGTACGGCGGACTGTCGAGCGCCGATCCGCCCAAGGTGTAGGTGGCTGATCCCTGATAGGGACTCTGCCCGCGCGCCCCGCGTCCCGCAAGCACGAAGTCGGGAAGGCCCCCCGGTCCCCCACGTCCGCCTGGCCCACCAGGGCCTCCGGGTCCGCCTGCGCCGGGGCCGCCGCCCGGGAATCCACCGGCGCCGCCCCGCCCGGCAAATCCGCCGCGGCCGCCGTCGCCTGCGTCGCCGAACGGAGGCCCGCCGAGCGCCGCCCCAAGTCCCGCCGCAAATTGCTCGGGATCGATTTGTCCAAGGCGGATCGCCTGAGCGCGATCGCTCAACGCGCCCCGATCGAGGTTGGTCGCGTTGTTGTTGCCGCTGATCGCAATCGCGTCAGCTTGAGCGCTCTCGAGCGAGAAACCGGGCGGCAGGAGTCGCGCGATATCGGCCGGGGCGTCGGCGGGCGTCGACTCGAAAGTGGCCGCGGCGTTCGAGTTCGCGTCGACGGTGAGGGGTTGGAAGCGCGCGCCGACCTCGCCGGCCACCGGCTGCGTCCCTCGACCACCGCGGCCCCGATCCGTGCTGCCGCGCCCACCTGCACCGCGCCCGCCCCCCGCCTGGTCCCCCACCGCTCGTTCGCCGCCCGATCCCCCGACGGCGCCGCTCGGGACCGGACCGCCAGTCGGCGACGCAGTGGGCGGAGACCCGGACGCCGCAGCAGACGATGGGGTGGCCTGGTCGGTGCGCGGTCGCAGCGACAGCTGCAGGTTGACCGTCAGGTCGCAGGGCGGTGCGCCGAGCGTGACCTCTCGCTCGACACGCGTAAAGGCCGGCAGCTCCGCGGCGAGCATGTACCCCGCGTTCGGCGCGAAGAGAATCGTGTAGCGGCCGTCGAGATCCGTCGACGTCGCCGCCCGCAGCGCCGATCCTGAATAGACCTGCAGGGCGACGCCGGGCAGCGGCGCCGCGCCGCTCGTGACGCGTCCGTCGACGCGGCAGCGCCCCGCCGACGCCACATTCGGCGGGGGCGCCTGACCCTGCGCACTCGCCCATGCCACGGCCGTCGTTGCGCCGGCGCAACACAGGGCGACCGTCGCGTTGGCGCGAGCGCTGTTCATAGGGTATTCTCGACCCGATTACACGAGACGCGCTCCGAGCAGACTCGCGACAGGTCTCCGGCCGCCTCGGCGCCCCGCGCCGCATTGATGATTGTCACCAACCGGTGAGAAGTTCCAAGAGTTGTCCAGCAACAGCGGTGTCCGAGAAATCGGAACTTTTCTTCGAATGCCATCAATCACAGAAACGGTGGTGGCAATTGACGCGGGAGAATCGGCCGACTCCGAGTTGATTGCGCGCGCGCAGGGAGGCGACGGAGAGGCATTTGCCGTGCTGTATCGCCGCCATCAGGCCGTCGTGTATCGCTTTGCGTGCCAAATGACGGGATCCGCGACTCTGGCGGAGGACATCGTTCAGGACGTCTTTCTCGTCCTGATGCGCGAACTTGGACGGTACGATCCATCGCGCGCAGCCCTCCCCACCTACCTGTACGGGGTAGCGCGCAATATCTCGCGATATCGAATCAGAGGACTGCGCCGACTGACTTCGTTGGACGCGGCGGTCGATGCGGTCACCGTGGACGATCCGTCGGCTCGCATCGCGCAGTCGGATCAACTCCGGCAGTTACGCGCGGGTATCGCCTCGTTGCCGCCGCGGTATCGAGAGGTGCTTCTGTTATGTGACGTTCATGAGCTCACATATATCGAGGCCGCGCTGGCGTTGAAGTTACCCGTCGGAACGCTTCGATCGAGGTTGCACCGGGCCCGTCGTCTGCTCGTGGAGAGGCTTCAAGCGCGCCTGAAGACTCGCCTGAAAATGAGTTCTGGTGTTCCACTCCAGAAAAATAGGTATGTCGTATGAGGCAACAACCCGATTCGGATGACGCCTTGTTGCGGAACGGGCTGCGGGCGATGGCGGAAGCCGATGCCCATCTGGCTGCGCCACCACGCGTGGAACAGTCATTGATGAAGGCCTGGGACACGCGGACGCAACGGCCGTCGTCAGCTCGCGACGGAAACCGCGGAGTCTGGACGTCTCTTGCGCTGGCAGCCTCCTGCATGTTGGCTGTCGGACTCTGGGCTCGCTGGGCGCCAGGTAGCGGTGGTTTCAGGTCGTCATCCGGCAGCCGCGCCGAACCACCGCAGGTGATCGCCGGTAGAACAGACACGTCCTACGATGACATGGCGTGGCTCGACACTGATCAGGCGTCCCTACAGATGGTACGACTCCGCGTCGCCGTTGCGACCCTCGCCGAACAAGGATATGCGCTTCGCGACCCGACCGGGGACGGCACCGTCGAGATAGAGATGATTGTCGGTCCCGACGGCGCAGCCCGGAGCGTCCGAGTCAACGGAATATGGCCCGAGTAATGATCGGCAGGACGACACCTATGAGCAATCCGATTCTCGCTGTTTCGATGGCACTGGGTTTGGCATTCAGCATCGGGGTCAGCGCTCAATCTGGACCGCCGCGAGGACGAGGACCGGGCCCCGGGCTAGGGATGCGCGGAGCCGGGCCGGCCGCGCCAGGCATCGACATTCTGGGCGTCGAGCCGATCGAATTTGGCGAACCGGTCCTCGACGCGCCCTTCAGCGCTGACGCCGTCACAGAGATGACTCAGAATTTGCCCGACGGCAACCGAATCGAGCGGCGATCGAGCAGTACGCTCGCTCGAGACGGCCGCGGGCGCACCCGCCGCGAACAAGCGCTGCCCACGATCGGTCCAATCGTCGTGGAACCCGAGCGTCGCTTGATCACCGTTAGCGATCCGATGCAGCGGGTGCAGTATCTGCTGGATCCGGTCCGCAAAATGGCGATCAAGTCGACGGTGCCACCGTCGCCTCCGGGCCGCGGCGGGTTGCCGTCGCGGGGAACGCGGCCAGACATCACGTCGGTTCGGCTGGGAACGCGTCTGATCGGGGGACTTCAGACCGAGGGTACCCGCGAAACGATGACGATACCCGCGGGGAGATTCGGTAATGCGCGCGCGATCGAGGTGGCGACCGAGCGTTGGTACTCTTCTGACCTGAAAATCGTTGTCGAGTCGCGCCGAACCGATCCGCGCAACGGCACCGTGCTCTATCAACTCTTCAACATCGTTCGGCTGGAGCCAGCCGCATTATTGTTCCAAGTGCCGTCGGATTACACCGTGGTTGAAAACCCGAGACCCTCGTTTGGTTCACCGCCACGGCGGAACTAAGAGTGCGTTCACAATTGGATGTAGTGCAGACCTTCAGGCCTGCCAGACGGGGCGGACCTGTAGGTTCGCACTACATTTGAGATCGACAATTCTGGGGTCTCACCGGATTGCCTCTGATTCTCATCGTGTCCCTTGTCCGGTACACCGCGCTCCCTTGATAGGACATCACGCCGTCCCACTCAGTTCGGACGCAGGCGTCGTTTCGAGACGTTCCTTCTTGTTCAATCAGGCCGAGGGATGACGAACGTCGCGTTTCCGAGCAACTCATCAGTTCTGCCGCTGGCCTTCGCGAGCAGGGGAGCTTGACAACGGGTCGCCTCATAGAAGGAAGCATTAGCACACGCCTTTCAGGCGCGAGGCCCACAAACAGATCCGTCGGGCCGCACCATCACTTCGCCACGCGCAGCCCAGCTCATCTCGTTCTCGATCCGTGTGATCGCCAACCTGGTCGTTGACTACCGCTCGCAAGCGTCCCATGATTGGCGGGCCGGGAGCCGACAATGACATTGACGAGAATCTGTGCCGCGGGACTGGCGGCCCTTGTGGGCGCAGCACGTATGTCTTCCGTGTTGCAGGGCGCCGATTCGGTGGCGGAACGATTTTGGCCCCAGTGGCGCGGCCCCTATGCGAGTGGTGTCTCCAGAACCGCCGATCCCCCCGTGGAATGGAGCGAGACGAAGAACATTCGATGGAAGACCGAAATCCCCGGACGAGGTTCGGCGTCACCGGTCGTGTGGGGCGATCGGCTGTTTGTCTTGACCGCGATCCCGATGGGCGCCTCAGGTGCGACCTCGCATGATCCCAAAGGCCAGGCCCGACCACGGGACGTCCACCGGTTCACGATCCTGGCGATCGACCGGCGCACCGGGCGCGTGGTGTGGGAGCGCACCGCCCGCGAAGAGCGTCCACGCGCGCCGTCGATGGGAGACGGCACGTGGGCGTCGAGCTCGGCCATCACCGACGGCCAGCGCGTCTTCGCGTTCTTCGAATCCAGCGGTCTGTACGCCTACAACATGGACGGCACACCGCTCTGGCAGAAGCAGTTCGGCGAGAAGAACATGTTTGCGGAGGTTGGCGAGTCCGGAAGCACGCCCGTTTTGTACGGCAACCGTCTCGTGGTCGTGTGGGACCATCAGGGTGCCTCGTTCATCGCCGCGCTCAACGCGTCCACGGGCCAGGAGATCTGGCGCGCCGAGCGGCAGGACGTCGACTCGTGGGGCACGCCGCTCGTGGTGGAGCAGGACGGCCGCGCACAGGTGGTCACGACCGGAGACAAGCGGGTGAGGAGCTACGACCTCGAGACCGGCCGGCTCGTGTGGGAGCACGATGGTCTCGACATGAACCCGATTCCCTCACCGGTCGCCGAGAATGGAATGGTCTTTATCACGGCCGGGTTCCGGAGCAGCAGGCTCCACGCGATTCGTCTGGCCGACGCCAAAGGCAACCTCGCCGGCTCCACGGCGATCGCGTGGACGCTCGACCGCGATACGCCCTACGTGCCGTCGCCGCTCTTGTACGACGGCGTCCTGTATCTCCTCAAGAGCAACGCGGGAATCCTGTCCGTCTTCGACGCCAGGAGCGGAAGGCCGCACTATCAGCTTCAGCGCCTCAACGGACTGCCGGAGGTCTACTCCTCACCCGTCGCAGCGCAAGGACGGGTGTACATCACCAGTCGCGACGGGACGACGCTCGTCATCCGCCACGGGTCGCGCTTCGAAGTGCTGGCGACCAATACGCTGGACGACGGATTCGATGCCTCGCCGGCACTGGTGGACAACGACCTCTACTTGCGCGGCAACCGCTATCTGTACTGCATCGCGGAGCCATGAGTCGCTAGCCTGTGCGGTTCATCAAGGCTGATTGCACCGGTACGATGACGCCGACGTCACCGGCCCGGTCACGTATCTCGGATACGAAGGATACGAACAGAGCGGCAGGCTCTTCTCGCCCGCAGTCACGGTGACAGACATGCCCGGCGCGACGCC
>JBGPKK010000147.1:0-11344 GCA_041485905.1 Vicinamibacteria bacterium
GTCCACCACTCTTGCAGATGATCGGGAACCGGACCGTCGATTTCCTGCACCAGTCCAGCCCCGGCAATACCCACGGGGCCGCCCGGCTTCACGAACCGGGCGAGGTAGTTCAGGTACAGGTCGTCGGTCCCGTAGTAAATGAAGGAATCGATGCACACGATGGCGTCGAAGAACTCCTCGGCGAACGGCAGCGACCGGGCGTCCGCATGGATCGGAAACACGCCGTCCTCGATGCCGGCATCCCGGATTCGCTGGATGTTCTCCGAGGCGCTGAACCACAGGTCGGTTGCCCACACCTGCACGCCGAATTCGCGGCGCAGGAAGATCGACGACGCGGCCCGTCCGCAGCCGAGGTCCAGTACCCGCATACCGGGCCGCAAGTCCAGCGCCGTGGCGAGCCACTCGGTCATCCACAGCGTGTTGGCCGCGCTGCTGGCGCTGGCGACGACCCATTCGGGGTGGTATTTCGAAGAGCGGGGAAATTGCTCGGCGAAGACCAAGTTGTTTTTCGTGTCGTCGTGTTTTCGTGGTTGCATTTGGATTCGTTCAATCACTTCACCGGGGAGAGACTGAACGTGCCGGTAGAAAACGCGCTGGTGTAGAAGCCGATGAACTCCGTTCCCGTCGCGCGACCGATCCAGACGAAATGCGCTTCTTCGTCATCGTGTTCTCCCTTTGGATCGTCTTGCCTACGCACCCACAATTGCTACGGGCGCAGGTCGACGCAGACGAGCATGTTGTCGCGCGTGTCGCTGTTGCGCGCGTAGAGAAAACCGTCGGCGAGGGCGTGATTCGCGCGAACTGTCGCCGGCAGGATCTGCGCCCGGGCGATCGGACGGAACGCGTCGGGAGTGGCGGCGGCCAAGACGAGCTCACCGGTCTCGCGAAGAATCACCAGCCGGTCGCCCGCCAGCGTCACGGTGCCGGCCTTGAATTTCTCCTCGCTCCATTTGACCTTCCCCGTGTTCAGCTCGACCGCGCGAAAGCTCGGCGTGAACTCCTGGCGTCCGTGAAATCCGTACAGGTAGCCCTTGGCGTGCACGCTCGTCGCGTAGTGATTCGACAGCGCCTCGTCCGACGACCAGAGCTCGGTGAGCTCGGCGCCCTTCACGCGCAGCACGGCCGCTCCGGTCTCGTACGTCGCCGACACGAAGATCAGATCGCCGACGATCAGTGGGGTCGCCGCGTTCACCGACGAAGCGGACCGCGATCGCCACCGCTTCTGGAACACGACAGTACCCGTGGCGGGATCGAGTCCGACCAGGCCATTGCGGGTGAAGAACACGGCATGCCGCTTCCCGCCGAGCGTCGCGCCTACCGGCGAGGAATAGCCCGCCTCGTCATCGGTCGCCGTCCAGAGGATGGCGCCCGTGTCGGCGTTGAACGCGACAATCCCCGCGCCCTTGCCGCCATCCTTCCCGCCGACGTTGGCAATCACGCGTCCGTCTTCGACCAGCGGCGAGCCGGCCGCGCCGAAGAATCCCTTCCGCACGCCGAAGCGCCGCATCGTGTCGACATTCCAAAGCCCGCGTCCCGTCGCGAGGTCGATAGCGTGCAGCTGCCCCTCTGCACCGAATGTGTAGATCTTGCCGTTCACCACGACGGGTACCGCGCGCGGCCCCTCGTCGAATCCGAAGTCGTCGCGATAGGCGGTTGGATAGGCGAAACGCCACTGGGGTGCGCCCGTGCGCGCGTTAAGCGCTTCGACGACCTCTTCGTTGGCGACGCGGTGAAACAGAATGAGCCGCTCGCCGGCCACCACCGGACCCGCGAACCCCTGGCCGACCTGCTTCCGCCACACCACCTTCGGACCACCGGCAGGCCACGAGGTGGCCAACGGTCCGGTGTACACGCCGTTTCGCGTCGGCCCGAGAAACTGCGGCCAGTCCTCCGCGGCGACGCGCACGCCGGCCACAAGGATGACGGCGATCAGAAATCCCAGGAGTGTCTTGCTCATGTGGGTCGGCTATGCGTAAGGCCTAAAGTACAGGACCATCGCGGCGCCGAGCGACGCGAGGAGGAAGCCGACGTACAGCATCGGATTCGGCGCGGTCTTCGGCGGGTGCAGGAACATGGCGAGCAACACGTTCACGATCGGCGCGCCGCCAAACACCAGCGGCATGACGTAGAACGGCAATCCACCCGCCCTGAACGCATAGATGATGCAGGCGGCGCCTGCCGCGCCAAGCGCGCCGGCAATCGTGGCATTGATCAGCCCGGTGGTGTTGAAGCCCGATAACGTGCCTTGTGAGCTCAGGGCGGCCACGGGAATGACGACCCCGATCAGAAAGTACGCGACACCCACGCACAGCAGCGCCTTCAGCGGGTTGCCGAGCTGCGTCTGCCCTTCAAACAGCAGCGCGCCGTAGGCACCCCACGACAACACGGCCCCGGCCACGAAGATCACCCATCCCATATGTTTCCTTTTCTGTGTACCGCTGTGCGTCGCCACCATATCAGTCAACGGTCGCGGCCTCAGTTGAGCGTCCACAACGCCAGCGTCGATACATCCTTCACGAACACGCGATTGCCCGAGATCGTCGGCTGCGCCCACGTCTCGGATTCCGCAACCGTGTAACGACGCACCGGCTCGAATCCCGGTGGGCTCTTGCGGAACACAATCAGCTGGCCATCATCCTGAAGACTGAACACCACGTCGCCGGCCTGAACGACGGCGGCATTCCCCGCCTGACGCGGATCGGACGTCCACAACGTCTTCCCGGTCTTGGCATCGGCGCTGAAGTATTGCCCGCTGTTCTTGCTCGTCAAGCCGAAGAGCGCGTCGCGCACGATCACGCTGTTGCTCAGGCGATACGGAATGTCCGCGTTCTCCCACACGTTCTCGGTGACCCACTGGTTGTTCTGTTTCTTTGCGGTGAACGCCATCGTCGGTCCGCCGTTACCCGACACGATGAGCGTCTGGCCGTAGAGGACCGGTGTGACCGCGTTCGTGAAATTCGAGCTCACATACGGACGCTCCCAGAGCAGCGTGCCGGTCGCAGGGTCCACGCTGACAATCTTGCCCTGCGTAATCGTGACGATCTGACGCGTGCCGCCCAGATCCGCCACAATCGGCGACCCGTATCCGGGACCATCACCGGCCCAGCTCCACTTCACCGCGCCCGTATTCACATCGAAGGCCGTGAGCGCGCCCTGCATGTGCCCACCCGTGTGGAACACAACCAGCCCGCCCTCGACGAGGGGAGAAAACGCGTGGCTGTTGAACATGGGCAGGGGCAGCGAGCCTGGCTTCTGCCAGAGCTGCTTGCCGGAGGCGGCATCGAACGCCGTGACGGCGCCGGTCATGCCGATCGAGAACAGCTTGCCGTTCGAGAAGACCGGCGTCGACTTCGGCCCAGGCCCGTGCTTGGTCGCCGCGGGGTGCATGGTGAATGGGGCCGGATAGCCGGTCTGCCAGATCTCCTTCCCGCTGTCGGCGTCGAGTGCGCTCATCACCTCGTTATCGCCCCGCCGCGAGAACTGATAGATCCGGTTCCCGACCACGAGCGGCGTGGCGTACCCGGTACCGACCTCGACCTTCCACTTCCGCGTCAGTTTCTCAGGCCAGGCTGTTGGCGCCGCGAACGAGGCGACTCCTCCGTCCCGGTTCGGCCCGCGCCACTGCGTGTAGTCGGACGAGGCGCGCTGAGCCGCGGTCAGCGCCGATAGGGCGATGAAAAAGACGACGATCGCTGTTGTGCGCTTCATGATGCATGCCTCAGACATGTGGTCTCATTGTTTCTGGCCGATCGCGATGACTTGCTTCACCCCACGGATGATAATCATGCCGCTCGAAATGGCGGGCGTCGCCATGACGACTTCACCCACTGAGTTGGTCGCCAGCAGCTCGTACTTCGGTCCCGCCTTCACGACGAACACGTCGCCGTCTTCGCTCGACAGATAGAGCTTTCCATCCGCCGCGACAGGCGACGCGCTGAACGACCCGCCCATCCCCACGCGCTCCTGGTAGATGCGCTGCCCGGTCCGGACGTCATACGCCGTCATCACGCCGTTGATGCCGAGCACGTAGAGCTGATCCTTGTAGATGATCGGCGTGGGAATGTACGGCCCGCCGCGATTCATGCTCCACGCAATGAATTCGTTCTGCGTCTGACCGGCTTTCGGCGTGATGTCGCCCGTGGCGCCTGGCTTGATCGCGAAAATCGGCTGCACGGGGGTGTACCCGTTGGAGACGATGACCAGGTTCGGCCCGATGACCGGCGTGGGAATCGCGATCTCCGAGTTGCCCGACAGCCGCCACAATTCTTTGCCGGTATTCGGGTCGTAGCCGCGCGTGAACTTGGTGGCTTGCGTCACGAGCTCCGCGCGCCCATTCGCTTCGAAGATGGCCGGCGTCGACCACGACGGAATCTCCTCGCGGTCCGTGCGCCAGAGGGGCTTGCCGGTCGCGACGTCGAAGGCCGCGATGAAGGAGTTCTTCTGGATGTCGGTCTGGACGATCACCATGTTCTTCCAGATGATCGGCGAGCTGCCGAATCCCCACTCGTAATCCGGATCGTAGAACCAGCCGGCGTTCAGCACGCCGAGATCGCGCTTCCAGAGCAGCTTGCCGTCGAAGTCGTACGCGTACAACCCCTGGGACCCGAACGACACAATCACGCGCCGGCCGTCGGTGACCGGCGTCGGCGACGCCTGGCTCGATTTCGGATGGCGCTTGGTCTTCGGGACGCCCTCGAACGCCACGCGGTCCCACACGACCTTGCCGCTAGGTTTGTCCAGCGCGATGAGCCGCCAGGAGTGCTTCGACAGATCGGCCGACGGCTGGACGTCGCCGTACAGGCCGGTCTTGATGCCCGCGGCAGGATCGCTGCTGACGGCGGTGGAGACGAAGACGCGGTCGCCCCACACGATGGGGCTCGAGACCGCGAGGCCCGGGATCGGCGTCTTCCACAGCACGTTCTGGCTGGTCGCCACGTTCCAGGTCACCGGTGTCGGAGAACCCTCGGCGACACCCGACGCCTCGGGTCCCCGGAACGACGGCCAGTTCTGCCCGGACACAGTCGCGCACGCGGCCACCCACAGAAGGATCGGTAACGCTCGTCGCATGATCTATTTGCCTTCCACTCTAGTCCACGTTACGGCGTTGGTCGGGAAACCGACCGACGTGACCTTGTCGCCTTCGAGCCGGAAGGTGAGCGTCGCACCCGGTGCTTCGACGACCCCGAACGTCGTCGCGTCGCGCGCGACGAAGCTGAGCCGCTGCCCGGGAGCAGCGCCACCGGTCAAGCGGCCGCCCGCGACAGTCAAGACCAGTTGCGCTCCGCCAGGACCGCTGTACGTCCCTGCGAACCGCGCGAGCTGCGCTTCGTCGATCTTGAATTCGACACGCGGCTTCGCGCCGGCCGCTTCGAGCAGCGCCACGATCTCCTGCTGCTTGCCGCGCGTCGCCGCCTCGAGCGCATCGGATAGCCCGTCGGGCTGGAGACCGGAGTCGAGAATCACTTTCGCCGTCGCCACGTCGGGCGCAGCGATCGCCGCCATGAGCGCCGGCCCTTTCCCCTGGGCGCCTTTCGCAAGGAGCAGCCGCACAATCTCCGGATGCTGCGGCTTGCGGCCCATAGCCGGGCTGACCGCCCAGGTGAGCGGCGTTGCGCTGTAGAAGGTGTCCCTGACGTTGACGTCCGCGCCGCGGTCCAGCAGGAGCTTGACGACGTCGAGGTGCCCGCGGTCGCACGCATAAGACAGCGCGGTGACGCCGTAGCGGAACTTCGTGTTGACGTCGACGCCTTCGTCCATCAGCTTCTTCACCGCCGCGGCGTCACCCTTGCGCGCGGCTTCGGCGAACGCCTCGGCTCTGTCAGCGGCTGGAGGCGACTGTGCGAGTCCGGCGATGGCGCTGGCCAGCACGAGAGCCGCGGTCATGAGCACGCGTCCGGTACGTCGAGAATCAGCATTCATGGAACACCACATTCTAATAGGGCTACCGGGGCCAGAGCCATCCGAAGGTGCCCGCGGTCAAGAGCGCGTAAATCAACCCGTCCACCGTCGACTTGATGGTCGTGACCCAGGCGCGGCGATACCAGATCGACATCTGCCACAGCGCAGCCGCGTATCCCAGGAACGCCGTGGTTCCGGCGAATCTGAAGACGCGAAGGTAAGACGCGCCGGGGGGCAGCGCACGCCCGGCGACGTACGCGGCGAAGAGACCCATGACACATGCGTAGAGGAACCAGAGGACGAGGTTCCTCGCCATCGACATCCCGCTCGGCATGACGGTAAAAACGACGACGGGGCCCTTCTTGACCTTGTCGGCGAACTCCGGCGAACTCATCTCCCCCCGGCTCGACGGGCGGGGGATGAAGTAGTCGCCAGGCGGGATGGCGAAGGGGCGAAGCGCATCCATCACCTGGCTTTCGTTTGGCATCTTGGGGTAATCGCTCTTGTGCCAGGGCGACGCCATGTGGATGACGGAGCTCACGACGAAGACAATCACCGCCGACAGCAGAATCGGAAGCCACAGTGCGGACAGTCCGGTCATCACGCCCTCCTTTGGTCGAAGCCGCGGGCGATCATGAACCCAGCGCGCTCCGGCTGCAAGCGTTTTGCGGGTTGCTGAAGAAACCAGCAACCTGAACTTAGAACTGAAAACTGAGAACTCGGAAGTGAAGATTCTGCCCGGGCCATGACGGTTGGGTGGTCGGCAACGAACCGGTCGTGCGTGCTCACATCGGAAGGCATCGCGGATCACAAGTCCGGCTGAAGCCGGACACTACGTACGTCGAGTCTCTGCGGGCTCCGCGCCCTCTGCGTTGATCGTCGTGGCGGCTAGGGTTTCCATCCCTCCGGCAGCTTCAGCTCGTTGGCTTTCTCCGGCGCCGCCTCGGGCGGCGTGCCCTGGTTCCAAGCTGGAATCGGCGACTTCCCCGGCGGGTAGAGCGACTCCATCGGCTGCCACACCTTGTCCACGCGGTCGGTGAACAGATCGCCAATCAGCAGATCGGTCACGGTGCCCTGAAGATCCGGATAGTGCCTGACGAAGTTGCCGAAGCTGAACCCGTCGTAGTACTCGCAGACCAGCCGGCGCATCCGGTCCACGCCTTTATTGAACTCATCGCCCCATTTTCCAAGCTGCGCGGCGGACGTATCGCCCGTGGCCAGCCCTTCGACAATCGCGTCGGCGGCCATCTCTCCCGACTTCAGCGCCAGCAGGACGCCCGACGAATACAGCGGATCAAGGAAGCCCCACGCGTCGCCGATCATCACCCAGCCATCTCCGGCCACTCGCGTCGCCCGATACGAATAATCCTTGGTCGCAAAATAGCCGGCGACCGGTCGGCCGGGCGAGACCCGCTCTTTGACGGCCGGGCACGCGTCCACTTCCTCGTGGTAGGTCTGCTCGTAGTTCCCGGGACTTGCGCGATTCTTGAACAGGTAGTCGAACGGCGCCACCACGCCGACGCTGACGATGTTGTTGTGCTGCGGGATGTACCAGAACCATCCATTCCTGCTCCCGGTCTGCAGCACCATCGTGGCCCCTTCGTCACGGCCGCTGTCACGGTACGCGCCCTCCCAATACGTCCAGATGGCGCCCTTGTTTAACACGGGATCCCACACGCGCAGCCTGAGCCGATTCTGGATCAGACCGGCCTGGCCGCTGGCGTCCACGACCACCTTCGCCCTCACCTCGCGGAGGGTGCTGTCTTCCTGGCGAATCGTCACGCCGCACGCGCGGTCCTTGTCCCAGATCAGATCCAGCACGCGGGCGCCTTCGTGCGCGATCACACCATGCTCGCGCGCGTTCTCGAGCATCATCTGATCGAACTCGCTGCGGACCACCTGCCAGGTCTGCGAGCACTCGTGCGGTTTGTTGTCCCAGAAATAGAAGGGCGCGGAGAGCTTGCCGCCGGCGCCGACGAACTGCACGCTGTACTTCTTGACGAAGTGGCTCTGCCGCATCTTCGGCAGCATGTTGAGACGCTTGAGGACCCAGTAGGTCTCGGGGATCAACGACTCGCCGATGTGGAAGCGCGGGAAGCGCTCGCGCTCGAAGAGCTCGACTCGAATCCCCTGCTGCGCCATCACGGTCGAGACCGTCGACCCCGCCGGACCGCCGCCAATCACCACCACATCAGGGTCGCTCGGCTGCATTCTCCCTCGCACAACATTTGGTCATCTGGTCATCTAGTCATTTGGTCATTGATTTTACAGAATGCACAATCAATGGCGAGATGACCAGATGAACAAATGACCAGATTCACGTCTCTTAACCCTACCGCTCCACGTTGAACCGGCGGGCCTTCATTTCGAACCGGGGCAGCTTGCCCGGCGCGGCGATCTGCACCGGCACGGTCATGCCCAGCGCTTCGCGCAAATCGCGCGACAACTTCGCCATCGTCTGGTGCCCGTCCCGGGCCGCCGGCGCCAGCTCGACCTCGAGCGAGAGCGATCGCATCGCTCCCTTCTGCGACACGGTCGACTGAAACTCCACCACCTCCGGGAAGCGGCGCACGATCGACTCGATGGCCGACGGATACACGTTCACGCCCCGGATGTTGACCATGTCATCGGTGCGCGTGATGATGCCGCCTTCGAGCCGCGCCAGCGTCCGACCACAGACGCACCGTTCCACGCGCCGCACGACGACGTCGCCGGTGCGGTACCGGATGACCGGGCTCGCCGTGCGACCGAGGTTGGTGATCACGAGCTCGCCGGGGGTTCCGTCAGGCACCGCCTCGAGCGTGGATCGATCGAGCACCTCACAGATGTACTCGTTCTCGTTGAGGTGCAGGAATCCCGGATTCTCCCAACATTCGAAGCTGACCGGCCCCACTTCGGTGAGGCCGTGGTGGTCGATGACGCGGGCGCCCCAGCTCCGCTCGATCCGCTCCCGCGTCGCCAGAATGCTGCCCCCAGGCTCGCCGGCTACAATCAGCACGCGCACACTGCTCTCCGACAACGGGCGGCTGCCCGTGCGCTCGTCGCGCGCGACCTCGGCCAGGCGAAGGGCGTAGGTCGGCGTGCAGCACACGACCGTGGGCGCAACGGCGTCGATCATCGCGAGGCGCTGCTGGCTGGACATGCCACCGGCAGGGACAGCGTGAGCGCCCAACTGACCGGCGGCGTCGAACGCGACCCAGAAGCCCAGAAACGGTCCGAACGAGAACGCGAACAGGATCCGATCGGATGGTCCGACCCTGGCGGCGCGATAGACCGCCCGCCAGCAGTCGATCATCCACTGCCAGCTTTCGCGGGTATCGAGCCACTTCAACGGCTGCGCGATCGTCGAGGACGTCTGGCTGTACCTCGTGTAGCGCTCGATCGGTTCGGTGAGCGCCGTGCCCCATGGCGGATGCGCTTCCTGATCGGCGACGAGCTCAGCTTTCTGTGTCAGTGGCAGCCTCGCGAGGTCGTCGGGAAGACGCCATGGGTCCGCTTCTGGACCGATGTTCGCCTCGCCGAGCTTGCGCGTATAGAACGCGTTGCGGCCGTCAATGGCGGTCAGGAGCTGTCCGAGGCGGCGCGCCTGCCGCGCGGCGATCGTCTCGCGATCGTCGCGCTCGGCCTGGGGGATGTCGGCGTCGGGAGTCACCGTGGTCGTCTAGCTCGCCCCGGCTTCGGGAGCCGGTTCGAAGCGCGCGGCGATCTCCGGCGGGATGTCGATCGCAATCATCTGTTGGTCCGGCTGCGTGCGCACGCAGACGACCGTCAACGTGCCCGTGGCGATCTTCGTCTCGCCCCGCGTCAGGAGGCACGTGTACCGAATCGATTTCTTCGTCATGGCAACCACGCGCAGTTGCACGTCGAACTCCTGCTCGAAGCGCAGGGGGTTGTGAAAGTCGAACGACGCCGCCACGCGCGGCCAGCCGATCTCGGCGTCCGGCGGTGCGATGCTGAGACCGGCCTCCCGCCAGAGCGCATGCTCGGCCTCCTCCATGTAACGGAAGAACCAGCTGAAATGCACGATGCCGGCCGCGTCCGTTTCGTAGAACTGGACGCGACGCCTGAATCGATACTCGCTTGGCATATGACTGACGACTGTCGACTGATGACTGTCGACTGATTAGGTGTAGCGGATGCCGGCGTGCTGCGGCAGGAAGAATCGCGGGAGCAGCGCGTCCACCCGCAGCAGTCCCTGGCGGGTCAGGGAGACGATCTGTTCGCCCGCCTCTTTCAGATCGCCGTCGGCTACGAGCGCCGCGAACTGCGCGGCGAACCGCTGCAGGATGTTCACGCCGTATTTATCCCTGAAATAGGAGGGTCGCACTGCCCCGAACTTGAACTGCAGCACCAGCTCGCGAATCATGCGCTCCTCGTGGGTGGGCCGATACGCGCGGTTGAGCGGGATCTGGCCGCGCTCGATCGCTGCGCTGTAGGCTTCCCACGTGTCCAGGTTCTGCAGGTGCACGCCGTTGACGTGCCCGAACGAGGCGACGCCGAGTCCGGCCATGTCCGCGCCCTGCCAGAGCCGATCGGTATACACAAAGCGCTTCCGCGCCGGATCCTTGACAACGGTGTACGCGCTTCTCACGTGATAGCCGGCGTGTTCGAAGGCGGTGAAGGCTTCCTCGACCCATCGCCGTTTCGTCGCCCAGGCGGCGACCGGATCGCCAAAGCGCGCGGTGCCTTTCAGCAAATCCCGGCTGATCGTCGTGTTGAACGGCAGCTCCATCTGATAGATCGTGATGCTGTCGGGCTCGAGCTCCAGCGTTTTCTCGACCGACGCGCACCAGTTGGCGTCGGTTTCGCCGAGCATGCCGGCAATCAGATCGATGTTGATCTGCGGAAAGTCGAGCGCGCGCGCGTAGCGGTACGCCTGCCCGATCTCCGGCGAGCGATGCGCGCGCCCGTTGATCTCGAGGATGTGGTCGTCGAAGCTCTCGACGCCAAGGCTCAGGCGCGTCACGCCGAGGCGGCGGATCGTCGCCAGCTTGCTCTCGGTCAGCGTCCCGGGCTCGCACTCGAAGGTGATCTCCTCGGCCCGGTTCCACGACGCGACCGCGGTCAGGCGTTTGACGAGTCCTTCGAGCTGCTGCGTCGAGAGGAACGACGGCGTTCCACCGCCGAAGTACACGAAATTGAGGTCCCGGCCGGCAATGGCCGGGAGCTGCCCGTACAGCTCCCACTCACGCGCGAGGACGTCAAGATAGTGACCGACTTCCTGCGCGTTCTTGTCCGTGTACACGCGGAAGTAACAGAAGTGACACCGTTTGCGGCAGAACGGGATGTGCACGTACAGACCGAGCGGAACGCCGGCCGCCGGAGCCGCTGCGAGCGCAGGCTTCGCGTCGCGCTCGACCGCATCCGTCGACCAGACGGAGAACGGGGGATAGGTGGCGACGAAATAGCTGCCGACCTCGGTCGGCTCGGCAAAGGCCGTGGGGGA
>JBGPKK010000148.1:0-11343 GCA_041485905.1 Vicinamibacteria bacterium
CGCGCGTTCTCGCCGTCCCGGTCGTCGGACACGACGAGGACGTAGCTCGCGAGCGTCATGCCTTCCCAGCAGAAGAGGAAGGTCAGCGCGTCGCCGGCGCAGCAGAGGAACGCCATGCAGCCCAGGAACACGTTCAGCGCAAGCCCCTGCGCCGCCTGCCGCGCCGATCCTGCATCGGGCGAGTGCGCGCGAAGATACGCCGGACCGTAGATGGCTGCCGCGACGGCCACCAGCGAGATGACGAAGAGGAAGTAGGCCGAAAGCCCGTCCACCGAGAGCGAGAGCCGGGCGAACGGGAAGAGGACCGGGAGCCCCAGGGTCAGCGTACGGCCCGGGACGCCCAGAAGAACGCCGAGTGAAACGCCGATGCCGGCCACGGCTCCTGCAAGCGCGGCCAGGTGAGCCACGGCGAGGGCAAATCGGCTCGACCAGCGCGCCAGCAACAGGGACGAAAGCGCGCCTGCCCCGTAGCACGCAGCCATCAGACTTGGACCCGAATCGACGTGCACGTCGCCCCACTCCGGTCGGCGCGACACCTCCGAACGGCCCGCCCTCACCGCGGCGGGTACTCGACGTGAGGCCGCCCCGACCGCGGCGACCGCGCGCCCATCCTACACCCAGCACGCTGCGGCGACGCGTCAACGTGCGACGGCAATCAGAAACGCCGACAGGAGGTTACCGGCTAAAATCAACAACAATTCAGTTGCGAGGTTTTACGCAGGAGGCATGAGTGGGCCGCAGCGCGTCCGCATCACTGTTCGGCGGGGCCGGTAACCGATCTGCATATCAAGAGCGGCATTCAGGGGGCCATGATCGCGTATCCACGCAATGCGCCACTTCGGCCGGCGCGGCATGAAAGGACGTGACGCCGCTCGCCCTATACTGTCGAGCTGCCGCCGCCAGGTCGCGATCTGGTTCCAACTCGCTGACGCCTGGACCACGGGCCCGGTTCGGCGCAGGTGACGGTGTCCGTTAGAGCCGGTCGGAGCCGCGACGAACTGTATTGATGCGCTGCTGGATGTCGGCCAGCGTTCGCTCCTGTTCGCGCAATGAAGCGAGCGCTTCCCCCACGCGTCCGTACATCGTCGCGTCCGACAGGGCACCCTCCTGCATCGCGATCAGCGTCTGTCGAGTCCTGTACATGCTAAACATCAGGTCGTTCAGCTTCGAGTCCAGAAACGCCAACAGGTCGCGTATAGAACCGGCAGACTCCACGGCTTATCGTTCTTCGGGAACCGTTGCGACGCGTCTGGACGCCGCTGTCGACCGGATTGGCTCAGAATCGATCGCGTGTCCTACACTCGCGCACATGCCGATGGGAACCCGACCGGACGAGCAAGCGGCGTTGTGGGTCTCGACATCGGAGCTGCCGAAGGCGGCGGCCGCAGAGGGCGCCGACTCGGCGCCCTCCACCTTCTGCAAGGAACGTCACCTTAGTAAACGAGCGGCCTATCGTGGCTGCCGGATACGCACAAAACAGACTGCATTGATTTGGGCGGGCGGTCGGCCGCGACTACTACATGATAATATCTACATATTATCATGTCAAGGTACCGCGATTACCGTACCGCGATCAGCGCGCCAACGCTGCGCTTCTTCCTCCAGAGGCGGAGCCCGTTGGGCATTTCGTCGTCGACACGGATCTGCTGATAGCTTGCCGGTACCCGGCCGCCGAACCCGTTGTACGTGAGGACGCAGGTCCCGACGCGCGCGCGCTGCAAGAGGTCTTCCACTGCTGCGACGTCACGCGCGTGGCGCTTGTCGCTGAGTTCCAGCTCCCGATCGAAGTGGTCTCGTGAGCCGAAGCGGTACTCACCGAACGGGTTGTAGAGATAGTACGCGTCCGCGATGGGAGTGGCGATGTCGCCGAATGCGCCCTCGATGAAGCTGACGCGGTCGTCGACTCCGAACACCCGGGCAAGGGTTCGCGCCGAGGCGACAAGCCGCGATCGCTGCTCCAATCCTATGAAGTGGCAGTGACCGGCAAGCGCCGCGGCTACGCAGAATTTTCCGGCGCCGGAGCCAATGTCGACGACCGTTCGAACATTGAGCTCGTCGAGCCACTCCGCGACGCGTTTCGCCACCCCGAGCGGCGTCCAGTACTGGCCGGAGACTACCCTCAGTTCGTCGGGAAGGAAGCGATCGAACGCGCGATCAGGCGGGCACCTCCCGGCTCGGAGCGCCTCGGCTACTCGCTGCGGTACAAATCGCAACGCCAGGTCGTCGACGGGTTCTCGGTCGCGGTCGAGAAAAGTCGAAACTTTGTTCGTCATTGGTATCTGGGCGAGTCAAGAAAAGCGTTCGTTACGAGCACCGTGACGCTCACCTGTAGGAACCGTCGATTGGGACAAGAAGGAGGCACTAACTGGGCCGCCCGGACAAATTGTGGGCCCAAGTGAGGCCGTCGAGCTTCTTCTGAACCCACGCCCCGCACCGATCCGCGACGATCACGCTGTAACCGTGCACCTCGAAGCGAGCCGTCACCACATCGCCGTAGAGCAGGAACATGAGGCAATCCACACCCTCGTCGTATGCCACCATCTCGAGCGCGACAATCAGAGCATCTGTGACCCGTGCAGCGTCGGCAACAGGCAGTGTCCTATCCACCAGAAGCTCGTGGACCACGCGCACGTCGCTGGCCGCGCGCTTGTAGGCGGCGAGCCCCACTGGAACCGACTCGTGGGTGACGATCACCCAGTCTGATTCCCGGAAGTGGCGCGACCGGGCACGACTCAAACAGTGACCTGCACGCAGATAAGTCTCGCGCTCGAGCGACGACGCCCAGCCGTGCACAACTGCGACGTCGAGCCCCTCGCAGCGGGAACTCGGTCGCGGCATTAGTGTCATTCAGCCCTCCTGCGCGAATCGCCTCGCGGCGAATTTCCCGGCCACTGCAGCCGGGGCCTCAGTCTCTTCAGGTTGCGTACTGAGCACCCTGGCAGCCACATCGGACGACGACGATGGCCGGATCACGCGACGGCTCAGGAGCAACCAGAAACACTCGTAGGGACCGAGCGTCACGGAATACGGGCCCGCACCAATGGGTCGAAACCTCGTACCGCCGAGGAGTTCGAGCGGTTGCGCGCCTGCGTACACACCCAGCGCGAGATCCACGGATTGCGCCTTGCCCGACAGGTTCGCGACAATGAGAATCCGCTCCTCACGGTGGCGACGAACGTAGGCCAGGATCGTCTCGTTTCGGGGCTCGAGAAAGTCGGTGGCGCCGTGGCCGAACGACGCATGATGCCGGCGAACCGCGATCAGTCGTCGCATCCAGTTGAACAACGAGGAGGGCTGCCGCTTCTGCGCCGCCACGTTGACGACCGGATACCCGTAGATCGGGCCGGCATTCGCTGGGACAGTCAGCCGTGCGGGATCGGCGAACGAGAAACCGGCGTTGCGGTCGCTCGACCACTGCATCGGCGTCCGCAGGCCGTTGCAGTCGTCAAGGTACACGTTGTCGCCCATGCCGATCTCATCCCCGTAGTAAATGACCGGACTGCCCGGGAGTGAGAACATCAGCGCGTACGCCAGTTCGATACGCCGGCGATCGTTCTCGAACAACGGAGCCAATCGGCGGCGGATCCCTGTGTTGAACCGCATCCGGGGCTCCGGGGCGTAGGTTTCGTACGTCTCGTTCCGCTCGGAATCGGTGCACGACTCGAGGCTGAGTTCTTCGTGATGCCGCAAACACATCGCCCATTGGCAGGACGCGGGAATGTCCGTCGTTCGACGGAGAGCCTGCACGAGGCGTGTCCGGTTCTCGTGTTTCACTGCCATCAACAGCCGCGGCATGAAGCACGCGTTGAAGGCCATGTGACACTGGTCGCCGCGTCCGAAGTACGCCGCGACATCATCAGGCGACCGATTCGCGGCCACAACGATCACGCGCTCCGCGTAGTGGTTGTCGATCAGCGCGCGCGTTTCTTTCACAATGGCGTGCGCTCCTGGCAGCTTCACGCCACCAGCTCGCTCGGGTCCCCCCAGAGTCGGCGCGGCGTCGATTGTGACGCCGTCCACGCCCGCGTCCAACCAATGCCGAATGGCTTTCTCGAAGGCGGCCCGCGCGGGGAGAAAATCGGCATCGAGCGCCTGGTCGGACGTCTGATCGACAACCAGTTCGGTGATCACATGCATGCGACGAGCGTGTGCCTCGTGGACGAATCGCTCGAAATCCTGTGCAACGGACTTCGACGGGCTGGCTGCGGAGCCGTCCTGACCGAGCCAGCAGTGCTGCCAAGGACTGAGCACCAGCGCGGTCACGCCGAGTTCGCGAAGGTAGTGGAGCTTGTCGATGAGTCCCGGGAAGTCACCGATCCCGTCGCCGTTGCTGTCGTAGAAAGCACGGACGTCCACGTCGTACAGGATCGCGTCTTTGTACCAGTGGGAACTCATCGTTTCTCGATTCCGTCGCAGTGAGCCGGCTTAGTGCCCCAACGTGTGGACGGCCCGCTGCAGTATGCGAAACTCGCGCATGCACCGACCCGCCTTCTGGCGCTCGCCGGAAAGGAGGAAATAGTCAGACTGCTGCTCTGTAATTTCCGCGATGAGCGTGACCAACCCTGCGACGCCCAGTTGGGTGATGAGCATGGTGACCACGGGGACCAGGTCGCCTTCCTCAGCTCGCGACGACTTCATCATGCCCGTCTCCTTCGGTTCACACACCCCATCCATAGCCGTCAGGCTCTTCCTCAGGTCCAGGGTCCTCCACGAGCTCACAATCGCATCGCTGAGGAGGGGTCTCATCCGGTTCCGGCGCACCGGCCTGGGGCTGCTCCTGCAACGTGTGTTTCGCTGGGTGCTTCGACACGTGACCTTCCCCCCTCAGATGCGTCACCGACGATCGCCTCGCGGCTCCCTCGTCCTCATGGTGCGTCTTCATCGGGCGCTCACATGTTGCATCTGATATATTGCAATACGTGCATATAATTGCCGCGCCACGCCTCTCCGCTGCCTGTCCGCTTACCCTCGACGGGCCTCTCGCTGCAGTTCGCGGAGCATGCCCCGTGTGCTCATTAAATGGTTGTTGAAGATCTGGCGGGCCACGTCCAGCAGTTGCCCAATCAGAGGGTCTCGCAGCGCATAGCGGACGAACAAGCCTTCTTTTTCCGCCGCAACGATGCTCTGATTGCGGAGGACAACGAGTTGCTGGGAGACGATGGGCTGTTCGAGCCCTAACGCCTCCTGGAGCTCTTGGACGGTGCGCCCCCCGCGGACGAGGATTTCGAGGATTTGTATCCGCACGGGATGCGCCAATGCCCGAAAAAACTGCGCTTTAAAGGATTGGACGTGGCTCGTTGCCATCACTGCCCCGGCGTTCCGCCGAATCCCAAAACTCGTGCGAATCACACGTTTCATACGCTTGTATACGGTATGAGTTATTATATAGTTATATTTATATTGAGTCAACCCGGGTCGGAGGGTCGCATGCATCCCCGCGCGTCCGTCGTCCACCGTGGCACGCTGCTGTTGCGAATGCCAAACCGCGACGAGATTCGCGAGCCCGAGGGTGAGCACTTCGCAATCAAGAGCGGAATTGTCCACGAGACCGCATGCGTCGGGCCGGAAGACTGCTTTTGCTACATCTCTGTTGATCGCGCGGTTCGCACGTTTCTGATCGCGCGCGACGGCCGGACCCACGATGTGCAGATCGTGCTTGGAGACCAGCCGAAGCGCTCGCTTGACGTCCAGCGACTGACGTGGCTACCGAACGCGGATGACCGCCTGATCGCGGGAAGGCTCGATCGGGAGCTCCGGAATCAAGCCGCCGAGGTCCAGCGCGATCCTGACCGGGTCGACCAGTCCGCACAACACCAGCGCGCCGCGAGCTCGGGCGCAAAGGCCGGTGGCGGCCGCCAACGCATTCAAACCGGCACTGGAAACGTAATCGACCCCCGCCAGATCAATCACCAGCCGGGCGTCCCCCCGGCCGACGGCCTCGGCGACGGCGGCGCCAAGACTCACGGCTGAGGCGGCACCAAGCCGACCGGCCAGGGCGAGGACGAGCACGCCGTCGAGGCGTTCCTCAACAATGCGTAGCGGCCACTTCAAATCCATGCAAAAACCAGTAGGGCTGTCGGGCCGGGAACTATATCATCCGTGCCGCTGCCATTTATGCGCGCCAACCTCACCAACTTTTCGACCCGCGGCGGGTATGTGGATCAAGATGCAGACGACCTCGCGCTCGTCACTCGGTGCCGGGGCGGCGACACGGCGGCCTTCGAAGCGCTCGTCGAACGATATCAGCGGGTGCTCTTCACCGTCGCGCTCCGGATGCTGGGCGACTACGACGCGGCGGGCGATGCAGCCCAGAACGCCTTCGTCAAGGCTTACCAGAAGCTCGAGACCTTCGACCCGACCCGCCGGTTCTTCAGCTGGATCTACCGGATTCTGGTCAACGAGTGCCTCAACGCCCGTCGCGATCACCTCCCACACGAACCGCTGGCGCCGGATCTCGCAGCCGAGGGCACCCCGGCCGACCTCTTTGAAACCGAAGAACGCCGCAGCCGCGTGCAGGCGGCCATCCTCGCGCTCCCGATGGAATATCGCGAGGTCATCGTGTTGAGGCACTTCACGGAGTTGTCGTACGAGGAGATCGGCGAGACGCTCCACGTGCCGGCCAAAACCGTGAAATCGCGGCTTCACACGGCAAGAGGGCGTCTGGCCGGCATGCTGCGGGATTTGGACGCACGCCCATGATCGACCACGAAGCGGACCACCACGTGTCTCAGTTGCTCGACGAGCTCGGGCCCGGCGAACCGCCGGCTGGGTTCGCCAGGAACGTAATGGCTCGCGTTATCAGTACACGTCACGCAACCACCGAACGGACTGTCCCGTTCAAGAAGGAAGGAATCGCCATGACCAGGAAAGCCATGTGGGGACTCGCAGCAGCCGCAGCGATCACGTTGGCAGTGTTCGCCATCAAGGGATTCCCGCCCGTCGGCCGGGGCACCGAGGGAACCATCGGCGCCGCGAAGAAGTATCAAGCGCCACAGATCGCCGACAAGGACGTCGTGCTCGGCGATGTATCTGCGCAGCAGTTTCTGCAGAGCGACACCTTCGCGAGACTGCTGAAGGATCCGGCTTCGCTCAAGCTGCTGTCGGACGCACATTTTGTGCAACAGCTGAGCGATTCGGCGCTCGCATCCGCGCTGAAGAACCCGGATCTGGCCGCGGCCCTACGCCCCTATGGCCCCAATTGCTCTACTTGTAATTTCGAGTTCCTTGCCGCCCTGCAGAAACCGTCGTTCGCGAAAGCGGTGCAGGATCCGCAGTTCCTTTCAGCGGTGCAGAGCCCGGCGTTCGCGGCGGCGCTCAAGAATCCGGAGTTCCTTGCGGCCCTGGACGATCCGGCGGTCGCAGCGGCGTTGCAAAAGCAGGACTTGCAGGCCGCCTTGAAGCACCCCGCGCTCGCAGCGGCGCTGAAGAGTCCGGAGCTCGCGGCGGCCCTACGCCCGTATGGCCCCATATGTCACGGTTATTGTATGAATCAGTTACTTGCGGCCCTGCAGGATCCGTCGTTCGCGAGGGCGCTGCAGAATCCGCAGGTCTTTGCGGCCCTGCAAAACACGGCATTCGCACAGGCGCTGTCAGATACGCGTCTGGGCGCCGCGCTCCAGAGTCAGGCGTTCCAGCAGGCGCTGAACAGCAGCGGGTTCTTCGCAGCCCTGAGGGACGCGCGTTTCGCGCAGGCGCTGGCGCGCAGTCACTGAAGCTTCTGAACAGCGTCGCCAGCGCTGTCGCAGACCAGATGGCCCGGTGGTCAGGAAGAGACCACCGGGTCGTTTTGCGTACGGCGAGCGGCGACCCAACGGCGTCTTCATGTAACATCGTCGACTTACCTGATGACGCGCGCCTGCCGGGTTCCTCTCACGCCTGTCACGAATCGTCGCGCGCGCCTCTCGATCGTCGGGGCCGCGCTAAGTGTCTCATTGGTCGCGGCGCCTGCATCGGCGCAGTTGGCGGTTACCGAAGCCCAGGATGTCAGGCTCGTCTACGTCGATGGTACGCAGTCGTATCTCGTGCCGTATGCGGCGCGAACCTTCCTGAACTCGCTCGAGTTCCAGAAGAAGCTGTTCGGCTTCACGCCCTCCGAGGACATCACGGTTCTCCTCGTGGACTTCCAGGACTCCGGCGATGCGTCCGCCACGGCCGTGCCCCGCAATGCGGTGACGGTGCAGACCGCGCCTCTGAGCTTCGCCTTTGAGACCATCGCCGGCAACGACCGGTTGAACATCATCATGAACCACGAGCTGGTTCATGTGGCCGCAATGGATCAGGCGGCGCGGCCGGATCGGTTCTTCCGGCGGCTGTTCGGCGGCAAGGTGGCGCCCACTGGTGCTCAACCCGAGTCGGTGCTGTACTTCTTCCTCACCACGCCGCGTGTAGCGGCGCCCCGCTGGTACCACGAAGGCATCGCCACCTTCCTCGACACCTGGATGGCGGGCGGGCTCGGCCGGGCGCAGGGTGGATACGACGAGATGGTGTTCCGCTCGATGGTGAAGGATGGCGCCCGCTTTTACGATCCGCTCGGCCTCGCGTCGGAAGGCACGAAGATCGACTTTCAGCTCCAAATCAACTCCTATCTCTACGGCACCCGGTTCATGGTCTGGCTGGCGCGCACGTATTCGCCCGAACAGGTGATCGAGTGGGTCTCGCGCCACGATGGCAGCCGCGCGTATTACGCCACGCAGTTCCGCCAGGTGTTCGGCACGTCGCTCGAGCAGGCCTGGACGCGGTGGGTCGCTGACGAGCACGCGTTCCAGCAGAAGAATCTCGAAGCGGCCCGGCAGTACTCCCTTACGCCCTACGCCGACCTGGCAAAGCGCGCGCTCGGGTCGGTATCCCGCGCGTACTACGATGCCGCCACCCGGAGGGTCTACGCAGCCTTCAACTACCCCGGCGTCGTTGCGCACATCGGCGCGATTTCGACCGACACGGGCGGGGTCGAGCGGCTCGTCAACATCAAGGGGCCATCGATTTACACCGTGACATCGCTCGCACGGGATCCCGACACCGGCACCCTCTTTTATACGACCGACAACCACGCGTACCGCGACCTGGTGTCGCTCGATCCCGTGACGCGCCGTGGAACACTGCTCCAGAAGGACGCTCGCATCGGCGACCTGGCGTTCAACCGCGCGGACAAATCGCTCTGGGGCATTCGTCAACTGAACGGCCTGTGCACGCTCGTTCGCATTCCCAAGCCGTACCGCGAATGGAACCAAATCTACACGTTCCCGTACGGCACGGTCGTCTACGATCTTGACGTGTCGCCCGATGGCACCAGGCTGGTGGCGTCCTTTGGCGAGATCAGCGGGAAGCAGAACGTACGCATCCTGGCGGTCGACGCCATCGAGCGCGGCGATACCACACCGGTCGCACAATTCGACTTCGGTACGGCCGTTCCGAACAACTTCGTCTTCTCGTCCGATGGCCGGTTCCTGTACGGGAGCTCGTACTACACCGGCGTCTCGAACATCTTCCGGTACGACATCGCGACGACGAAGCTCGACGCCGTGACCAACACCGACACAGGGTTCTTCCGTCCCATTCCCCTCGGCGACGACGATCTGATCGTGTTCCGCTACTCTGGCGAAGGCTTCGTGCCCGCGCGCATCAAGGCAACGCCCCTTCAGGACATCAGCGCGATCACGTTCTTAGGGGAACGCCTGGCCGAGGAGCATCCGATCATCAAGACCTGGAATGTCGGCTCGCCTGCGAAGATTCCGTTCGAGACGATGCCCAAGCGCACAAGTGTGTATCACCTGGCGGGCGGACTCTTACGCGAATCGTTCTACCCAATCGTGCAGGGCTACAAGGACTCGCCCGCCGTTGGGCTGCGCGTCAACCTCTCCGATCGGTTGCAGCTGAATCGGCTCAACCTGACGACCAGCTACAGTCCCGGCGCCCGGCTGCCATCGACCGAACGCGTCCACGTCGCTGCCGACTACGAACGGTACGACTGGCGCGCGCGCGTCGCCGTGAACGGCGCGGATTTCTACGACCTGTTCGGTCCAACGAAGGTCGGGCGCAAGGGGTACGACGCGCTCGTCGGACACAAGAGCACCCTCATCTTTGACGAGCCGCGTCGCTTCGAGCTCGACTTGAGCGGAAGCGTCGCCGGTCATCTTGACCGCTTGCCTGACTATCAGAATGTCGCCATCGACGTTGACAAGCTGTACTCCTTCGATGCGAAGTTGCTCTACAGCGACATCCGCAATTCGCTTGGGTCCGTCGATGACGAAACGGGTAGCCGGTGGTCCGTGGTGCTGCAAGATCGCGTCGTGGACGGCACAATGGTACCCAAGCTGTACGCGACCTACGATCGAGGCCTCGCGACGCCGATCGCTCACTCATCGGTCTGGCTGCGCAGCGCGGGTGGCTACTCGCCGGGGGACCGCGCGCAGCCGTTTGCGAATTTCTTTTTCGGGGCGTTCGGCAACAACTACGTCGACCACGCCGACGAGAAGCGCTATCGCCAGTACTACGCCTTTCCGGGGGTCAATCTGAACGCAATCGGCGGGCGCAACTTCTTGAAATCGACGATCGAGTGGAACCTCCCGCCGTGGCGGTTCAGCCGCCTCGGCACGCCGGGCTTCTACGCGACGTGGCTGCGGCCGGCGATCTTCGCCGGCGCGCTGGCGACCAGCCTCGACCTCCGATCGACGCGTCGCCTCGCTCCCGACGTGGGCGGACAGCTCGACCTGCGAGTGATCATGCTGTCTGAGCTCGAGATGACGCTTTCGGTCGGCGGAGCCGTTTCGCTCGAGCGAGGACAAGGGCCGCACCGCGAAGCCATGGTGTCGTTGAAGATTCTCAGATAGCGTTACCCCGCGTGATCAACATCGTCGTTGCCCTGGTTCCCGTTGTCGCGTTCCTCGTGATGCTGTGGCTGATGGACAGCTTCAGGCTGGTGCGGCCAGCATCCATTCTGGCTGCGCTCACGTACGGCGTCGCCGCGGCCGCCGCCGTGCTCTGGCTGCACGAGTGGCTGCTCCATGTTCATCAGGTGCCGGCCGGGATCCTCAGCCGGTATATTGCGCCGCTCACGGAAGAGACTGCCAAGGCGGCGCTCGTCGTAACGCTCGTCACCACGGCGCGCGTCGGGTTTCTGGTCGATGCGGCCGTGTTGGGTTTCGCCGTCGGGACCGGCTTCGCCCTGTTCGAGAATCTCAGCTACCTGCACTCGTTGCCTGACGCCACGGTGATCGTGTGGCTCGTGCGCGGGCTGGGGACGGCGATGCTGCAGGGAGGGACGACCGCGATCTTCGCCATGCTGTCGAAAACGTACGCGGACCGGCGCCGCGATCGGCTGGCGCTCGCGTTTCTTCCGGGTTGGGC
>JBGPKK010000149.1:0-11108 GCA_041485905.1 Vicinamibacteria bacterium
CGGAACGCCGGCCGCCGGAGCCGCTGCGAGCGCAGGCTTCGCGTCGCGCTCGACCGCATCCGTCGACCAGACGGAGAACGGGGGATAGGTGGCGACGAAATAGCTGCCGACCTCGGTCGGCTCGGCAAAGGCCGTGGGGGAAGACATCAGACTTGAGCCTTTTTGATTCTACCCGAAGCAGTAGATCCGGCCATCCTGCGCCACGACCACCACGCGGCCGGCAGCCACGGCCGGCGAGGCGGTAATCCCGGCGCCGGCGTCGAACTCCCACAGCTTCTGTCCCGTGGCGGCGTCGAGCACGTACAGGCGGCCGTCGCTCGATCCGACGTAGACCCGCCCCGCGGCCACCACCGGAGACGAATCGACGCGCGCACGCGTCACGAACGTCCAGGCGCCTTTTCCGCTCTTCGCCTCGATCGCGTGCACCGCCTTGTCGCGCCCGCCCACGATCACGCGGCCGTCGACCAGCGCAGCCGACGAATAGAACGGAAAGGACCGGTCGGGATTGCGGTAGTGCCACACGATCTTGTGTGCCCGCAGATCGACGGCGAGGACCTCGTAGTCGAACGTGCCGAAGTACGCCCGCTGGCCGTCCACAACCGGCGACGCTCCGGTGTAGGCGCCGGTCGGGATCTTGAAGAGCACGGCACCGTCGGTGAGGCGGACGGCCCGGAAGTTCTCGTCGCAGCCGGTGACGTACACAATGCCGTTGAAGACGGCCGGCGTGGCGTGCACGGGGCCGTTGGTCTGTAGCTTCCAGCGCAGTTTCCCCGTGCGGATGTCGAGCGCATAGAGGTGCGTGTCGTACGAGCCGATCAGCAGCACGTTGCCCACGAGCGTCGGCGACGACTTGACCTCCGAGCCGGTCTTGAAGGTCCACAGCCGGCTGCCGTCGCGGATGCTCACCGCGTGGACCGTGCCCCCAAGGTCGCCGAAGTAGACCGCGCCTCCGCCGACCGCCGGCGACGATTCGCCGATCATCGCGCCGGTTGCGTACTTCCACCGCAGCTTGCCCGACGCGAGATCGAGCGCAAGCAGCTCGCCGTTGCCCGAGGCGGCGTACACGGCCCCGTCCGCGATGGCCGGCGACGAGTCGACGCCGTCGCCGGCCTCGTAGGTCCAGCGCAGCGTCAGCGACGCCGGCGGCGCGTCCGCGGCGACACCGGTCAGTTGGGGGTTTCCTCGGAACTGGCTCCAGTTGCCCGCCGGAGTCTGCGCGAGCACTGGGACCACTGATACGACGATCAACGCAGAGACCGCGGAGAAAAAAACTCTCCACCACGGAGGACGCGGGGGACACGGAGGAAAAGCCCTACGGTTCATGTAGGTTTGAACCTCCGTGTCCTCCGTGTCCACCGTGGTAGGTAGGTTTGGCGCCCTATCTCGCGCCGGCATTGGCCGCCAGCTTGAACAACTGGTTGCGGTTGTTCACAAACAGCGCGCCGTGCGCGGGCACCGGCGTCGCGTAGACGGCGCTGCCCATGTTCATCTCGGCGAGCACCTTCTTCTCCTTGCCCGCCTGCATGACGACGATATCGCCGTCCTCGTCGCCGAGATACACCTTGCCGTCGACGACCAGCGTCGATCCCCAGACCGCCGCGAAGACGTCGTGCACCCAGTACTCCTGGCCGGTCTTCGCGTCGAGACAGTGCAGGAAGCCGCTGAAATCGGGGATGTAGATGAGTCCGTCGGCGATCGACGCGGTCGAAATGGACCGGCGGATCTTGTCGAAGTGCCACACACGTCCCGTCTGCGTGATGTCGCCGCGTTTGGTCGCGTCAATCGCATAGAAATGCCCGACGCCTTCGCCGTGCTCGGGATCCTGGCCGTTGGAGATGTACACGCGGTCCTGGTAGATCACCGGCGTTGCGATCAACTCGTTGCGGGTTTTCGGCCACACCGAGTCTTTCGGGTTCGTGTCGAATTCCCAGAGCTTCTTCCCGGTCAGCGCCTCGTACCCGCGCACCCAGCCGTCACCTTGCGCGCTGACGACTTGATCGACGCCGCCGATTCTGCCGACCGAAGGCGTGGACCACTGTCCGTGCAGGATGCGATCCCCGACCGAGTTGTCTTCCCACACCAGCTTTCCCGTGTTCTTGTTGATCGCGATGATCGACGGCGCTTTGGGCGACGGAATGTGGACGTGCCCTTCGTCCTGCCCGTTCGACGTGCTGACGAAGATGAGATCGCCCCAGATGACCGGCGACGAGTTCGACATGTTGTGGGGGTACGATCCCACTTCCTCGATCATGTCGAACGACCAGATCACGTCGGCGTCATGCTCACCGGTGAGCTTCTCGTCGGTGACCGGGCCGTCGTTCTTGCCGTCGCGGAAACCGTTGATGTCCAGGCACCACACCACGCCGCGATTGCTGGTGTAGTACACATGCGTGCCTTCGACGGTCGGCGACGAGGCGACGCCCTGATACGGCCAGTCGTTGGCGCGTCCCGCCGCGAGCTTCTCGTGCGTCTGCTGCCACATGAACTCGCCGTTCGATTCGCGGAACGCCATCAGGACGCCGCGGTCGCCCGACTGCTTCGGATCCCGCATGTTCTCGTTGTTCGTGCCGACCAACACGATGCCGCCGGCGACCACGGGGTTGCCGTAGCTCTGCGATCCCAGATCGGCGACCCACTGCACGTTCTTCCTGGTCTTGATATCCCAGTCGGCCGGCAGGCCCTTCATGTTGGAGACCATGTTGCGGTCGGGCGTGCCGCCCCACATGGGCCAATCACCGCTGCCACCCGGATCGGACGCGGCCATGCGCGCGGGCCACGAGGCGGCGGTGACGAGAAGGAGCGCAAGCGCCAGCGTGAAGGCAATCGTCTTCAATGTCGTTGTCATTGGTTTGCCACGATCTTGAGGTTGTCGAGGTACGCGCCGAACTGCGCGAAGGCGAACACGCCGGGGGCGCCCTGGCGATTGCCGATCGGATCCACCTTGTCGATCATCCACTGTGCGGGCTCAGCGTCGCCGGTCGGCCACGCCTTGCCGCGCGCCCGGACTTTTCCGTCCGCGGTGTTCTCGACTCGGAGCTTCAGGTGATACCACGCATCGGCTTTCCAGGTGAACGGTACCGTGACCGTTCGCTGGATCTCCGGCTCCCACGGCTCCAGCTTCAATTGCTGGCTGTTGCCGTAGAGCACCAGCGTATAGCGCTGCGCCGTGATCCCGATGTCGCCCATCTGCCGACGCTTGGTCGCCACGCGGACGTCGGCCTCGACCGAGTAGTTGGACCAGTCCACCGGTCCGAAGAAGATCCGCCCGCGCTGGAAGATCGATTCGTCGGGCGCCTTCTGCAGCACTTTCTGACCGTCGAGCGTGACCACGGAGTACTTGCCGGCCACGAGGTTGATCCAGCCGGGCGGCACCGCGCCGTCAGCGTACGATTCGAAGGTTTCATTCCACGGGAGCGGGTGAGCAACATGGGCGCGAGCCTCGCCGCTGATCGCTCCGACCGTGGCCTTGATGGTGCCGGCCTGGTCGATCGGATCCGCAGCCACGACGAATGTCCCGTCGGCCACTGTTCCTTTCAAGCCCTGGAGTGACCACGTGGCCGGCTCCTCGCGCAGGAAGCGGCCCTTTGCGTCGAAGAGCCTCGCATGCAGCTTCACCGACTGTCCCGGTTTCAGCACCAGCTCGGTGGGCGTGACCTGGATCCAGGTCGGCGCGCCGTCGCCCTTTTCGATCGGAGCGTCCACGGCGGACCCGGTCACCGCCTTCGCGGTCCTCGGTCCGATGCCGTAGACCGCGTCGCTCGAGACGAAAAAGATGCGTCCGCGGGACACGGCGGCGCCCCCCAGAATCGGCTCGGGCGTGCCCTCGGCCTGCTGCACGCTGTTCTTGCTGACTGGCAGCAGCACCTCGCTCAACACCTCGGCCTTGTCTGCGCCCGGCCGGACGATGAAGAACTTGCCGCTCTCGGTGCCGACGTACAGTTTGCCGTCGGCCAGGACGAGCGGCGCCTTTTGAACGGTTCCAAGCGGCAGCTTCCAGAGCTCGCGGCCGCTGTCCAGGTCGAAGGCCTTCAGCCGGGAGCCGTTTTCGATCTGGTAGACGCGATTGCCGTCGATCACCGGGGACGAAAACCCGAACTGATCGCCCTTGACGGCCCACTTCGTCGTCTTGATGTCGCCAATCTGCGATCCGTCGATCGCGCCGATCATCCCGAGCTCGCTCGTGTCGAGGTTCTCGTCGCCGTGCGACACGATGACGCTCGTCCCTTTGACGACGACGCCGGTGTTGATGGCGCGCTTGGCTGCGACGAAGCTCCAGACTTTTTCGCCGGTCTGCGATTTGATCGCGTGGATGCCGCCGTCTCCCAGGCCGACGATGAGGAGCCGCAGGCCGTTGATGGTGGCGATAATCGGCGACGCGTAAGCGGTGTCGTACGGGCGCCCGCCCGGGTTCGACACATAGACGATGTCGCCGGTGCGCTTGTCGAGCGCCACGAGGCGGTGCGCGCGGTTCGCCGCCGTGCCCCAGCTCGAGATGGCTGCGCTCACGATGACGAGGTCGCCGTCAACCAGCGGCGACATCGTGCGGCCGCCGTGCGTGGTGAAGGCGGCCCACTCCTCGCCGAGCGAGCGGCTCCACAGCAGCTTGCCATCTTTGCTCAAGGCGATGGCTTCGGCGCCGCCGCTGAGCGCGTAGATGTTGCCGGTCTCGGGATCGCCAGACGGCGACGCCCAGCCGACGCGATGCGCCGGGATATCGCTTTGAAAGATGTTGAATGCGTATTCCCAGACGACCTTGCCCGTGTCGGCGTCCAGGGCCATGACCCGCTCCTGGAGCGTGGGTCCGCGGCCAGACGGGTTCTGCACGTAGACACGATTCCCCATGACGATCGGGGCCGAGCGTCCGCCGTACGGCGCCCGCCACAGGAAGTTCTGTCCGTTGAGCGCCCACTTCTCGACCAGGCCTGTCTCGCTGGAGATCCCGTCGCGGTTGGGTCCCCGCGCCTCAGGCCAGTCGCCGAGCGCAACGCGCCGGGCTCCGACTGGGCTCGGGGCCGGCCGCTGAGCCGATGCAAGAAGTCCGAGGCTCAGTGCGACAACGACCACGAGGCCGGTTTTTCTCATCACCATAGGTTTACGCCTTTCCTACCCCGACCGTTTCACTTCCAAGTTCTCAGTTTTCAGTTCTAAGTTCAGGTTGCTGGCTTTTTCAGCAACCTCTAGAACGTCACTCCGGCCCGAACGCCAAACGTGCGCGGCGCGCCACTCTCGCCGATGAATCCCGAGGGCGCGAGACCCGGGTAGGCGAAGGCGACCGGCACGTACTCGGTCGCGAACGCGTTGCGCACCCACGCTTCGGCGAACACGCGTCTGCTTCGCACGCCCGCCCGAAGGTTAGTGAGCGAGTACGCGCTCTGCCCCGCGGTGTTCGCATCGTCGTACTTGAAATCGCCGTACCGGACGAGCTCGGCACGCCCGTACAGTGTGGCCATTGGAGAAACAGTGCGTGAGACCTGCACGCCGGCGTCGGCCGTGTAGGCCGGCGCGTTGGCCAGCCTGTTGCCGCCGACGTTGACGCCGCCCGACGTGCTGCCGCTCGCGAAGTGCGCGTCCGCGTTTCCAAACCCGCCGAAGAAATCGAGGCCCGCTGTCGGGCGCGCCTGGACCTCGACCTCCAGGCCGTTGCTCGTGGCGCCACCCGCGTTGGCGACGTAGAACTGTCCGGGCACCAACAAATTCGGCAGGTTGACCTGCAGATCGCGCCAGTCGATGTGGAACGCCGCGACGCTGAGCGCCAGACGATCCTCCAGCCACGAGGTCTTCACGCCGCCCTCGTAGTTCCAACTGCGCTCCTGGCCGTACGCCTCGGAGCCGGTCGGCGAGGCGGGGTTGAACCCGCCGGCTTTGAACCCTCGCGCGGCGGTGAAATAGACCGTCTGCCGCGAAACCAGGCGGTAGGCCACGGCGAACTGTGGGGACACATCGCCGAAAGCCTTCTCGGCAATGACGGCGGCCGGCGGCGCAATCACGGGCGAGTAGAACGTGTTCATGTTCGCCTGTTTGTTCTCCCGATCTCCGCGCAGGCCGACCGTGACGTCGAGGCTCTTTGAGAACGTCCACGTGCCCTGCGCGTACAAGCCGAGGCCGCGGTCGTCGAGCGTCGATTGCGGAGAATGCTGAGCGACGGCGAAGTTGATGTACTGCGACAGCACAAACGGCGAAAAATTGTTGACCGCGTCCTGCTCGTACCCTTGCGTGAAGATGAAGACGCCCGCCTGCCATCTCATCGTGACGCGGTCGGACAGCACGATCGGCGCGTTCTTCACCGAGGCGAACCGAACTTCTTCCGTGAACTGAAACGCCTTTTCCGCGTTATTGCGCGTGACCAGCGGCAAGGCGGTGTAATCGAGGTCGGTGACGTCCTCGGTTTTCCACCAGACGAAGCCGGTCGTGGCAGAGAAGTCGACCTTCGGTCCCGTGCGGCCGACCCGCAGCGTGGGCGACAGGATGTTGCGCAGGGTCGATCCCTCGAGGTTCCGCGACGCGTGGAAGGGGTTGGTCCGCAGCGCGCCGAGGTCGTTCAACGCGTAGTCGCCGTCCCTGGCGCGCTCGCCGCTGAACATCCCGCGCACTTCCCAGCCCTTCGCCGGCAGCCACAGCACCTGGCCTTTGCCAAACAGGGCCGAGCGGGAGTCGAGGTCGTGGCCGGTGACATCGTTCCTGGTGTACCCGTCGTGCCTGGAGTACCCGATGCCGACGCCAACGGCGAGCGTGTCGGTCTTCAACGGCCCGGACGCCGTTAGGCGCAGCTCCCCGTTGTTGAAGTTGCCGAACGGACCCGCGACACTACCCGTCCACGCCTTGAGTCCAGGACGGGTGCTGATGACGTTGATCACGCCGCCGAGCGCGTTGCGCCCGTACAAGGCACTCTGCGGCCCGCGAACGAATTCAATCTGATCCACGTCCAGCAGCTCGATGCTCGACGTGTTCGCGTTGAGCTGCGGCACGCCGTCGACATAGCTCGTCACGGCCGGATTGTTCGGGCTGGAGCCGACGCCGCGGAAACGGGCGTTGCTGAGCTTCCGCGCCGTGAACTCGTTGAAGAACGTGTTGGGCGCGTAGATCGCCGCATCACTGACGCTGCGCACGCCGGCGTTTTCCAGCGTCTCTTTGGGCACGACGGTCACGCTGACCGGCACGTCCTGCGGATCCTCCGATTCTTTCTGCGCCACGACGGTGAGAACCGGCAGACGAATGCGGACCGCAGATCCCGCGCCCTGTGCCGGTTGCGCCGCTGCCGCCGCGGCAGGCGCCGACTCCTGGGCGGCGGCCGGCACGGACGCGAGCAGCAGGCCGAGCCCGCATCCGAGCAACGACCGAGAAACGGACCTGTAGGCACGGCGCACCGTCACCCGAGGAGACTGGAACATCCGCGGATTGTGGCACCCATCGCCGACCGAACTCAAGCGGCTATCCTAGGTCGTGTCCCCACAGGTCATGTATTCTGGTATCGCGATCTCCGCGGAGCGATCATCATGAAACACAAGATCCTTATGAGTCTGCTGGCGCTGGCCCTCGGGGCCACGGCGCTTAGCGGGCAGTCCAACCCGGGCGATTGGCCTCAATGGCAGGGGCCGGATCGCAACGGCCTGTCGAAAGAGGTCGGGCTCCTGCAGCAGTGGCCTTCCGCCGGCCCGCCGCTCGTCTGGTCGGCTGCGAACCTGGGCGCCGGCTACGGCTCGATTTCCGTCAAAGGCGACCGGATCTTCGTGCAAGGTTCGAGCGGCAAACAAAGCCTCGTCTTCAGTCTGAACCGCGCCGACGGGAAGAACGTCTGGTCGAAAGCCCTCGGGCCGTCGGGCAACAACGACAAAGGTTCGGGCCCGAGAGGGACGCCGACGACGGACGGCGACCGGCTCTACGTCCTGACAGAAACCGGCGATTTGTGGTGCCTGAAAGCGGTCGATGGGACGGCGGTCTGGCAACGCAACATCCTCAAAGACTTCAACGGCCGGAACATCCAGTGGCTGCTCAGCGAATCGCCGCTCGTTGACGGCAACATGGTGATCGTGACGCCGGGCGGGAAGAACGCCGGCATCGTGGCGCTCGACAAGATGTCGGGCGCGACGATTTGGACCGCGAAGGACCTGAGCGACGAGGCCGGCTACGCGTCCGCGGTCGTGGCAGACGTGCAGGGCGTGAGAACGGTGATGACGCTCACGGGAGGCGCGGCTGTCGGTGTCCGTGCGTCGGATGGCAAGTTGATGTGGAGATACACGCGCGTCGCCAACGGCACCGCGAACATCACGACGCCCGTCTTTTTCGACAACAAGGTGTTCTTCACGTCGGCCTACGGCACCGGCGGCGCGTTGCTCGGTTTGACCGCTCAGGGTGGAGAGGTCAAAGCTCAGGAGATCTATTTCACACGCGAACTGCAGAACCATCACGGCGGCGTCTTGCTCGTGAACGGCTACCTCTACGGCTTCAACAACTCGATTCTGACCTGTCTCAAGTTCGGGACGGGCGAGACCATGTGGCGCCACCGGAGTGTCGGCAAAGGCTCACTCACCTATGCCGACGGCAACCTGTATCTGTTGAGCGAAGACAACTTCGTCGGCCTGGCCGAGGCGTCTCCCGCCGGCTACAAGGAAAAGGGTCGATTCAAGATCGCGGATCAGGGACTCCCGAGCTGGGCGCACCCGGTCGTGAGCGGCGGCAAACTGTACATCCGCGACCAGGGCACGCTCGCCGCGTACGACGTCCGCGCGAAGTGAAGCCTCTGTCTCAACCGCTGAGGACGCGGAGGACGCAGAGACTCGAATCGCGGGTGTCATTTCGTACGTAGTGTCCGGCTTCAGCGGTAACAATATACTTGACTGACCGTGCCAGTACCGGCTACGGTTTAGGCAAGCGGATTGTCCGCTATTGAGTATCTGTTACCTGGAACAGGAAATGAAAAATGTTCCGGGATATTGCAAGCCCGACCGACGACAGCCAGATTCAAGAGGCTGTTCGAGGTATGGGATGGGACGAAAACGATATGGCTGCCTGGGTTCAGCGCACATTCAAGAAGGGCGAAATAGATCGGGCAGGTGATTTTTGGGCGCGCCGCTCAGAAAGTAGACCAATCGCCGCTCGGAAAGTAGACCACCTGAGGGCCTGACGGCGGGCTTGCCGGATCGTGGGATCCGGGGTTCGCTGGAGGATGCTCAGGATGGATCAAGTACATGTCGTTCGGCACAAAGTGCTGGTGGAGGGGCGATCACAGCGTGCGATCGCCCGTGAGCTGGGGATCGCGCGGGTCACCGTCCGCAAATACCTGGAGCAAGCGACCCCCACGCGGAAGGCGGAGGCCGGGCCGCGAGCGCGGCCGGTCTGGGACGTGGTCGGCGAGCGGGTGCAGGCGGTCCTGGCGGAATCGGTGCGGTGGACCGGCGGCAAGCAGCGGCTGACGGCCACGCGGCTGCACGAGCTGTTGGTGGCCGAGGGGCACCGCGTCGGCGTGACCGTCGTCAAGGAAGCGGTCGCCGAATGGAAGCGCCAGCGCCGCGAGGTGTTCGTGCCGCTGACGTATCGGCCCGGCGATCTGGCCGAGGTCGACTTCTTCGAGGTGCTGGTCGACGTCAACGGGAAGCGCCAGAAGGCATGGCTCTTCCTGATGCGGCTGATGTACTCGGGCCGCGACTTTGCGTGGATCTACGAGCGCCAGGACCAAATCAGCTTTCTCGATGGGCACGTCCGTGCGTTTGCGCACTTCGACGGTGTCCCAGCGCGCGTCGCGTACGACAATCTTCGCGCGGCCGTCGTCCGGATTCTGGTCGGGGGCGCGCGCACGCTGACGCCGCGGTTCACGGCGCTCGCCTCGCATTACCTGCTGGAGACTTGTTTCTGTCGGCCCGGCGAGGGCCACGATAAGGGCGGCGTCGAGTCGCGCGGCAAGGCCGTACGACAGCAAGCGCTCGTGCCGATTCCGGTTGGCGCCACCCTCGCGGCCATCAACGAGACGTTGCTGGCGCGGATGGACGCGCGCCTCGACACCCTGCGGGATGCGGCCGGGCAGACGATCGGCGGGCGCTTTCTCGAAGAGCAGCGTCAGTTTCGCCCGGCCCCGACGCCGTTCGCGCCGGACGCCACGACCTTCGTCACGGTGTCGCCGCGCGCGTTGGTGCGGCTAGAGGGCGCGTTCTACTCGGTCCCCTGTCGGTGGGCGGGGCTCGACCTCATCGTCCACGTCGGCGCGACGACGGTGACGATCGTCGGGCGCGATGGGACGCGCATTCTCCATCCCCGCATGCGCTTCGGGCAGCGATCGATCGACTACCGGCATTACCTGTCGGAGCTGGCGCGCAAGCCGCAGGCGGTGCGCCAGGTGTTGCCCGATCTCTTGCGGGATTTGGGCGGCCCGTTTCCGGCGATCTGGGATCAGCTCCACGCGGCGCACGGCCCCCGGGAGGCCGCGCGCCTCTTCGCCAAGGTGCTCGGGCAGCTGGACACGTACGGCGCGGCGGTGGCCGTGCCCGCGCTGACCACGGCGCTCGTGACCGGGACGCCCCTGCTGCTCGCGCTCAGCCCGGCGCGCTCGTCGCCGGCTCGCGTCGCGCTGGACGCGGTGCCCCCCCTCCTACGCGACATCGAGGTGATCAGCGGCTGTGCTGCCGACTATGACGGCTGGCTCGGGGAGGTCGCGGTATGAGCCTCAATGCCCTCACCCGTGAGCTCATCGTCGCGCAGGCCCGCGCCTTGAAGCTGCCCGGGGTCGCCCGGGCGTTTGACGGCTTGGCCCGCCAGGCCCGCGATGCGCACTGGCCGCACGAAGACTACCTACACGAAGTCCTCAGTGCCGAGCAGGCGTCGCGGCACGAGTCCGTGATCCGCCAGCGGCTGCGGGAGGCGCGCTTCCCGGAGGTGAAGACCCTCGACACCTTTGACTTTGCGGCCGCCGACGGCCTCCACGCGACGCAGGTGCACACGCTCGCGCGCGGCGAGTGGGTGACGGCGCCCGAGAATCTCATCCTCGCGGGCCCGATCGGCACGGGGAAGACCCACTTGGCGATCGCGCTCGGCGTCGAAGCGACGAAACAGAAACGCCGCGTCCTCTTCACGCGCGCGGCCGATCTCGTGCGGCAATTGCTCGAGGCGCGCGACGCCCG
>JBGPKK010000150.1:0-11036 GCA_041485905.1 Vicinamibacteria bacterium
GGTTGGCGGCGGTGTTCAAGATCGAATCGCACAACCACCCGTCGTTCATCGAGCCGTATCAGGGCGCGGCGACCGGCGTCGGCGGCATCATCCGCGACATCTTCACCATGGGCGCGCGTCCGATCGCGCTGCTCAATTCGCTGCGGTTCGGCGAGCTCGACGCGCCGGGCACACCGCGTCTGCTCGAAGGAGTCGTCGCTGGTATCGCGGGTTACGGCAACAGCATCGGCATCCCGACCGTCGGCGGCGAGATCGCGTTCGAGCCGTCGTACGCCGGCAACCCGCTGGTCAACGTGTTCTGCCTTGGCATCGCGAAGGCGACGGACATCATCAAAGGCGTGGCGTCCGGCGTCGGCAACAGCGTGTACTACGTCGGCGCGAAGACCGGCCGCGACGGCATCCACGGCGCGACGATGGCGTCGGCGGAATTCGACGAGAAGTCTGCGGAGAAGCGGCCCGCGGTTCAGGTCGGCGATCCGTTCATGGAAAAACTGCTGCTCGAGGCGTGTCTCGAGGTGATGCAGACTGACGCGCTGGTGGGCATTCAGGACATGGGCGCGGCGGGGTTGACCTGCTCGACCACCGAGATGGGTTCGCGCGGTGGCGCCGGCATCGAGATCGACGTGTCGCTCGTCCCGCAACGGGAGACGGGCATGACCCCGTACGAAATCATGCTGTCGGAATCTCAGGAACGCATGCTGCTGGTCGTCAAGCGGGGACGTGAAGCAGAGATCGAGCGCGTGTTCGACAAATGGGACCTGCACGCGGTCCACATCGGGAACGTCACGAGCGACGGCATGCTGCGCGTCAGCGATCAGGGCCGCGTTGTGGCCGAGATTCCTAATCGCGCGCTCACCGACGAGGCTCCCGTGTACCGGCGTCCGATGTCGGAGCCGGAGTACCTCGCCGACGTCCAGCGGCTCGACCTTACCGCGCTCGAAGCGGCGCGGCCGGGAAAACCGCGCAGCGACGAAGACCTCCTGTCCCTGCTCGGCTCGCCGACGATCGGCAGCAAGCGATGGGTGTACCGCCAGTACGACCACATGGTGCGGACCAACACGCTGAATGTGCCGGGACTGGGGGCTGGCGTCGTTCGGATCAAGGGCACCAATCGCGCTCTCGCTTTGTCGGTGGATGGGAACGGCCGGTACTGCTATCTCGATCCATATCGCGGCGCAATGCTGGCCGTGGCCGAAGCCTCGCGCAACGTAGCGTGCGCCGGCGCCCGGCCGCTTGGCGCGACCAACTGTCTGAACTTCGGCAATCCCGAGCGGCCGTCGATCATGTGGCAGTTTGCGAAGGCCGTCGAAGGCATCGGCGCGGCCTGCCGCGCGCTCGACCTGCCGATCACCGGCGGCAACGTGAGCCTCTACAACGAGACCGACGGCCGGGCCATTTATCCGACGCCGGTCATCGGTGTCGTCGGCCTGCTCGAGAACGCCGACCGTCTGCTCAGCCGCCGTTTCCAAGGATCAGGCGACATCATCGTCGTTCTTGGCGAGGATCGCGGCGAGCTTGGCGGCAGTGAATCTCTCAAGGTCGTCCACGGGCTCGTTCGCGGGCTGCCGCCCGCGCTGGATCTCGACGCCGAGCGGGCGCTGCAATCGTTGCTCGTGGATCTCGCCGATTCGCGTATCCTGAGATCGGCGCACGATTGTTCGGATGGCGGCCTGGCAGTGACGCTCGCCGAATGCTGCTTCGACACGGGCGGCATCGGCGCGGAGATCTCCATCGAAGGTGTTGGCATGCTGCGCGCGGCCGCCTTGTTCGGCGAAACCGCGTCGCGCGTGATTGTCTCGACAACGGTCGACAGCCTCACCGAGGTGCTGGAACGGTCGGCTGCCGCCGGCGTGCCGGCGTGGGTCGTTGGCCGGACAGGCGGAAACCTCCTGCGGATTGCCGTCGGCGGTCACATGGCGATCGATCTGCCGGTCGACGAGGCCGAACGCGTGTGGTCCTCGGTCATCGAGCGGCACTTCGCGAGACGCGTAGCGTAGACTGGTTCGCCGGCCGGTCACTAAGCGGATAGTTGGTGGATGAACGCCGAGCCGCGTGAGCGGCGAAGGCACAGGTGGCGGGGGTGGGGCCCCGCCACAAAGTAAGAAATGGATAAATTCAAGGACGAATGCGGCGTGTTCGGCATCTTCGGTCATCCTGAAGCGGCGAACATGACCTATCTGGGTCTGTATGCGCTGCAGCACCGCGGGCAGGAGAGCGGCGGCATCGCGGCATCGGATGGCGGGCAGGTGCGCGTGTCGCGAGCGATGGGGTACGTCGCCGACGCATTCGATACCGGGACGCTGGCGAGCCTTCCTGGACCGGTGGCGGTCGGCCACGTCCGCTATTCGACTGCCGGCTCGAGTCAGCTGTTGAACGCCCAACCGATTCTGATCGATTGCGCGCACGGTCAGATCGCGATCGCCCACAACGGCAACCTGGTCAACGCGGGCGAGCTGCGCGACGAGCTCGTGCGGCAGGGATCGATCTTCCAATCGAGCAGCGACACCGAGGTCGTGCTGCATCTGTACGCGCGCTCGAGGGCGGCAACCGTCGAGGATGCCATCGTCGAATCGGTGTCGCAGATACAGGGCGCGTTTTCGTTCGTGCTGCTGACGCGCGACAAGCTCATCGCGGTTCGCGATCCGCACGGGTTCCGGCCGCTGGCGCTCGGGCGTCTGGGCGATGCGGTGGTGGTGTGCTCGGAGACGTGCGCGATGGATCTGATCGGTGCGACCTACGAGCGCGACGTGGAACCCGGCGAGGTGCTGGTGGTCAGCGCCCAGGGGATGCGATCGATCAAGCCGTTTCCGCCGGCGCCGCTGGCGCACTGTATCTTCGAGCACGTCTACTTCGCCCGTCCGGACAGCTACGTGTTCGGCATGAGCGTCAACGAGGTGCGGACCAATCTCGGGCGGCAGCTCGCGATCGAGCATCCCCTCGACGCCGATGCCGTCGTGCCCGTCCCCGACTCCGGCGTGTGCGCCGCGATGGGCTATGCCGAGGAATCAGGCGTGCCGCTCAGGATGGGCCTCATCCGCAACCACTACGTGGGCCGCACGTTCATCGAGCCGCAGGCCGCGATTCGCCACTTCGGCGTCCGCGTGAAGCTGAATACGGTAAAAAGCATCCTCGAAGGCCGGCGGGTGATTCTGATCGACGATTCCATCGTGCGCGGAACGACCAGTCGCAAGATCGTAAAGATGGTGCGGGCGGCCGGCGCCAGGGAAGTGCACGTGCGGATCAGTTGTCCGCCGACGATCTCCCCGTGTTTCTACGGTGTCGACACACCGCGCCGCTCTGAGTTGATTGCGGCCACCCACACGCTCGATGAGATTACGAAGTACCTGGACGCCGATAGCGTCGCGTATCTGAGCCTCGAGGGGCTGCTGAATTCGGTCGGTTCGGCCCGCGGATCCTATTGCAGCTCCTGCTACACGGGCGTTTATCCAGTGCCGTTCCCGCGCGACGAGCAAAGTTATCTCCAGCTCGCGCTGAAGCTGGATAAGACCGAGGCGGTGGTGGAATGAGCGGCTCTTCGCGCCCTGAATCACCACAAAGGACACGATGGACACAAAGGATCTGTACAGGATTTTTCCTTGGTGTCCTTGGTGTCCTTGGTGTTGATTCGGCGTTTGCCCAGGAACCGTCATCTCCGGAAGCCGTCCCAGCCGCCCAACTCCAGGCTGCGATCAACAAGCTGGGCGATCTCGACTACCCGACGCGCACCAACGCCGCGCGCACCGTCCGTCGCGTGCCGGCGACGCAGGCCGTGCCCGTCCTGCTGCAAACCGTTGCCGAGCACACCGACGGCTACGTTCGCTATCGCGCCCTGGTCCTGCTGACCGGGTTCAACGACCCTCGCACGAACGATGCGATGCGCGAGGCGCTGGCCAGCCCCAACGATCGCCTGCGGACCGTCGCATACAGTTTCTTCGAGCACAACCCCAATCGCGCGATGGTGCCGGCGTTGCTTGCCGCGCTCGACAAAGAGCAGGCCGAGTTCGTCCGTCCGGCGCTCGTGCGGGCGCTGGCTGCCGAGGGCGCCGAGGCCGACGGGGGCGCTGGGGGCGCTGGGGGCGCTGGGGGTAATGACCAGCGCGTGCGTCCCGCTCTTCTGCGCGACGTGGGCCGCGGCGAAGATTTCTTTCGCAGCGCGGTCATCGAGGCGCTCGGCGATTATAAGGCGCCGTACGCGGTCGATGCGCTGATCGCCATTGCGAAGCTGGATGGCCCGCTCCAGGACGATGCCGCGCTCGCGCTGGGAAAGATTGGAGACAAGCGCGCGCTCGAGACGCTGGCGGCGCTGCAGCGAACCGCTCCGCGCGCCGCTCAACCGTCGATCGCGACGGCGATCTGCCTGCTCGGCGTCAACTGCGGCTCCCACGAAAATTTTCTGATTGAGACCCTGAAGTTCGCCGACAAGAATGCCGGCTTCCAGGACCTCCTTCGCGCCGCCGCCGCCGGTCTTGGCGCGCTCGGCGTGGCCGGGCACGCGGAAGCCGTCCAGGCGCTGGTCGACATCGGCATCCCTGCGCGCGACGATGCGACGCGCGCGCCCGTGGCGCTGGCGTTGGGCGCGGTCGCGCTGCGAAATACCGCCCTCGTCATGCCGATGCTCGAGAAGCATCCAAGCCGGGATCAGGCTATCGAGCTTCTCGCCGAAGGGTTCGACATGCTCGAGGAAGACCTCGACAAGGAGCGGTTCTTTGCGTTCGCCCGGCGCACGTTCTGGGGCGCGCCGGAGGGCTCCCCCACGCGGGTGCTGGTGCAGACGCTGATCGGGAAGCTCGAGTTTTGAGCAGGGATCCTTCCTCGCACGCCGTCGATTATCGCCAGGCGGGCGTCGACATCGAGGCGGGCAACGAGACGGTGCGGCGGATCAAATCGATCGCGCGCGCCACGTTCACGCCCGATGTCCTGTCCGACATCGGATCATTCGGCGGTTTATTTCGCCTCGACACCGAGCGCTTTCGCGATCCGGTGCTCGTCTCGAGCGCGGACGGCGTCGGGACGAAGCTGAAGGTCGCGTTCGCGACCGGCCGGCACGATACGGTCGGCGCCGATCTGGTCAACCACTGCGTCAACGACATCCTCACACAAGGGGCCGCGCCGCTGTTTTTTCTCGACTATCTGGCGACCGGCCGCCTGTCGCCGGCGGTTGCCGAACAGGTCGTCACCGGTGTGGCGCGCGGCTGCCGCGAGAATGGATGCGCGCTCATCGGCGGCGAGACGGCGGAGATGCCCGGCTTCTACGCCGACGGCGAATACGACATCGCCGGCTTCATCGTCGGCGTCGTCGAGCGGTCGAAGATCGTCGATGGCCGGGCGATTCAGCCAGGGGATGTGCTGATCGGTTTGCCATCGGCCGGACTCCACACCAACGGCTATTCGCTCGCGCGGCGCGTGTGTTTCGAGGTGGCCGGACTGAAGCCCGACACGTTGGTCCCCGAGCTTGGCACCACCGTCGGGGAGGCGCTGCTGGCGCCGCACCGTTCGTATCTGAGCGCGATCCGTCCGCTGCTCGACGCCGATGTTGTCAAAGGGATGGCGCATATTACTGGCGGCGGGATCACCGAGAACCTGCCGCGCGTGTTGCCTGAGGGATGTGCGGCGCAAATCGACACGCGTGCGTGGGCGGTCCCGCCGATTTTCAGGTTTCTGCAGGAGCGGGGCAACATCGCAACCGACGAGATGTTCCGAGCCTTCAATATGGGCATCGGGCTGATCGTGGTCTGCGGCGCGGAGGCTGTCGATCGCGTCGTGGCGACACTCGCCCGCAGCCGCGAGCAGCCTGTGCGCCTGGGCCAGGTCATTTCCGGCGACCGCGCGGTCCGCTACTAAAAGGGGTCGGGAGTCTTTTCTTCGGCGGCCGACCGCGCGGTCGCAGTGACGATTCCAGGCGGAGGAGTTTCGCGGTCTGCCGCCGCCACCTTCGGTCGCCTAGTGGAGCCCCACGCCTGATGGTCTCGCGGAGTCCTTCCAGTTCGACCTCGGTTTGCGGCTCGTTGACGTATTCTTCCCAATGAACCGGCCGGGGGACTGGCCACGCATCCAGCAATCCGTGATCGCAGAATTTCTTGCGGCGCCACAGACTTGTCCATCTCCAGTCCATCGCGTCGGTCACAAGATTAGCGCGAAGTGGATTGCGTTCGACGTAGCGGCACGCGGTGAGAAAGTGCACGTCCGATTGAATCGGAATCGCCTTAAACCGCCCTTGATAGACCGCACCGGTTCCCGACGTTCCGTGAAAGGCATTCCAGCGTTGCGCGTGCGTGACCGTCAACCAGTGCATAAATCGCGACAGCTCGCCGTCCCTCTGAGGGCAAAGAATTAAATGCCAGTGGTTTCGCATCAGACAGTAGTCGAAGAGTTTTACGGCAGCTCGTCGCTTTGCTTCGAGGAGCAATCCTTCAAACGATGCGTAATCCCAATCTGTTGAGAACAATACGAGGTGCTTCACCGAGCGGTTTAGAACGTGATACACAATACCGGCGGATGGAATCCGTACTCGTCGAGGCATGTTCGATGGGAACCGCCTGGACATAAGCAAATATAGTGCCTACTGAAAACGACTCCCGACCCCTTTTTCCGCGGCTCGCGGTCCTCATCTCCGGCCGCGGATCGAACCTCCAATCGATCATCGACGCCACTCGCGACGGTCGGCTGGACGCGACGATTGCCGTCGTGATCTCCAACCGCAGCGACGCCGCGGGCCTCCAGCGCGCGCGCGATGCCGGGGTCGACGCCCTATGCCTCCGCTCCCGTGAGTACCCTGACTGCCACGCCTACGATCGCGCGCTCGTCGACGTCCTCCGCGATCGACGAGTCGATCTGGTCTGCCTGGCGGGGTTCATGCAGTTGGTCGGCGTGCCGCTGCTCGACGCGTTCCCGAACCGCATCCTGAACATTCATCCATCGCTGCTGCCGGCCTTTCCGGGTCTCGACGCGCAGCGCCAGGCGCTCGAACATGGCCTCCGCGTCACCGGCGCGACGGTTCACCTGGTGACGTCAGAGCTCGATAACGGACCGATCATCCTTCAAGCCGCCGTGCCGGTCTTGGATGGAGACGACGTCGACACGCTATCGGCGCGGATTTTGGCCGAGGAGCATCGGATCTATCCCGAAGCGATCCGGATCGTGCTCGACGGCGGCTGGTCGGTCGACGGACGGCGTTTCGTGCAGCGAACTCGATGAGCGACTGGTCCGAAGACGATTCGGCGACCTTCCGTGCCATTGCGGCGATTGCGGTGCCTCGTCGCCACGAGATGATGGCCACGATGCTCGCGCTCGTGCCGTTCGCGGCGGGCGAGGCCTTTCGCATCGTTGAGATCGGAACCGGAGAAGGGCGGCTCTCTGAGGCGCTCCTCGATCGCTTTTCAGCCGCGACGCTTCTCGCGCTGGACGGTTCGGACTCGATGCGCGCGGCAACCTCGGCGCGGACCGCGCGCTTCGGCGATCGCCGCCAAGTCCGTCCGTTCGATCTCGCGGCGCTCGACTGGTGGGATCTGATGTACGGCGCCGACGTCGTGATGGCGTCGCTCTGCCTCCATCATCTGAACGATGCGAAGAAGCAGTATCTCTATAAAGCCATCGCGGACCGACTCTCGCCCAGGGGCGCGTGTGTGATCGCGGATCTCGTCGAGCCCGGACATCCGGCGGCGCGACGTCTCGCCGCCGACGCGTGGGACCGCGACGCACAGGAACAGGCCGAGGCCGCCGGCCGGCCCGACCAGTTCGCTCGTTTCATCGCCGCGCGATGGAACCATTTCCGGTTTCCCGATGCGGCCGACCAACCGTCGGCGATGCTTCATCACCTGGTGTGGCTCAAGCACGCCGGCTTCGAGTCCGTCGATTGCTTTTGGATGTACGCGGGACACGCCGTGTTCGGAGGCTTCAAGCAGGACGGGGAGCGTCAGGCTGGAGCGTGAGGACCGCGACTTCCGGCGGACAGTTCACTCTGACAGGCACGTAGATGGTTCCCACGCCCCGGCTGACGAACATCGTCGTGCCGCCGCGACGTCCGATGCCGGCAATCACCGGAAACTTCTGAGCTGCGATGGCGCCGAGGCCCGGCAGCACGACCTGGCCGCCGTGAGTATGTCCGGACAGCACTAACGGGATTTTCAGGGCCGCCGCCTCTGCAAGTCGGCGCGGATCGTGTGCGAGCAGGAACGGAAGGCCGGTGGCTCCGCGCATCAGCGTTGCGATATCGGATTCGCGCTTGGTCCAGAACCGAACTCCGATGAGATCGATCACGTAACCCTTAATCCTGATCGCCGTGCGAGCGTCTTTCAGCATCTGCACGCCGCGGGCCGTCAGCGCCGCCGGCATGTCGCGGTCATCGTCGTGGTTGCCGAGGATCCCGTAGACGCCGTGCGGCGCCGAGAGCGGCTCGAGCGCCTCCGCGGAGGGGTGCACATATTGACGGTCGCCCCAGGTCACATAGTCGCCGCCGAGCACGATGAGATCGGGCCGCTCGTTCATCAGCATCGCGACCGCATGAGTCACATCGTCGTGCGACACCCATTGGCTGCGATGAACGTCGGTGAGCAGGCCGATCCGCAGGCCCGCCAGCGCCGGCGGCAGGCCGACGACCGGCACGTTCGCGCGCGTCACCTCGAGCTCGTGGCGTTCGTACAGGAAGCCGTACGAGCCGGTGGCCGTTACGGCGCCGACACCAGTGGCGGCGAGGGCTTTGAGGACGACGCGCCGACCGATCGCCATGGACTGTTATAGTAATCGGATTGCTTCCATGAGGAATGTCTTCGAGGAATTCACGTGGCGCGGGATGGTCTACGACGCCACGGAGGGGTTGGCGGAGCTCTTCGCTCGGGAGCCGTTGACGGTGTACGTTGGCTTCGATCCGACGGCGTCGAGCCTGCACGTCGGCTCCCTGCTGCCGGTGATGGCGCTCGCGCGGCTGCAGCGTTTCGGGCATGCTCCCATCGCGATTGTCGGCGGCGGCACCGGCATGATCGGCGATCCAAGCGGGAAGTCGCAGGAGCGGATCCTGCTCTCGCGCGAGCACATCGACGTCAACCTGGCGGGGATTCGCGAACAGCTCACGCGGTTTCTCGATTTCGACGCGCGTGATGGCACGACGCGCGCGGCGCGGATTGTGAACAACGCCGACTGGCTCGGCACCATCGACGTGGTGTCGTTCCTGCGTGATGCCGGCAAGCACTTTACCGTGAACTACATGCTTCAGAAGGAGTCGGTCCACCGGCGCCTCGAGAGCGAAGACGGCATGTCGTTCACCGAGTTCAGCTACCTGCTGCTGCAGGCGTACGATTTCCTGCAGCTGTCCGATCAGTACGGCTGTTCTGTGCAGATGGGCGGCAGTGATCAGTGGGGAAATATCACCGCCGGCATCGACCTCGTTCGGAAGCTGCGCGCCAGGAAAGCCCACGGACTGGTCTGGCCGCTGATGACGACGGCATCGGGAACCAAGTTCGGGAAGACCGAGGTGGGAACCGTCTGGCTGGATCCGGCGCGCACGTCGCCGTTTCGGTTCTATCAGTTCTGGCTGAACACCGAGGATCGCGACGTCGTGCCGTATGTGAAGTTCTTCACGTTTCTCGAACGCGCGGCGGTCGACGATCTGGAACGCCTCACCCGCGAGCACGCCGAAAATCGTGAGGCGCAGCGGGTGCTTGCCCGTGAAGTCACCGCGCTCGTGCACAGTCCCGGGCAGGCGACACGCGCGGAGCACGCCTCCGCGGTCCTCTTCGGTGAAGACATCACGACGCTCGACGTCGACGATGTGCTCGCGGTATTCGAAGATGTCCCCTCAACGGAGTTGTCGGGCGAGGAGTTGGGCTCTGCGGGCATCGGGATCGTCGATCTCGTGGCGCGCGTGGGGTTGGCTCCTTCGAAAAGCGAGGCGCGACGGCTCGTGCAATCGGGCGGAGTGTATGTGAACAACCGCCGCGTGTCGGATCCTCAGTCGCGGCTCACGCGCGAGCAGGCGATCGGTGGCCGTCTGTTCGTGCTGCGCAAGGGTCAGAAACAGAATCATGTGATACGGCTGACTTGACCATCTGCTTTCGGTACGCGATACTTGATGAACGTTCGAGGTGACGAGAGACCGGCCAGATGCTGGCGGAGGATTTGCTAAACGGCCTTCAGAGGTTTTTTATCTTCGGTACTCTGCCAGGTTCTTCGCGCGCCGGTCCCTTCGCTCGGCCCGTAGCCCCAATCCCTAACAACCGTAGCGGGCGGCTGGGCCGTTCATCGGGTTGACAGGATTTGCGGTTTCTAGTAACCTTATAAGGTTCCCCTAAATGCGGTCGGCTGAGAGGCCGATGGGCACAAATCGGGGGAATCCGGGCGTCCACGGGACGACCGGTCGGTCGGTTCTTTGAAAACTAGATAGTGCGTGCAAGCACACACAGCCCGTCAATGGTTACACCCGCGGATTTGACCGCGGGGTGGACGCGCGTTCAGCGCGCGTGATGCGGCGCCGAAAGGTGCCGCGGGCATGGCAGCGCTCAATGCGCTGCCTGTAAGCAGAGACAATGAGTGTCAGCGAGTGGCGTCGCGCAAGCGGTCGACCGACGTGGTCAGTCCGTGCGAAGGCGACTGGCGGCGAACCACTAGACACGAACGGATTGAACAACGCAGAAGCCAAATCGGCCTCGCGTTAATGAGTTGCTCCGACAATCATCGCAAGCGCGGCGCGAGCCGTGGCGGTGATGAAAGCCGGGCGACGACTTTAACATGAGAGTTTGATCCTGGCTCAGAATCAACGCTGGCGGCGTGCCTAACACATGCAAGTCGAACGCGAAAGTGGAGCAATCCATGAGTAGAGTGGCAAACGGGTGAGTAACACGTGGGTGACCTGCCTTCGAGTGGGGGATAACGTCCCGAAAGGGACGCTAATACCGCATAACATCCTGCCTTTGAAGAGGTGGAGATCAAAGCTGGGGACCGCAAGGCCTAGCGCTGGAAGAGGGGCCCGCGTCTGATTAGCTAGTTGGTGGGGTAACGGCTCACCAAGGCAACGATCAGTATCCGGCCTGAGAGGGCGGACGGAC
>JBGPKK010000151.1:0-11010 GCA_041485905.1 Vicinamibacteria bacterium
CGCGTAAATGTCGCGCGTTTCCTGGGCGATCTTGATCCGCCGCTCTTCGTCGAGATGATTGAGCGTCCGCATGTTGTGCAGCCGATCGGCGAGCTTCACGAGGATGACGCGGATGTCGTCGACCATCGCGAGCAGCATCTTGCGGAAATTCTCGGCCTGCCGCGCTTCGCTCGACGAGAACGGGATCGCGCCGATCTTCGTCACGCCTTCGACGACGTGGGCGACTTCGGGGCCGAACAGCTCATGAATCCGCTCGATCGTCGTCAGCGTGTCTTCGACAACGTCGTGGAGCAGGCCGGCGGCAATCGCCACGGCGTCCAGTTTCATGTCGGCGAGGAAGTCTGCGACGGCGAGCGGGTGAATCAGGTAGGGCTCGCCCGAATGACGGACCTGTCCCTTGTGCTCGAGGGCCGAGAAGACATACGCGCGCCTCAGCAGTTCGACGTCGGCTTCGGGCGCGTATGCCCGCACCTTTTCGAGGAGATCCTCGAAGCGAATCATGGAGTTTGGTGTCTAACCAATTCGTCTATAGTGTCCTTGACTTGGCTTTTTTGGGTTCACTATACTGACCCGGTTTCAGCCACGGCAACTTTCCCGCCAGAACGCGCGACCCTGGACGGCGGGTTCCTGACCGAGCTTACGGCGTCCTGGGACAAAGAAGGATCGAACATGCCGATTAACGGGCACAAAGGGGACCGAATGCGTTTGCTGTCGGGATTATCGCTCACAATGGTTGCGGTCCTCGTCGTGGCGACTGCCGGGTGCAGCAGGATGGGGCAGTTGAAGGGGATGAAGAGCTTCAAGGAAGCCAATCATGCCTATCAGCAGCAGGACTACAAGACCGCGGCCGACTTCTACGAACAGACCGTTCAGGCCGCCCCAGACGACCCCAAGCTCGCCTCCGCCTACTTCTATCTGGGCAACAGCTACGACAACCAGTTCAAACCAAGCAAGAAGGGCGAGCCGAGCAACGACGCGTTTCTGAACAAGGCCATTCAGAACTATCAGGTCGCGGCCGAAAAGCTGTCCAAGTCGGACAATCCGATGGACAAGAAGCTCGCCCGGCTCTCGATGGAGTTTCTCGTGGCGGCCTACGGCGCCGACAAGCTGAACGATCCGGCGAAGGCAGAGCCGGTCGTCCAGCGGATGATTCAGCTCGACCCGGGCGAGCCGAGCAACTACTTCATGCTCGCCACGATCTACGATAACGCCGGCGCGTACGAAAGCGAGGAAGAGGTCCTGCTGAAGGCCAAAGAGGTCAAGCCGAACGAGGCCGCCGTCTACATGACGCTGGCCGGCTACTATAAGCGTCAGGGCCAGATCGACAAGATGATCAAGGCGACCGAGGAACGGGCGGAGCGGGATCCGAAGAACCCGGAGGCGCAGTACACGGTTGGGACCTTCTACTGGGACCAGGCTTTCCGCGACACCGCGCTGAAAGACAACGAGAAGAGGGACTACATTCAGCGGGGCATCAAGGCCATCGACAAAGCGTTGCAGATCAAGCCGGATTACCCCGAAGCGCTCGTGATCAAAGGGCTCCTGCTGCGGCTGCAGGCCAACACCGAGAAGGATCCCAAGATACAAAACGACCTGATCAACAGGGCCAAGGATCTGGCGGGGAAGGCGGAGGAGCTGCGCAAGAAAAAAGCATCCGGCCAGTAAACCGCGCCGAGCAGTTGAGTCGTCGAAAGGCCGCCGAACCTTCGGCGGCCTTTTTTTTCAGCCCCGGCATCACAACGGAGACGCCCGACATGTTCGAAAGCGTGCGGATCGTGGGCCGCGGCCGTGTGGGTTCGGCGATCGCCGCGAGGCTTCTGGAGCGGGGCATCGCCGTGCGGGACGATCGCGCGGATCTCGTCGTGCTGTGCGTGCCTGACGCCGCCATCCGCGACGTAGCACTCGGGATCGAGGCTGGTCCCTGGATCGCGCACGTGAGCGGCGCAACGCCGCTCGCCGCGCTGGATCCCCACACCCGGCGTTTCGGCGTTCATCCCCTCCAGACGTTCACCCGCGCGCGCGGCGCGGAGCAGCTCGATGGCGCGTGGGCGGCCGTCACCGCCGAGGACGACGCGGGAAGACGGGGCGGGGTCTGGCTGGCGGAGATCCTGGGCCTGCGTCCCTTCGAGATTCGTGACGAGTCGCGAAGCCTGTACCACGCCGGGGCGGTCATCGCGTCGAACTATCTCGTCACCCTCTACCTGGCGGCTTCACGGTTGCTCGACGCGGCCGGTGCACCGCCCGAAGCGCTGTTGCCGCTGATGCGCCGGACAATCGACAACGGCTTCGAGCTGACCGGACCCATCGCGCGGGGCGACCGGTCCACGGTCGACGCGCATCTGGCGGCCATTCGCGCGCACGCGCCCGACCTGGAACCGATGTATCGCGCGCTGGCCGAGGCGACCGCGGGATGAAGACCGCGCGCACGATTGCAGACCTCCGGCGCCTGCTGCACCCGTTCCGGACTGAATCGACGATCGGTCTTGTTCCGACGATGGGTGCGTTCCATGGCGGGCACGTCGCGCTGTTCCGTGCGGCGCGCGGGGCGTCAGATCAGGTTGTCGCGAGCCTGTTCGTGAACCCGGCCCAATTCAGCGATCCGGCCGATCTGGCTGACTATCCGCGTGACGAGGCCCACGACGCGCGGATCGCCGAGAAGGAAGGGGTCGACTATCTGTTTGCTCCGAGCGTCAAGGAGATGTTCCCGCCCGGCCACGCCACGTGGATTGACGTCGAAGGGGCCTCCCACGGGCTGGAGGGAGATTTCCGACCGGGTCATTTTCGCGGGGTTGCGACCGTCTGTTTCAAGCTGTTTACCATTGTCGGGCCGCAGCTCGCATTCTTCGGACAAAAGGACGCGCAGCAGGTCGCCGTCGTCACGCAACTGGTGCGCGACCTGAACCTCGAGATCGAGATCCGCGTGGTGCCGACCGTTCGGGACACCGACGGCCTCGCCCTCTCCTCCCGAAACCTCCGGCTCTCGGCGGCCGAGCGGGAGCAAGCGCTCGCGATCCCCCGTGCGCTGGAGGCCGGCCTCGCGGCCTATCACCTGGGCGGCGACGCGGTGGCGGCCGCGCGTGCGGCGCTCGGGGACCTCAAGCCGGACTATGTGGCGATCGCCGACTTCGACGGACGGCCGACCCTTGCGATTGCTGCCCGTGTGGGGGGGACCCGCCTCATCGACAACGTTCCCCTCGACGGACGATAATCGTCCAGAGCCTCCATGAAGACGGACAAGGTTTCGCTTACCGATCTCGCCGCCATGAAACAGCGGGGCGAGAAAATCGTGACCGTCACGGCCTACGACGCCCCGAGCGCGCGCCTCGCCGAAGCGGCCGGTGTCGACATCATCCTCGTCGGCGACTCCGCCGCGATGACCGTCCTGGGGTACGAATCGACTCTGCCCGTGACGGTCGACGAGATGCTCGTCCTGACGCGAGCAGTGACCCGCGGAGCGCGGCGCCCGTTCATCGTGGCCGATATGCCGTTCGGCTCGTTCCAGGTGTCCAACGCCGCCGCACTCGAGAACGCCGTACGGTTCATGAAGGAAGCCGGCGCCGACGCGGTCAAGGTCGAAGGCGCGGGCGCAACGCTCGCACGAGTCACGGCGCTGGTTGACGCGGGCATCCCAGTCATGGGCCACATCGGCCTGACCCCTCAGTCCGTGACCATGCTCGGCGGGTACAAGGCGCAGGGTCGAACTGCGGCCGAAGCCAACAAGCTTCGGGCGGCAGCCATCGCGCTCGAATCGGCTGGCTGCTTCGCGCTGGTGCTCGAGGCGATCCCCGCACCGGTGGCGGCGCACATCACCGGCGCGCTCCGGATTCCGACCATCGGGATAGGCGCCGGCGTCGACTGTGACGGTCAAGTGCTCGTCTGGCACGACCTCCTCGGGCTCACGTCGGGTCACGTGGCGCGGTTCGTCAAGCAGTACGCGGACATCGGCGGCGCCGTGCGGTCGGCCCTCATGGCGTACGCGGCAGATGTGCGTGCCTCGAAATTCCCAGAGAAGCAGCACACCTACGCGATGGCCGACGACGCGCTCGAGCTCTTTGAGTCCGATCTGGCCGCCGCGGGCCCACGGTCACGCAGGAGCGACTAACGCTTCATCAGGGCTCCAGCGGATTGGATCGTCGAAGGGGCGACGGATTTGTTGCCCTGATATTGTCTCTTGGCGTTCATACGGACGCGCTAAAATGGCGCATTCGCTGATGACGATTTCCCACACCAAACGAGGTTTGATTATGCGTCACTGGTTTGCCATGCCCGCAGCGGTCCTGGTTCTCCTTTGTTGTTCCGCCGTGCCGGATGCTCGGGCTCAGAGCGCGGCGACCGGCAACATCGAAGGATTGATTATGGACACGACCGGCGCTGTGCTTCCCGGCGTCAACGTCGTCGTCCGCAATATGGACACCAACGTGTCACGCGACATCGTCAGCGACGAGAGCGGCCGGTATCGCGCGGCCGCCTTGCAACCGGGGCGGTACGAAGTTGCGGTCACGCTTGCGGGATTTCAGGCAGCCCCGCAGACCAACATCGAGGTGCAGGTCGGCCAGACCGTACCGATTGACGTGAAGATGCGGCCGGCGGGCATCAGCGAAACCGTCAACGTCAACGCCGAGGTGACGATCATCGACACGCGACGGACCGACGTCAGCTCCGTGTTCGGGCAGGACGCCATCCAGAATCTGCCGCTGAACGGCCGCCGCTGGGATCAGTTCGTCATGCTTAGTCCCGGCGTCACCAACGACGGCACCTTCGGGCTGATCAGCTACCGGGGAATCTCCGGCCTCTACAACAACAACATGGTCGACGGGGTCGACAACAACCAAGCGTTCTTCTCGGAAGCTCGAGGCCGCACTCGCGCCGTGTACTCAATCAGCGAATCGGCGATCAAAGAGTTCCAGGTCGGCGTCAGCAACATGTCGGCCGAGTTCGGACGCGCCGCCGGCGGCACCGTCAACGCGGTGACAAAATCCGGCAGCAACGCCCTGAGCGGCGAAGGATTCTATTTCCTACGCGACAAAGCGTTCCAATCGAAGGATCCGTTCATTCCCAATGACGCGCCGAAGTTTGTCTGGGACAACCTTCAGGAGCGCCGGCAGCAGTTCGGGGCGGGTGTGGGCGGTCCGATCCAGCAGAACAAGGTGTTCTTCTTCGTCGATTACGATCAGCAGTTGCGCAACTTCCCGCCGTTCACCAATACGTCGAGCACGACGTTCTACACGGGCGCCTGCACCATTTCCGCAGTCAACTGCGCCTCGACGATCGACTTCTATCACTCGCTCGAAGTGACGAACCCGCGTGAGGCGAACAATAAAGTGGGGCTGGGACGCGTCGACTGGGCCATCAATCAGGCCAACAACTTCTCTATCAACTACAACGCCCAGCGGTGGAACTCGCCCAACGGCATCAACACCGGCGCCGTGCTGACGCTCGCGAATTCGCAGAACGGCACCGACATCGTCGCGACGGATTTCTCCGTCATCAACCTGACCACGGTCTTCAGTCAGAGATGGCTGAACGAGCTGCGCACGCAAATCGGCCGCGATTACGAAGAACAGACTCCGAACGGGCCCGGTCCAAGCACCGCCGTGACCGGCGGCATCGGCATCGGGATGCCGAACTTCCTGCCGCGTCCCGCCTATCCGCACGAACAACGGTACCAGGTCATCGACAACGTGACGTACTTTCGTGGCGGCCACTCCATCAAGGTCGGGACCGACATTAACTACATCAAGGAAGACCTCATCAATCTGTTCCAGGGCGGGGGCGTCTATAGCTATACCGGGAGCGCCTTGAACAACATCGCGACCGATTGCCCGCAGGGCGCCGTTGGGTGCACGCCGGTGCCGTCCGGTACGCTCACCGGCAAGCATTACGCCAGCTTCACCCAGGCCTTCGACGTGAACAACCTCGGGGGCGCCGTATCCTTCAACGAATGGCTCTATAACTTTTTCGTGCAGGACACGTGGCGCGTGAACGACCGGCTCCTGGTCAATCTGGGCCTTCGCTACGAGTATCAGCAGTTGCCCGAGCCAGGCGAAGTAGTCACCAACGGCGTCACGTTCTCCGGAAATCCCACGGTGCCCGAGACGACGCACTTCAGTCAGGACAAGGGCGATTGGGCGCCGCGCCTGGGGCTGACCTACGACCTGGGCGCGAAGCACGACACGGTGCTCCGCGCGGCCTACGGGATCTTCTACGGCTTGACGAGCAACAGCGCGGTGGCGAACGCGCTGACCAACAACGGCCTGAACCAGGCCACTTACTTCTTTACGCCGACGACTGCAGGTGCGCCGACGTACCCGAACGTGCTCGCGGCGATTCCGGCGGGCGCGGTCGGCAACAAGCCGGACATTAACTATTTTTCGCCCGATCTGGTGCGTCCGCGCGTCCACTCGGTGGATCTCGCCATCGAGCGGCGGGTCGCGTACGGCGTCAGCCTCTCCGCGTCGTACCTCTACAGCAAGGGCCTCGACCTGCCGTTCTTCCGGGACATCAACTTCAGCCCGGCGAACTCGACGGTCACCTACGTGCTGGAGGGCCAGACGATGGGAAGCTTCCCGCTCTATCGAGGCGCGAGGCCCAATACCAACTTCAGCCGCATCTTTGTCATGGAGCCGGCGGTGACCACCCATTACAACGCGCTGGTGCTGCAGGCAAGGAAACGCTTCGCCCAGGGCCTCCTCTTCGACACCAGTTACACGCTGTCGAAAGCGGAAGACAACGGCCAGACATCGGCGACCTTTTTCGGCGGCAATCTGGCGTTCGATGCGCTCACATTCAGAAGCAATCCGATTGACAACGCGTTCGTGCCGTCGAACACCGATCGGCGCCATCGTTTCGTCAGCAGCTTCTTCTACCAGCCGAGCTATCTGTGGGGCTTTGGTGTGGGCGGCGTGCTGACGCTGGAGAGCGGATTGCCGCTCACTGAGAAGATCAACGGCGCGTTGCCCGCGGGGGTGGGCTCGGTCAACAGCACCAGCACCAACGGCACGGGCGGGTTTTTCGTCGCCCCGTGGGTCGGGATCAATACGGATCGCCAGACAGGCCGTAAGACGTTCGACATGCGCGTTAGCAAGGACGTGCGCATCTCCGGTTCGCGCCGATTCCAGGTGCTGTGGGAAATGTTCAACGTCTTCAACGTGGAAAACGACGCGAGCTTCTTCGACTCCGCGTTCGACGTCGTGGCGGCGACCTCGACGTACAACGCCGCGACAAACGTCGCGACCGTGAACATGACCAACAACACCGGATATCTACTGCCGCGTACGGCGAGCAGCAACTTCTGGGGCATGCGCGACATGCAGCTGGGAATCAAGTTCCTGTTTTAGAATACGCGCTCGATCGTCCGAGCCCGGGGTGATGAAAATCGCCCCGGGCTTTTTTGTTGCTTGATTGGAGACAAAAAAGGCCGCTCCTGCAATCAGGAGCGGCCTCGTTCTTCAAGACGCTCTACGTTCGACGTTTCTTCTAGTTACCCGCGCCGGCGGCCCTCCGCATGCCGTCGGTGACGATGCCGACCTTTTCGACGCCAGCGCCCTTGGCCGCGTCGATGACGTCGACGATCTCCCGGTACCGCAGCGTCCCGGCGCCCATGATGAACATCGTCTTGTCCTTGCGCCCCTCGTAGATGGCGCGCAGCCGCTCTTCGAGCGCCGCCATCGTCACGTCCTGCTTGTTCACCGAGATGTGCTTGTCGGCGGTGTACTCCAGCATGATCTGGCTCACATCCGGCGTCTGGTCGGTGCTCTTCTTGGTCTCGGCCGGAAGATTGATGTCGAGGCCTTTCTGCGTGAGATTCAGGGTTGACATGAAGATGACGAGCAGCACGAGGAGGACGTCGATCAGCGGCGTGACGTTCATGTCGCTGCTGGCGTGCAGACTCTCGCCCGTGACGACCTTATCGGCGCCGAGGTGGTGGTGCGCGTGTGCCATTACTGGGCTCCCTTCGCCGCGCCGCTGGGAGCGGTGTGACTAGTCGCAGTAATGAGCCCGATGTCCTCGATCCCCGCCTGCCGCAGCTGATCCATCACGCCCATCACGGCGCTGTACTCGACTTCCTCGTCCGCCTTGATGAGGACGAGCTTTTCCTTCTGGTTTTCGAGCTTCTCGTTGATCTTCGTCGCCAGCTCGCCTTCCCGAACGGGTTTGGCGTCCAGGTAGACGTCCTTGTTGGGGGCGATGGAGACGACCGTCTGGTTCGCCGTCTCCGGGTGGTCGGCGGTGTTGGTCGCCGTCGGCAGCTTGAGGCTCACGCCCTGCTGCAACAGTGGGGCGACGAGCATCATGATGATCAGCAGCACCAGCTTGACGTCGACGAGCGGGGTCACGTTGATATCGGACTTGATTCCGCCCTTGGCGCCGCCGAGATCCATAGACATAGGTAAATCTCCTAATCTGCCTACCTGCCCGTTATGCCGCCGTCTTCTTGATGAAGTAGTCGACGAGCTCCGACGAGGAGTTGTCCATCTCCACGTTGAAGTACTCGATGCGGCCGGTGAGGTAGTTGTAGAACCACACGGCCGGGATCGCGACGACCAGACCGAGCGCCGTCTCGACGAGCGCTTCGGAAATACCCTGGGAGACTCCGGCGATACCACCCGAGCCGCTGGCCGCAATGCCCTGGAACGCCGTGATGACGCCCACCACCGTGCCGAGCAGTCCGACGAAGGGGGCGGTCGAACCGATGGTCGCCAGCGCCGAGACGCCCTTCTTCAGGTCCGAGGCCGTCAGCGCCGCGGCGCGCTGGATGGAACGGCGCACCGTGTCCATGAGGTCCTCGCGGCTCAGGGCGCCGCCGCTTTCCTGCTGGAACTGGTATTCCTGCAGTCCGGCGAGCACGACTTTCGCGAGGTGGCTGTAGCGATAGTTCTTCGAGGAAGAAATCGCGATCGCCTCCTTCAGCCGTCCCTCTTTCAAGTGCTTGGCCACCTGCGGCGCGTACAGCTTCGACTGGTTGCGCGCCTGCGTAAAGGTGAAGATGCGCTCGATCGCGACGCCGAACGACCACATCGACATGATGAAGAGCACAAATGCCACCGCCTTGGCCACGTATCCCATCGACGCCCACATTGCCATTAAATCCACGGTCCACCCTCCATCGAATTGCGGTTGGTCCAGCCTGAGGCCGGACGAGTCACGAGCAGAGCACGGTGGTTTGGACCGTGCCGGCATCCTGTTCTTCTATTGCAGCGTGAAGTTGACTGTGACGGTCATGATGACCGGAACGGGCTGGCCATTGAGCGTCGTCGGCGTGAAGACCCACTGCTTCACCGCATCGAGTGCCGCCTGGTCGAGCAACGAGATCGATCGCAGCACCTTCGCATCCTGCACTCTTCCGTCGGGACCAATCGTCGCCTCGATAATGACGACGCCCTGGACGCGCGCTGACTGCGCGATCGGTGGATAGATCGGCTTGACGTCCTTGGTCTTCGTGGGCTGTTTGATGAGGCCGCCGACGCGGACCGGCGCCGCGGGTGGTGGAGGCGGCGGAGGAGGCGGGGGCGCCTCGACAAGGCCGCCGATGACGCCGCCGACGCTGCCGCCGACAACCCCGCCTTCGACGCCGCCGACAGCGCCCCGCACCTGCGTTTCTACGCCGGTTTCCGGTTTGATTTCTCGAGGCGCTTCAATTGGAGCCGCAGCCGGGTTCACCGTTTCGATCGGTTTGGGCGCGGCGGCCTGAACCGGTGGGGGAGGCGGTGGCGGTGGGGGAGGCGGCGGCGGAGGCGCCGCAGCAAACGCCATCATGGTCGGTGGAGTCGGCAGCGCGTCGAATGCCATCAACGGGATGATGATGAGCGCCGCGATGATTACGGTATGCACCAGGATCGACAGCGGGACCGTATACCACTTCTTACTGCCCACCTTGATCGAGGGCTCGACGATGTCGCCGAACATCTCACGCGGCACGGTAACTCCTCCTGACGGCGCCCCACTCCCTGAGGAAAAGAGCGCCGATTATAGTCAGACTAAAAATTGAGTGTCAATGAACCTTTCCGTCCTGTGTTTAGACACCAGAACCCGTCAAACGGCCTACGACTCAGGCTTTTACCGAGCCGATCCGCATGCCGTAGAACGAACGCCAGACGAAGATCAACGAAAGACCAAAGAAAACCGCCGAGAGCGCGTGTCCGATGAATGCCCCCTGCTCGGCGGCGAGCCGCACCGCCAGCGAGACCGCCAGCAGTCCGAACAGGGTCGTGAACTTGATGACCGGGTTCATCGCCACTGATGAGGTGTCTTTGAACGGATCGCCCACCGTGTCGCCGACGACGGTTGCGGCGTGCAAGGGGGTGCCTTTCGCCTTCAGTTCGACCTCGACAATTTTCTTGGCGTTGTCCCACGCCCCGCCCGCGTTGGCCATGAAAATCGCCTGATAGAGGCCGAACAGCGCGATCGAGATGAGGTAGCCGATGAAGAAGAACGGCTCATAGAACGCGAACGCCAGCGTCCCGAAGAACACGCTGAGGAAGATGTTGAACATGCCCTTCTGCGCGTACTGGGTGCAGATCTCGACCACCTTTTTCGAATCGGCGACCGACGACGTGTCCTTAAATGGGTCGCCGACCGTGTCGCCGACGACCGTCGCCGCGTGAAGCGGCGTCCCCTTCTGCTTCAACTCGACTTCGACGATCTTCTTCGCGTTGTCCCACGCGCCACCGGCGTTGGCCATGAAGATCGCCTGGTAGAGCCCGAACAGCGCAATCGAGATCAGGTAGCCGATGAAGAAGAACGGCTCGAGGAACGCGAACGCCAGCGTCGCAAAGAACACGCCCAGGAAGATGTTGAACATCCCCTTCTGGGCGTACTGCGTGCAGATCGAGACCACCTTGCGGCTGTCCTCGACACTCGCCTTGGCCGCGGACTTGAGGTTGATGTTGGCCTTGATGAACTCGACCGCGCGGTACGCGCCGGTGGTCACGGCCTGGATCGAGGCGCCGGTGAACCAGTAGATCACCGCCCCACCCGTGATCAGCCCGAGCAGGAACGGCGGGTACATCA
>JBGPKK010000152.1:0-10994 GCA_041485905.1 Vicinamibacteria bacterium
CTCGTCGAGCAGGCCGAGCAGGGGGTGGACTACTTCACGGTCCACGCGGGGGTGTTGCTGCGCTACATCCCGATGACCGCTCGCCGGCTGACGGGCATCGTCTCGCGCGGCGGATCGATCCTGGCCAAGTGGTGCCTGGCCCATCACAAGGAGAATTTCACCTACACGCACTTCCGTGACATCTGCGAGATCATGCGCGCCTACGATGTGTCGTTCTCTCTCGGCGACGGCCTCCGTCCCGGCTCGATTGCCGACGCGAACGACGAGCCGCAGTTCGCCGAGCTGAAGACGCAGGGGGAGCTGACGAGGATCGCGTGGGCGTACGACGTCCAGGTGATGAACGAGGGTCCGGGTCACGTGCCCATGCATCTCATCAAGGAGAACATGGAGAAGCAGCTCGAATGGTGCGAGGAAGCGCCGTTCTACACGCTCGGTCCGCTCACAACCGATATCGCGCCCGGCTACGACCACATCACGTCGGCAATTGGCGCGGCCATGATCGGCTGGTACGGGACCGCCATGCTCTGCTACGTGACGCCCAAAGAGCATCTCGGCCTCCCGAACCGGGACGATGTGAAGGCGGGTGTGATCGCGTACAAGATCGCCGCCCATGCGGCCGATCTGGCCAAGGGGCATCCGCGCGCGCGCGAGTGGGACGATGCGCTGTCGAAAGCGCGGTTCGAGTTTCGCTGGGATGATCAGTTTAATCTCGCGCTGGATCCGGTCACTGCTCGTGCATACCACGACGAAACGCTGCCGGCCGAGGGCGCGAAGCTGGCGCACTTCTGCTCGATGTGCGGCCCAAAGTTCTGCAGCATGGAGCTGACGCAGCAGGTCAGAGACTACGCCGCGCAGAAGGGTTTAGACGAAGCCGCGGCGGTGACCGCCGGGATGGAAGAAAAGTCGCTGGAATTCCGCAGGACGAAGGAGATCTACGTGAAGGCGTGAGAACGCGCCCGTGCAAATCATTCAGCATCGACGTCTGAGTGGGGTTGCAGTTTCTGCCACTTCCTGTTGCACGACTGAGATTTTCAGCGTGAATTCTCACGGCACGGACGATGCTAAGATCCGGGTCGTCGCATGTCGCTCACCCGGGAAGACCTCAACGCCGACCTCGAGCGCTTCGCGACCAAGGACGCTCTGACGCGCGAACTCGAGCGCTTCGCCACCAAAGACTATTTGGCGCGCGAGCTCGAGCGGTTTGCGACCAAAGAAGATCTGGCGCGCGAGCTCGAACGGTTCGCGACCAAGGAAGATCTGTCCGGTTTCCGTGAGGAAACAGCGCAGAGCTTTGCGGACCTGCGTCGGTACATGGAGATCATGGCGGAAGACTTGAAATCGACGGTCAAATTGTCGATCGAAGTGTGTATCGGTCGGAACGTGGCGCTCGATCGGCGACTGTCAACGAAGCTGGAGAATCACCAGCGGCGTATCGGCAGCCTCGAAGGGCAGGTTACCGTCTTGGGAACCCGGCGAGGCAAGCGACGGTAGGTCACACATCGCCTTCGTCCACCACTCGTTCTCCACGACTGTCGCACAAATCCGGCATCAGTCCGATGGATTTGAGCCGCGTGACGGGATCGTCGACGCCCACGAAATCGAGCGCCGTCATGCTGTTGAAAATGACGAATGCAGCTTTCACCGCTCGGCGACGGGCACTATCTGGATGATCGTCGGAAATCGCGCGGGCTGACCGCCCGGCTTCGGGTTGGGATAGCCCTGCGATGCCGCGGTCTGGAAGTCCTTGATCGTCACGCCCGGCGGAAACGCCATCGTCTCCTCGCGATACTTTCCGACGTCGAACTCGTGGGTCGCGGGGATGTCGAAGACGAGCTCGCCTTTCTGTTTCAGCGCCGTGCGGTAATACGCCACCAGATCGACGAAGGTCGCAGCGGACCCGAAGAGGTAGTAGCGCTGACCGCGGCCGGCATCGTACGACGCGATGAACTGCGCGCCCGGGTAGATCGGCACGCCGAGGGTGGCCTCGGTCGGCGCGGCTTCGGCGGCGCCGGCTGCGGGTCGTGCGGGCGCGGCTGTGGGGGGAGGCGTCGCCGGTTGCGCGGGTTGCGTCGCGGGCGGACGAGGAAATGGCTGGGGCACCGGCGGCTGCTGACTCAAGGCCAGCGCGATCCTCGGGTCGGCTGGGAAGACGACGTCGAGATAGCCTTCGACGACAGCCATCAGCCCTGCGAGCAGAAAGCCCAGCATCAAGTGATTATACGCCGCAGCCGGAACCGATCGACCCGATCGCGCGTCTGTACGATCAACGGCGGATCGGCGGACCTAATAAGGTCCGCCCTACACTAGGACTATTAGGTCCGCCCTACATTGAACGGCAAGGTCCGCCGTACATCGACGACAAGTAAGATAAGACCATGGCCAATACAGTGAAGACGGCGCTCCTGCTCGGAATCATGAGCGCCTTGTTTCTTCTGCTCGGCGAGGCGCTGGGCGGCGCTCAGGGCCTGATGCTTGGCTTTCTGTTTGCGGCCGGCACCAACTTCGCGTCGTACTGGTTTTCCGACAAGATCGTCCTGCGGATGTACGCGGCGCAGCAGGTCGGGCCCGATCACCGGCTGTACCGCGTCGTGAGCCGCCTGGCCGCGCGCGCCAGCCTGCCGATGCCGCGTGTCTACATCATTCCGCAGCCATCCCCGAATGCGTTCGCGACCGGACGCAACCCGAGCCATGCCGCCGTGGCAGCGACTGAAGGCATTCTGCGGCTGCTGAACGACGAGGAGCTCGAAGGCGTTCTCGGTCACGAGCTCGCGCACGTCAAGCACCGCGACATCCTGATCAGCTCGGTGGCGGCGACCTTGGCCGCTGCGATCATGATGACGTCGCGGTTCGCGATGTTCTGGGGGATGGGCGGCCGCGACAACGACCGCGAAGGCAACAATCCGGTGGCGCTGCTGGCAACGATCATTCTCGCGCCGGTGGCGGCGATGCTCATCCAGATGGCGATCTCGCGGTCGCGCGAGTTCGAGGCCGACGCGGGAGGCGCGTCGATCGCCGGCGGTCCCATGGGGCTCGTCAGCGCCCTGCGCAAGCTCGAGGTAGCCTCGCATGCCGTTCCTCTCGACGCCAACCCGGCCACGGCTCACATGTTCATCATCAAACCGCTGTCAGTGTCGGGGCTGATGTCGCTTTTCAGCACGCACCCGCCGACCGAGGCGCGCGTCCAGGCGCTGCTCGCGCTGCCCCGGCCGTAGCCACCTCTCTCGGAGCGACCTTCCGGCGACGCGCCTGACATTTACCACGCGAACCCCACCTGTTCCGGGCCTTTCACTTCATCCGGCTCGGTCCGGTCCGCGTTCGCGTCTTCTCGGCGCGTGAGCCCGTAGCGCTGCTGAAGAACCCGGACCATTCCCTGAACTTCTTTCCGGTACGCGTTGGGCGGGTACTTCTTTTCGTAGAGCCGCTCGTACCGGGGCAACATCGCAGGGAACTCGTCCGCCAGAAACTTCATGAAGTGCGACCGGGTGCCGTCCTGCAGGTACATCACGTTGCAGCCGACGAAGCGCGCTCCGTGGTCGGCGATGGACTTCACCGTCCGCTCGAGTTTGGCGCGCGCCGATGAGAAGCCCGGGACGATGGGCGCCATGAGGACGCCCGCGTTGATGCCTGCGTCGACGAGATCGCGAACCGCGCGGAGTCGTTGAAGCGGATGCGCCGTGCCCGGCTCGAGCGTCTGCCAGGCGTCTTCGTCCACGGTCGGGACGCTCATATACACGGTGCACCCGGCCGCGCGCGTGACATCCAGCAGCACATCGCGATCGCGGACGACCATCGGTCCCTTCGTGATGAGGCCAATGGGCGTGCGCCCGCGTGCGAGCGCCTCGAGGCAGCTTCGAGTCAGCTTGTAGTGACCTTCGATCGGCTGGTACGGATCGGTCGCCGTCCCCACGGCGACCAGTTCTCGGATCCACGACGGGCGATCCAGCTCGCGGCCGAGCACGTCGGCCACGTTGCGCTTCACGAGAATGACCGACGCGAACTCATCGTCAGCGTTCATCTCGAACTGCACGTGATAGCGGCGTGCGAAGCAGTAATGGCAGCCGTGGGTGCAGCCACGGTACGGGTTCAGCGTCCAGTTGAACGGCATCCCGCGCACGCCGTTGAGCGCGGAGCGGCACGCGACTTCCTGGTACCGCGCCTCGTCCGCGCGACGCTGGGCCTCGGTGAGCGCCGCGGTGCCACCGTGTTTGACGGTGTCGGCGATGTCTCGAGTACTCGGCTTCTTCGAGCCGAGGTCGAGAAAGAGGGGAAAGGTCATTGACGACCGGGTCGCGGCCATAGGGAAAGCGTATTCGCTTTATATTCGCCCATGATCGCGACTTCGGCCGCGCCCAGTCAAGCACGATCGGCGTCTGCCTAACGGGGCTTGGTGGTCGGCCTGCGCTTAGCTGACGGGGGCGTCTGAGTCGCGCGTCGAGCCGCGGGTTTCGTCTTCGTTGTCTTCTTCTTCACAGCCGATGTGGTCCCCGCCGCGACACGGGTGGAATGGCGGGGACGGTGACGAACGACCCGCTTCGGCGCGGCTTCCGCGATCGAGCCGAGCGTGAAAACCGCCAGGAGCGCGACCAGCAGCGTCTTGATCCTCTCGCGTGTCATCGAGTCATCCTCCTTATAAAAGATACGCTATCGCAAGACCGATCTGCGCGACGAACATCATTCGATACATGTGGGCCCACGACACGTGATTCGCCTCGACGGCGAGTTCCTCGGGGCGCCGCAGCATCAGGTAGCACACGTAGACGCCATAGGCGGTCATCATCGCGCCGAGCACCTGAAGAAGCATGAAATTTCCCGTCAGGAGGCCGGCCCATGCGCCGACAGGAATCATCACGAACGGTACGACGAACGACGGCGAGATCATCCACGCCGCGCGTCGCACGCCATATTGGATAGGGAGCGTGCGGCAGCCTCCGAGCCGGTCGCCGTCCATATCGGCGAAGTCCTTCGTTGTCGTCGCGCCGAGCAGAAAAAGCCCGAAGATTGCGCCGATGAACCAAGGCTCGACGCCGGCGATCGTCTTGACGGACGACCAACCCGCGACCTTCAACAGTACGCCTCGCGGGAGCGCGATCGTCACGTTCGCCCAGATGCCGAGCCGCTTGGTTCGCGCGGGCGGCATCGAATAGAGAAACGTGCAGATGACAGCGGCGATGACCAGCCAGAAGCATTCATGGCGGCCCGATGGGGCAACGAGCCAGGCGAGGACCAGAGCAGCGACGTACGCGATCGTGGTGAAGGTCCACGCCTGTCGGATCGTCATGCGGCCGCTCGGCAGCGGGCGCGTCGGCTTGTTCACGCGATCGATGTCCAGGTCGTAAATCTGGTTGAGCGCGTTGTTTCCCGCGTTGAGGACCGCGGCCATGGCGGATCCAACGAGCGGCGCCACAAGGAGGGTTGGGGCCCACGATTCCGGCGGGAACGCGCCGATGGCGGTTGCGGCGCCGGACAGGAATCCCAGCGCCGGCGCCACAAGAGTAAACGGTCGTGCGAAATCGATGAACCCGCGGACTGTCGTCATGTGAACGCCAGCACAAGAGCCGCCGCGACCGCAGTGTTGATGAAATTCAGCATGTCATTGTTCAGAATGCCGGGTCCCTCCAGCGTCGCGCCGAGAAGGCTCTCGACGAATGCCGCGGCGGTTGCCGCTACGACGACGACCACCATCATCGACCAGGCGATGTGGCCCAGCGCGATCGCCAGCGCCGCCAGCGCGAGCGCCGACACGATGCCGGCGGCGGTGCCTTCCAGCGAGACCGCGCCGGGCGTTCCGGGTTTGACGCGGCGGAACGTCGGGACAAGAAAGGTCGTGCGGCCCCAGGCTTTGCCGATTTCGCTCGCCACAGTATCGCTGCCGGCCGCTGTCAGCGCTGCGACAAGCGCCAGCCATGCGGCGGCTCGGTACGGTGTCGTCGCGGCCGCAACGGCGGCGGCGGCGGCGACTCCGCAATTGGCGATGGCATTGCCCGCGCCGCGCCGGCCCTCGCGATCCTCTTCGATGCCGAGCAGCACCTTGCGTTCGAGACCAAGACGCGACGCGACGGACGCGAGCGCGAACGTCGCGAACAGCAGCACCCACGCGGACCACCCCGCAGCGGCGTACATGGTCGTGCCGATGAGGGTCCCGGCAATTGCGCCGGACCTCGACACCGCGCCCGCCCGGAATCCGCTCCACGCAACCAGGAGATTAACGGCAAGCGCCCACGGCAACGCGGCCATGACGTAAGGCCACGACTGGCGCGCCGCGCCGGCGGTCATCATGCTCGCCAGCCACAGCACGGCGGCGGCTGTCAACGGCACGGAGATGTTGTCGTCAAGCCGGACAGGGATTGTTTCGACCAGTGCCGTCGCGATCGCGGCGGCGAGCGGCGCGAGGATCACGAACCACAGCGACGGCTCAGGAACGACCGACGGTCGTATCCACCACGCGACCGCACTCGCGCCGACCGCTCCACAGATGAGGAAGCCGATCGTTCCGGCGATCGTCTTGTCACGGTTCCACGGCCAGTGCGCCCCGCCGGCCCACCGCCCGACGAGCGTCGCCATTCCGTCGCCGAACGCGAGAACGCCCCAGGCGGCGCCGGCGATGTCGAGACGAGTCGGGAACGTGAGCACCAGAAGGAGGATCGCCAGCGGATAGAGCAGGATGCCGATCGGCAAGCCGCGCGCTTCGTCGGCGGGACGATACAGGCGCCGGCCTCCGATCCGGGGAAGCAGAAACAGATTGAACGCGAGCGCCGTCGCTGCCAACCCCGCGGCCTCCATCCATGTGAGCCCTCGTAGCAGGAACGCGAACGCCCCCGATCCGATATGGATCCACTGACGGGCCTTCTCCGAATGCGAGGTCACGGCCCGAGCGCCTCGACGGTCCGTGTCACACCTTCGACGAGCGGCGTCATCGTGTAGTCGAGCTCGCGTACCGCCTCGCTGCTGTCAAGCGACCAGTCATGACGGAAAATCTCGACGGCACCGCGGGTGATGAGGGGCAGTCCGCCGAACAGCCGCACGCGACACTCTTCGGCGGTGCCGATGGCGGTTGCCAGCGGAAACGGCAGCCGTCGCGGCACGGTGCGTCCGGTGATCTGCTGCACGATGGTGAAGACCTGCTGCTGCGGCCGATTGTCGCCGCCCAGTCTGTACCGCGCGCCGATCCGTCCACGCTCGAGCGCCGACACGACACCGCGCGCGACGTCGTCGACGTACGAAAAGGACCACGGGTTCTCCGGACCGATGAGGCCCGGCAGCCGACCCCTGAGATGATCGGCGATCAGCCGGCCGACGAGATTGCCCTCGGTCATCGATCCCGGGCCGTAGACGACGCCGGGATACACGCGCACGAGCGGACTTCCGCCGCGCAGGCGGTCGTCGGCGAGACGATCGGCGGCGATCTTCGTGCGCGCATAATCATTGGCTTCGACCGGCGCGGACCGATCGCGCGGCGGCAACGCGAGGAACGACGAAACGTAGAGCACGCGCGGAACGTGGAGCGCCCGAGCGACGTCGAGCACATGTCGCAGCCCGCCGACGTTCACGTCGTCGAAGTCGCGCGAACGCCGCCGCCAGATGCTGACCAGCGCGGCCATGTGGCAGATCGCGTCGCACCCCGCAGCGGCCCGCTCGATCGCGCCGCGATCGCGGACGTCGCCGTCGGTCAGCGTGCCAGGCAAGCCGCTTCGACTGGCCGTCCGCGCGAATACCACCACGTCGTGTCCGCGAGCGGCGACCGCTCGCACCACCGTGCGCCCCAGGTAGCCGGTGCCACCGGTGATGAGCACTCTCACAAACTTAGAACTTAGAACTTAGAACTCAAAACTGAAAGGTCAAAACTGAAAGCTCAAAAAGACAATCTCAGTCCCTTTGAGTTCTCACCTCTAAGTTCTAAGCTCCCGAAGGGCCCCCCGCCAGTATTCGAGCAGGTCATCGAGCGTCTGTGAAAAAGGAATGATCGGCTCCCATCCGAGCTCGTCGCGGATCCGGCGAGCATCACCCACAAGAAGCGGCACGTCGTTGAGCTGAAAGCGGCTCGGATCGACGCGGACGCGGATCGGCACCTTCGCGCGGGCACACAGCGCGTCGAGCAGCTCGCCGATGGCAATGGCTCGACCGGAGCTGATGTTGTAGGCGCGGCCGGGACCGCCGCGTTCGAGGATCGCCCGGTACGCCCGGACGGTGTCGCGGACATCGGTTACCTCGCGCTGGGCGTCGAGATTGCCGACGACCACCTCGGGCGCGTGCATGCCCGCCTCGATCTCCGCAATCTGCTTCGCGAACCCGGGAGCGGCAAATGAGGGATCCTGCCTGGCGCCGATATGGTTGAACGCGCGGCCGATCGTGACGCTCAGTCCGTCGGTCGAGGCGCGCGCCCCCAGAAGCTCCTGTGCGAGTTTGCTGAGACCGTACGGATTGGGCGGGATGAGCGGGTGCTCTTCGGTGAGCGGTTCATTGGCGGGTCGATACACCATCGCCGAGCTCGGGATCATGACGCGCGCTGCGAGGTCGGCCTGCTGCAGTGCCTGCAGCAGGTGATGGGTTCCCCGCACGTTGACTGCGAACGTCGATTCCGTCGCGTTCCAGGATCGGCCCGCGTGCGCCGCGCCGGCGCAGTGATAGACGGCGGCGGGCCGCACGTGGTCGATGGCCTGCCGAACAGCGTCGAGGTCGAGCAGGTCGACCGCCTGCCATGTCGTCCGCGGCGCTGCGTGAGCGGGGCGCCCACCGGGCCTGTGCCAGGCGACGATGTTGCGTGGCTCCGCGGCGAGCAGCTCGATCAGATGGCTCCCCGCGAAGCCGGCGGCGCCCGTGACGAGAATCGGACTCGGCATCGGGAAGCTACGTCGTTAGCGTGGAATGCCCGACAACGCGCCGCTGAACGGCGAGAAGTTTCCGAGGCCGGCGAGCGTGAATGACATGAAGAACCGGTGATCGGCCGCCAGACCCGTGAACGTGGAACCGAAGCCGAGGCGGAAGGTCTGGTACTCGAATGCGAGGCCGCAGCATTGGGAGTTGTAGAACCCCGTCAGCCGCTGCTGCAGCATGCCCCCGTTGATGACGTCGTAATTCAACGAGTAGATGCCGCCCAGACGGTTGTCGCGCATGTGCAGGTTGGTCGCGGCGCTGAGGTAATGAGTCACAAGGCTTGGATCGTCGAAGCCGGTCAGGCCCGGGATGAGCGCGCGCTTGCTCCAGCCGACCGTCTCCGTTAGACGGTTGGGCACGTCGTACGTCCCGCTCGCAGAAATGGTGCGCATGGCGAACAGGTAGTGGCTGTCGAACTCGGCTCGCACGGTCGCGCTGAGCCCATTGACGACTGACGCGGTGCCGCTCAACGAAATCGGGGAAAAGTTGCTCGGCGCTGCGCCCGTGAAACTGGTCGTGTACTGCTGGTCGACTTGTGACGCGAGATCGTTGGTGTAGTAGGTCTGCCTCACGTCGATGCTGAAAATCGTGACCGCGGTTGCGTGTCCTGTGGTTGCCAGTCCTGTCTTCTGCGGCCGTTTGGCATAGACGCGGTTGGTCACTCCGTAGGTGTACTGGGTCACGCCGCCAATAATTGAATCGAGCCCATCAAGCTTCACGACCCGATCGTAGTTATCGATCGCCGTTGTGCGGGAAAAGATCATGAACGGCTCGATCGTATGCTTGAACTTCTCGGCATATCCATTGTGTGGCGTGTCCCAGATGCGGTTGAAAACCGGACCGAGGAGCGATGACTGGATCGTGAAATACCGGCGGTTCAGGCTCTCGTCGACGACGTCCCCGGTTGTCGCGTTGGCACTGCGCGTGTAAAACGTATCGCGCCAATTGATCGTCGAGTTCACCGTGAACCAGGACCATTTCTTGAACGGATAGCGGATCGTCGGGGCGACGTCCACGCGCCCGAGGCTCGAGTTGACTGAGACGTCGTTCAATCGGCTGTCGCGCAGCAGGTAGGTGTAGTTGCCATTGAACCCAAAATATACCGGCGCTCCGAACAACGGCTGCTCGATATTCGACACGGTTACCTGCGGCCACGTCCCCGAGACCGCCGAGCTGGTCGTTCCGTAAAAATATTCGCCGTGCTCGAGTGTCCCGTTAATCAAGAGTCCTGACGCGCGGCCGACGAGGTTCGCGCCGTACGAGCGCGAAGTACGCGTGGCGTCGTACACGTTGGTATTCACCGTCTGCATCGAGGTGATGCTGGAGAAGTAGTCGACGTGGGCGCGGGCCCGGAAATTTCCCGGCAGCACCGTGTTGGCATAGCCGCGCAGCTCGTAGCTCCGGCTGGCCGGCAAATCGCCCAGCGTGCCATCCGACAGCGGGTAGGTGGTTGCCCGCTGGTCCAGGATGTTCGAATGAAGTTCTCCGTCCGACCCTCCACCGAAGTTGTAGCGATACTCGCCCCCGAACCCCTGACTCGCGTTCGAGAACCAGTCGTGCATGAATGTCGCATCCTCGCTGCGGTCAATCGCCCAGAAGAAGGCGTTGTGGAGCGACTGGCCGCGGAGCGTCGAGATGCCGTAAGTCGGAAGGAGAATGCCGGTCGCCCGGCCATCTCGCTTCGTCGGGTAGTACAGAATCGGGGTGTACAGCATCGGCACGCCCTTGACGGTGAAGACCGCGTTGCGGAGCAGCGTGTAATGATCGAGGTTCAGCACCAGCGAAGTGGAGCTGAGCTGCCACCGGGGCGTGGGCTGGACGCACGTTGTGAAGCCGCCGTTCGTGATGGCGTATTTTCTGGGGCCGACCTTCTCGATCATCTCGCCGAAGAAGTACACGTCGGTGTCGGTCGGCGCCAGGGCCGCCGCGACCGTTGTCGTCGGCATCGCGGGCGGTGCACCGGGCGTCCCGGCTGCCGGCGCGCGCGACTTTCCCGGTTGCACTGTCGCCATTCCCCAGGCGTTGTAAAAGGTGCCGAGTTTCGTTTTGATGTTGAATTCAGCGCGGTCGGCCGCAATGCGGCTGGTGGCCTGCGAGAGAACGACGTTCCCGGTTGCGATCGC
>JBGPKK010000153.1:0-10956 GCA_041485905.1 Vicinamibacteria bacterium
CCGACGTGGCACAACGCCTCGCTCAGCACCTACAACAGCTGGATCCGTAACGGGCGGACCGGCGCCAAAGCGCTCAACCTGCCGCTGCTCACCGTCGGCGGTACCAATCCGGATCTTGTCCGCCGGCCACTGGCCGGCGAGAACGTGACCAACCCGGTCCTGTTTGCCGAGCGACTGTTCAGTAAGTCGAGCATCCGCATCCTTCTGTCCGATACGGCGGCCGACATCACCAACATCCCGACTGTGACGGCCACCGCGCCGGTGCAGCTCGACGGTGATTGGTTTACGGCACCTCCAAACAACGGGACGGCGTACGGTCCGGTGAACTCGACACATCCGCCCATCGCGCGCACGATCGGGCCGCGCTCGACGACGGTCGCCGCGGCTCCGGCGAGCACGACGAGCACGATCAACGTGGTCAGCACGGCCGGATTCATCCCGGCGCTTAAGCTCGGCGGCACCGCCGTCACCTGCACGGGCAAGACCAACACGCAGTTCACGCCGTGCGTGGCCGGCATGCCCGCCAAGGCGATTGGAACATTAGTGACCGCCGGGCCCGCTCCAGGAGGCATCCAGGTGGCGACGACCGTGGCCACGACGGCACTCAGCACGTCGATCACCGTCGCCGCCGGCGGCACAGCCACGTTCAATCCGGCGCCGTTCTGGATCGGCACCACGCTCGTCAGCTGCACCGGCTACACGGCGACGTCGTTCACCACATGCTCAGGCCTGGCGGCCGCTCCGGCCGCGGGCGCGGTCGTGACGACCAACTCGCTCTCGCAGGCCGGCACGGGTCTCATCGGCGGCTACATCAAGATTGAAGAGCAGGACGCCAACGGCGCGTGGACCGACATCACGATGCAGATCCTGAATTACGGGATCGGGGGCATAAACATCGACACAGCCGGGCAGATCTGCGGCGGCGGCCTTCCCGTCGGCGATCCCACGCCCAACGCGATTGTGAGAATTCAGCGCCTCCGGGATAACGGGGGAGCCGTCGGCGGCGGATGCAACTACAACACCGACACGACTGGCGCCAAGGACGCGACCAACTGGCGGCCGAACACGCTGTTCGATCCTCGCGAAGCACTCCAGCGCGACGTCGCGCCGGTCGGAACGAACGTGATTCTGGGCGGCGTCATGTATTACATCGCCATCGACGCCGGCAACGCGGCGAACTGGTTCAGAGGCACCGCTCCCGTTTACAACACGGGTACCGGCGTCAACGCACGGAAAGACAACGGCGGCTTCACGATCTATTTCTCGGATCGCCGGAACAACCGGACCACGTTGAACGCGGAGACCGCCGAGTACGGGTGGGAAGATTTCGTGAACCCGAACAGCGCGAACGGCGCGCCGAACACCGTGCTCGACGTCGGTGAGGATCTCAACGCCAACACGACGCTCGAGACCTATGGTGGCCTGCCGAATTACTACGGCGTGTCCGGCGCCGTGCCGCCCGGGGCGTTGGCGCCGCTCAACGGCACCGCGAGGCCGACGACCTCGATCACTCCCGGTCAGGCGCAAGTGAACCGATCGATCATCTTTCGGCACGCGCTCAAGCTGATCAACGGCGCCGCACTCGGCGCCACCGGCATCACGGGGCTCACGGTTGTCTCGGAGAATCCGGTCTACGTGCAGGGCAACTGGAACGCGAACGGCGCCTTCAACGATCCGCACGTGGCGACTGCGATCATCGCCGACGCGGTCACGCTGCTGTCGACCGCCTGGAACGACGTCAACTCGTTCAAAAACCCGTACGATCCAACTCTCCGGACCCGTGGAGCAGACGCGTGGTACCGTGTCGCCATCATCGGAGGCAAGGGGATGGCCTTCACGCAGCCCGTGGGCACCGCCACCGACTTCGGCACCGACGGCGGCGCGCACAATTTCCTGCGGTACCTGGAAAGCGGCAACGCGGTCAACTACCGGGGCTCGATCGCGACGTTCTTCTACAATAGGCAGGCGATCGGCGCCTATAAGTGCTGCACGACGGTGTACGGCCCGCCCATCAGAAACTATGCGTTCGATATCGAGTTTCTCGATCCGGCGAAGCTGCCGCCGAATACGCCCGTATTCCGCGACATGAACGCGGTGGGATTCTCGCAGGAGCTCAGGCCGGGCAGATAATTCGATTTTGACGACGGCGGACCCAATAGGGTCCGCCCTACCTGCCGCCCGCCCTGCGACGAACCACTACAATACTCAGCTGATGAAAGTGCTGAAGTTCGGCGGGTCGTCACTGGCCACCCCCAACCGCATCCGCGATGTCGGGCGGATTCTCGTCGACAAACATCGGCGCGAGCCGGTGATCGTCGTCGTCTCGGCGTTCCAGGGCGTGACGAACCAACTGGTCGAGGGCGCGCGGCTGGCCGAGCGCGGCGATTCGAAGTACCAGAAAGTCCTTCATGAGATCGCGCGACGACATCGATCGGCGGCCGATCGACTGGTGACCCGTGGTCGTCGTGGTGTTCGCGCCGGCGTTGACGAGCTGCTCGCAGAGCTGCACGACACGCTGCACGGCATCTATCTGCTTCGGCACTGTCCGCTGCAGGCGCTCGACATGACCACGAGCTTCGGGGAGCGCCTGTCCGCCCTCATCGTCGCGGCTCACCTCAACCAGCAGTATGTCGATTCGCGACAGTTCGTGATCACCGACGATCAGTTCACACATGCGACGGTCAACTTCGCCAAAACCAACCGGGCCACTCGCGCGTTTTTCGCCAGGCTTTTCGGTCGAGCCGGGCAGCGCCGGGTGATACCGATCGTCACCGGCTTCATCGGCTCGACCGACGACGGCCGGACGACAACGATCGGCCGGAACGGGTCCGATTACAGCGCGGCCATTGTCGGCGCCGCGCTCGGCGCGTCGGCCGTTGAGATCTGGACGGACGTGGACGGCGTCCTGAGCGCGGATCCAAACCTGGTGTCTTCGGCGTTCCCTCTGCCGCACATCAGCTACGAAGAGGCGATGGAGCTCTCGTATTTCGGCGCGAAGGTGCTGCACTCGGCGACCATCGCGCCCGCCGTCGCCAAACGCATTCCGATTCTGATCAAGAACACCTTCAACCCCGATGCGCCGGGGACGCGTATCTCGAGCGAGCGCGTCGAGGACGCAACGCTGATCGCGAAGGGGATCAGCTCGATGGGCGATCTCTCCCTCCTGACGTTGCGTGGCGCGAGCATGGTCGGAGTGCCCGGCACGGCCGAGCGGCTGTTTCGGACGCTCGCGGCGCGTCGGGTTAACGTCATCCTGATCTCGCAGGCGTCGTCCGAGCACACCATCTGCTTTGCGGTGCGCAGCATGGACGCCGCCGGCGCCATCGCCGCGATCGAGAGCGAATTCCGATTCGAGCTGCAGCAGCAGGTGACGCGGCTGGATCACGCCTCCAACCAGGCGATCATCGCCGTCGTCGGCGAGGGTATGAAAGGACGGCCGGGCGTGGCCGGGAAGGTGTTTGGCGCGCTCGGGCGCCACAACGTGAACATCAGCGCCATCGCGCAGGGAGCATCGGAGCGGAACATCTCGTGCGTCATCGACGCGAATCAGCAGGTCCGCGCGTTGAACGTGATCCATCAGGCCTTTTTCGAGAAGCGCCGGCGCCTGGCGCTGGCCGTGATCGGCGTCGGCAACATCGGCGGTGCGCTGTTACGGCAACTGCATCAGCAGCGCAGCTACCTGTTGTCGAAGGGGTTCGACGTGGCCGTCGTCGGCCTGGCTGACAGCAAGCGGTTCGTTGTGGATGCCGGCGGGATCAACCTTGCCCATTGGAAAGAGACGCTCGCCGGCTCGCGCCGCCGCATGACCCCCGAGGCGTTCGCGCAGGCGGTGGCGCACCTCGATCTCACCAACGCGGCGCTCGTCGATTGCACGGCGGACGATTCGATCGTCGATGCGTATCCCACATTCATCAACGCGAACCTGCACGTCGTCACGCCGAACAAGCGGGCGAACGTGCTGCCGTGGCGGCGGTACGAATCGCTGAAGGCGCTGCTGCAGCTGCGGCAGAAGTATTTCCTGTACGAAACCAACGTCGGCGCCGGGCTCCCCGTCATGTCGACGCTCCGGGATCTGATCGCGAGCGGCGATGAGATCGTCAAGATCGAGGGCATCCTGTCCGGCACGCTGAGCTATCTGTTCAACGCCTACGACGGGACGGTTCCCTTCAGCGAGCTGGTTCGTGAAGCGCAGCGAATGGGGTTTACGGAGCCGGATCCTCGCGAGGATCTCTCGGGGGAGGACGTCGCACGCAAGCTGCTCATTCTCGCGCGCGAAATCGGCCTGACCATGGACATTCATCAGGTGCGCGTCCACAGCCTCGTGCCTCGTGCGCTTGGCCGCGTGCCGTTCTCCGCGCGGTTCTTTTCGGCGTTTGCCCGCTACGACGCGGACATGCTGAAGCGGTTGAACGCCGCGCGGTCGCGCGGCCGCGTCCTGCGGTACGTCGGCGTCCTCGAAAACGGCCGGGCCCAGGCCGCGTTGAAGGAATGCCCGCTGACGCATCCGCTGGCGGCGGCAAAAGGGAGCGACAATATCATCGCGTTCACCACGAAGCGCTATTCCCGCACGCCGCTCGTCGTCCAGGGGCCGGGCGCCGGCGCCGACGTCACCGCGATGGGTGTCTTTTCAGACATCCTCAAATTGCTCCACTACCTGCCGGAATAGGAGTAAAATTTGCCCGACTGCTCTGACAGGAGAGTGACCATGGCTACCGGAAGATTCGGTGTCGTCTGCCTCCTCGTGCTTCTCCCCGCGGCGGGGCGGGCCGACGCAGCCGACAGGCCGGTGACGTTCACCAAAGACGTCGCACCGATCATTCAGGCCAAGTGTGAAGCCTGTCACCGGCCGAATTCGATCGCGCCGATGTCGCTGCAGACCTTCGAGGAGGCGCGTCCGTGGGCGCGCGCGATCAGCGCACGCGTGGTCGCGCGGCAGATGCCGCCGTGGAACATCGACAAGACCGTCGGCATCCAGCATTTCAAGAACGACGCGTCGCTCGGCGACGAACAGATCGACACGATCGTGCGGTGGGTCGATGCCGGCGCGCCTCAAGGCGACCCGAAGGACATGCCGGCGCCGCGCCAGTGGCCAGACGACAGCACGTGGGGTTTTGCGGCCGAGTTCGGTCAGCCGGACCTCATCATCAAGTCCACGCCTTACACAGTGCCGGCCCAGGCGCAGGACGCGTGGTGGAAGCCGGTCGTCGACACAGGATTGACAGAACCGCGCTGGGTCCGCGCCATTGAAATTCGGCCGACGACGCTGAAAGGACGCCGCGTCACGCACCACGCGGTCGCGCGCCTCCAGCAGAACGACGGCAACGACATCTCGCGCGCGGCCAGCTTCGACATCTCGAAGGCGGTGGACCCCGACGCGGAGATCGGCCCGGGCCTATTCATGGAATGGGCGGTCGGCAAGCAGGGCGAGCTGATGCGTCCGAATACGGGCAAGCTGATGATGCCCGGGTCGAAGATCATCTGGGACATTCACTACCACGCCGTCGGCGAAGCGATCACCGGTTCGGTCGAGCTCGCGGTCTACTTCTATCCGAAAGGGCAGGAGCCGACATACCGGACCGTGCTCGGTCAGCTGCAGGCCATCCAGGGCGGATCGAAGCAGAACATGGACATCCCGCCCAACTCGGTGAGTGTCCATCAGGGCTTCTTCGTCATGCGACAGGCGGGTCGGATCGAGAACTTCCAGCCGCACATGCACCTGCGCGGCAAGGCGATGTCGATGGAAGCTCTCCTTCCCAACGGGACAACCGAGATGCTCAGCCACGCGAACTTCGAGTTCAACTGGCACCTCAATTACATCTATGCGGACGAGGCCGCGCCGATCCTGCCGAAGGGCACGGTCCTGCGTTTCACGGCGTGGCACGACAACACGACGGCGAACAAAGCGAACCCGGATCCGAATCAGTGGGTGGGCTGGGGCGAGCGGACCGTCGACGAGATGGCGCACGCGTGGGTGAACATCACCTACATGAGCGATGAGGACTACCGGACGGAGATCGCCAAGCGGAAGACGCCGTCCGCAACCGTCGCCCAGCGACACTGACGTGCGAGCGCCCGTGACGCCGTACGTAGTGTCCGGCTTCAGCCGGACCGTGCTGGCCGCGACGTTCGCCTGCTTAGTGCTCGCGGCACCGACCGCCGCGCAACTGCCACTCGAGCCGCTCAAAAATTCCGGCCAGGGCGTGTCGCCGGCCTATGAAGGCTGGTTCCGTAATCCCGACGGCAGCTTCACGCTGCTGCTCGGGTACTACAACCGCAATCTGCAACAGACGGTCGACATTCCAGTCGGACCCAATAACCGGATCGAACCGGGCGGGTCCGATCAGGGTCAGCCGACGCACTTCCTTCCGCGCCGCCAATGGGGCGTCTTCACGGTCCGCGTGCCCGCAGATTTCGGCGATAAGAAACTGACGTGGACGATCGTGGCGAACGGCAAGACAGCGGCGGTGCCGGTCGGACTGAATCCCCTCTACGAAGTCGAGCCGTTCAAGGACGCGGCGAACAAGAACACCCCGCCCGTGCTGCGGCTCGAGCAGGGCGGCTCTCCACTGCAAGGACCGCCGAGCGGCATCGTCGCCACAATCGGCACGGACGTGACGCAACCGGTCACGCTGACCCTCTATGCGAGCGACGATGGGATCGTGACGCCGGATCGCCGCGCGGGCGACTCGCCAGTCAGCGTGACGTGGAGCGTGTTTCGCGGCCCTGGCACCGTGACCTTCAGCAACCCCAAGCCGGTCATCGACAAGACCAGCGGGAAGACGACGACGACCGCGACCTTCAGCGTGCCCGGTGAGTACATCCTGCGCGCGCAGGCCAACGACGTGTCAGGCGAGGGCGGCGGGGGATTCCAGTGTTGCTGGACGAATGCTCATGTGAAGGTCGTAGTCAAGGGACCATGAAGCGGGCAGGCCTGTCAATTCTTGCGGTATCATGCACCGCAAGTTCCCGAGACAGGAGAGGATTCATGCACAAGCACGCGCGCCGACTGGGTCTGGCAGCCGTGGTGGCTGCGCTGTTCTCTGTCGACGCCCACACGCTGTTCGCGCAGGCGAAAGACGACCCGTTCGTCGGTTCCTGGGTGTTGGACCGCGCCAAATCCGAATTCAGCGGCAACATTCCGGAGAAACGCCGGACGATCTTCGAACTGACCCCCGACGGCAAGATCAAGCACATTACCGAGACGATTGTCGCCAACGGCAGCACCGACCGCATCGAGTACGCCGCCAAGTACGACGAGAAGGACGTGCCCATCTCGAATTCGTTTCTGTGGACCGTCTCGCTCAAGCGCATCAACCCCCGAACGGTCGAGCGCAACGGCAAAGTCAACGGCATGGTGGTGGAAACGTCGACAAGAACCGTGTCTGCCGACGGAAAGACGCTGACGATCACGACGAGCGGCACCAACGGCGGCAACGACTACAGCAGCACGCAGGTGTTCACGCGCGAGAAGCCGTAGGCCGGGTGCGCCGGGTGGGTCAGGTGGGCGGGTAGGTAGAGCACTCACCTGGCCTACCAGACGTACCAGACCCCCATGCGACCCTGGATCAAGATCGCGCTGTCTCTCGCGCTGGTTGTCGCAGCGGGCGAGGGCCTGTATCTGGCCGCCGACCCGGAGCGTCGTGATATTGATCCCGCCGTCCGAGCCGCGACATCGGGACAGTTCGTGCGCCTGAGCGACGGGTACACCCACTACGAGATCGGCGGGCCAGAGGGTGGCCGCGTCGTCGTGCTTGCCGCCGGCATCAGCGTGCCGTATTACATCTGGGATCCGACGTTTGCCGCGCTCGTGCAGGCCGGCTTCCGTGTCCTCCGGTACGACTACTATGGCCGCGGCTATTCGGATCGGCCTGATGTCGCCTACACGCAGGACTTCTACGTCCGCCAGCTCACTGATCTCCTCGACTGGTTGCGAATCGCGCAGCCGGTCGATCTCGTCGGCTTGTCGTTTGGCGGCTCGGTGGTGACCACGTTTGCCGATCGCTATCCCGCGCGTGTGCGTTCTCTCGTCTACATGGACCCGTCATTCCGCACGCCCTACACCGTGGGGTTTCTCGAACGCATGCCCCTCGTGTGGAATTTTCTGACGGCCGTCTTCAACGAGCGCTTCTGGGGGGACGAGCAGTTGGACGATTTCCTCCACCCCGAGCGGTTTCCCGACTGGCCGGATCGGTATCGTGTGCAGATCCAGTACCGCGGCTTCCGGCGCGCGCAGCGATCGACAGCGCTGAGCAATGCGGACGTGGATCAGGGGCCGGAGCTGAAGCGCGTCGGCGAGCACCCTCGATCCGTGATCGCGTTCTGGGGCAAGCAGGACAACGCCGTTCCGATCGAATTCAGCGCGACGCTGCTGCAGGCGATGCCTCGCGCCCGCCTCGTGCCGGTCGAAGACTCGGGGCACCTGCCGCAGTGGGAGCAGCCGGGCGTCGTGCATCCGGCGTTGATCGCGTTCCTGCGGCAGTGACCTCTGGGAATCTCCACGTTTCGATAGAATGGCAGCGGATCACTCGCTTCCCCCGACGACAACACGCCATAACACGCATGACAAGTTCATACGCGGAGATTGAATGGCCACAGGAAGTCGAACGAGCCGTTCGCAGACGCTAAGAAGCCTCACCGGAACATCCACGTGAGGTTGACTCTGATCGTGCGGCTCTTGACGGTGAGATCGTCGCCGAGGTTGTGGTCCTTGTTCAGGTCTTTCAGTCCGGCGTCATACCGAGCCTCGATGCCGAATTTACCCATCGAGATCCCTGCGCCGGCTATGATCGACACGTCGACGCGCTGCACGTCGTCCTTGACGTCGCTGGTCGTGCCTGCGGCCTCTTCTTTCGCCCGCACCAGGAATTCAAACCCCGGTCCGCCGACCACGTAGACCGTGCGACTGCCCGTGCGCCAGACGCCGACGCGGGCGAGAATCGGCACTTCAATCCAATCCCACTTCTCGCTGGCGCTGAACGATCCCACCGTGTCCTTCACCGAGAAATGCCTTTGCGAGTACGCCACCTCCGGCTGGATGGCCACGGCGTGCGTAATCGGCCACAGCGCGAAGCCGCCGACGAACAGGCCGGCCTCGTTGCCGGTAGTGATTCCGGTGGCGTCAGAGCCAGCGAGTCGAGCCGACGAGATGTTCGCGCCCACCACGACGCCGCCGGTCGGGCCGTCGGCCGCCACGGCGGATGTGACCGAGAGCGCCAAGACGCATAAGCCGAGAGGGAGCACGCGCTGTATCAACATCCGACCTCCTAAACAACCGGTTGGCTTCTCGATCGTGCCAGGGTCACAGTCAGACGAACATCCTAGTTATGGCCGAAGACCACGACACACCCTGTTCCAATGATGCCAAACGAGGCGCACGGCGTCGGATCGGCGCCTGCGGGCGGCCGCGTCGCCACCGAAAAGATGTGATTGTTGCCTTCGTACGCCGCGAGGTTCCGGAGTCGCGCCGCCGGCACGTTTTGTTTCCAGGTGCTCGTGGCAGCGTCGATAACGCTGAGCGACGCCGCGCCGGCCGCGGTGGGCCCGAACGGGACGAGATAATACTGGCCGTCTCCTTCGTTGTACCAGACCTCGTCACCTCCGCCGGCTTGTGTGATCTTGCTGATGATGCTCCCGTCGATTGCGCTCATGATGTAGGCGTTGCCGCACGCCGACACGAGGAGACGCTGGAGCGGTCCAAGTGCCAACCCGTTGACGCCGGGGCCGCCAAAGGCCGGACAGTCGGGGATGGGCAACGTCTTGGTCACCTTCATACCGACGGGGTCGATCACGGCTTCATACGCGACCGGCCCCGGCACGTTGATGATGAACGAGTGGAGTTGGGTGTCCCACACCGGCTGCTCCATGCCGTCTGCATCGGGAAAGAGAATCTGCCCGAGAATCTTGTAGGAATCCGCAGACACGAAGGTGACGCGTGGAGGCGTTGAAAAATCATTCGCGATCAGAATGACGCGCTCGAACGGATCGTAAGCCAGCTCGTCGGCGCGGCCATCGGCGCTCTTGCCGATGAGAATCGACTGGATGATTTGAGGGGGGTTGCGATTCAAATCGACGACCTGCAACGTGCTGTCGCTGTCTCCGGCCCACAGGATGTTATCCGGCGTCACCAGGACGCCGTTGGGGCCCGAATTCGAGAGGCCCCCGGAAGTCTTGGCGATAAATCCAGGAACCCGGCCCACGTAGGTACTGTTCACGGCATCGATGATGTCGATGCCGGCATTCGATCGATCGGCGATGTACAACCGTCCTCTCATCTGATCGACCCACATGATGTCGATGCTGGAGAGAAAGGGCGTAACGGCGATCGCGCCGATGATGCTCACGGGACTCTTCAGCGGGCCCGGCGGGACCAGAGGAGCGCGACCGAGCGTGGATGGCGTCACCTGGGTCGGCGACCCAAGGGGCCTGGACCACTGTTGTGCGCTGATCACCAGCGTGAGAGACGCCGCGACTGCGACGACAAGACCGCCCTTCAATCCCAATGGCATCGTTCGCCTTCCTTTCGTAACGTAGCGCCTACGAGTCGGTGCGACTCTACTGGCGCGGATATAAGGAAACAAGGGGCCGTGAGGATCTGTGAGAAAGGAAGACTCAATGATCCAACCTTCTAAACGTGTTGACCTCGGCGTCCTCAGTGTGATGGATAGGTCGGCTGCATTAGAATCTCCCCTGATGCCGATCCGACGTCGCTGGCTCTTTGTGGGTCTCGTGTTCCTCACGCTCGCGCCGGGCGCGCGAGTCCTGTTTGTCGGCCTCGGCGCAGCCGACACGCTGCCGGCGCGGTTGAGCGATCGGGAATTCTGGAAGCTCATTGAAGACTTCTCGGAGCCCAACGGCAGCTTCCGCTCCGACAACCTGCTCTCGAACGAGCTGCAGTTTCAGTATGTGATCCCGCAGCTGACGCGGACGGCGAAGCCCGGAGGCGCCTATCTCGGCGTC
>JBGPKK010000154.1:0-10905 GCA_041485905.1 Vicinamibacteria bacterium
AGTTGGTCCGATAGCCGCTGACCGAGAAGCGGCCGTGCGGCACGACCTCCGCCGTCGGCACGAACCAGAGGCCCGTGTCTCCGAAGTACGTGGTGGTCGCCGGTCGCGTCTCCTCGGCCGTGGCGGTCGACGAGGACTGAGCGGTCGTCGTTGCCGATCCCTGTCCTGCGGACGGTGTGGAAGGACCACCCTGCGCGTGAGCCGTCGCGGCCCACAGTGCACATGCGACGGTCAGGCTTATGGAGCGAAGCGAATGTGTCATTTGGCTGTACCTCCAGTGGTACCAGCAGCTTGAAATTATAGTACGGCTGACCCGTACTCCAAGTCAATCAATGACTTAGAACAACGCGCGGGAGCGGTCGGGGACTGTGCAGTTGTAAGCGAAGCTGAGCAATCAGCTCTTGGGGGCGACGATCCAGGCGATCACGATGCTGAATGCGTAGAGCCCGATCATCGGCGCGGCGAAGATGGTCTGCGTGATGGCGTCAGGGCTTGGCGTGATGACGGCGGCGATGATGAAGATAATCAAAATCGCGTATTTGAAGTTCTTCGCAAGAAATTTCCACGTGACCATCTTCATCTTCGCCAGGAAAAAAACGATGGTCGGCATCTGAAACACGAGACCCATCCCGAGCAGCATCTTCGTATACAGGTCGAAGACGTCTTCGAGCTTCGGCATGAACACCAGGTCGGGCGTATCGAAGCTTCCGAAGAACCGCATCATGAACGCGAACACGATGTAGTGGTTGAACAGCGCGCCCCCGAGAAATCCGAGGGTGGACATCAGCACGAACGGGATGGCGAGCTTTTTTTCTTTGGTATACAGGCCGGGCGCGATGAACAGCCACACCTGATACATGATGCACGGCGCCGCCAGAACGAGGCCGGCGATCAGCGCGATCTGGATGTCGAAGCTGAACGCTTCCCCCGGCTGCGTGTAGATCAGCGTTCTGCCGGGCGGCAGGACGCGGCGCGTCGGTCCCAATAGAAAGTCGGAAATGCGGTTGATGAACGCGAAGCCGATGAGCACGCCGACCGCGGTGTACAGCAGGGAATGGACGATGCGTTTCCGGAGCTCGTCGAGGTGCTCCAGGAAGGACATCTGCCCGCCCGGGGCTTCGTCGTCCTCGTCGTCTCCCGGGGGGAGCACGCGTGCCGCGGCGCCGGAGCCGGGGAAGGGGACCAGGGCCAATTACGCGCTCTTATCGACCTTCCCTGACGTGGCGCCTACAGGCTCCTCGCTGTGCGGAGCGGGCGGCGTCGGCGTTGTCTCGGGGGCCTTCGACGCCTCGACCTTGGGTCGCTGCTCATCGAGGCGGATTTCCTCTTCGAGCGTGCTGCGCAGTTCGTTCGAGGCCCGCTTGAACTCGGCAAGGCTTTTCCCGAGCGATCGGCCCAGCTCGGGCAGCTTGCGGGGTCCGAAGATGATCAAGGCGATGATGAAAATAATGACCAGTTCGGGCATCCCGATGGAACCTAACATGATGTGCTCCTCGCTCCGGAGATGAAGGACCGACCGCTTCCTGCCATTATAGGAACCGGCCGCTCGTCGGGTCAAGAAATTACACCGGCAGAAGTTCCCAGAAGTCGTTGCCCGTAAGGAAGTTATCTGCTACGATGTCTGACATGCGACGCTACCGTTCTCTGTCCGCCGTCGTCTTCGCGATCGTCCTCTCCGCGCTGGTCGGCGGGTTCTTCGGCAGGAGCGCGCAGGCCGTTGACGACAAGATTCCGGCGCACTACAAGACCTTCACGGCCGCGCTCAACGCGATCGAGACGAGCTACGTCGACAAAGTCGATTCGGAGAATCTCGTCTACAGCGCGATCCGCGGCATGCTCGGCACGCTCGATCCACACTCCAGCTTCTTCACGCCGGCGCAGTATGCCCAGATGCGCGAGCGGCAGGAGGGACGGTACTACGGCATCGGCATTCGAATCGTCACGCTCGACGGGGACATCACCGCGACCGACGTGTTCGAAGGATCGCCCGCCTACAAGAAAGGCCTGCGCCATGGCGACATCATCGCGAAGATCGCGGGAGAGAACGCCAAGGGCTGGGCGACCGAGCAGGCGGTGGCGAAGCTCAAGGGACCGAAAGGCACCGCCGTCGAGATCGAGATCAAGCGCCGCGGCTACGAGCAGCTGATTCCTATTCAGCTCACGCGCGACGAAGTCTACATTACGACGGTGCCGGCGTATTTCATGATCGATGCGACGACCGGCTACGCCCGCCTGCAGGACTTCGGCGAGAACACCGACAAGGACCTGAAGCGCGCGTTGCACGATCTGGCGTCGAAGGGCATGCGCCGCCTGCTGCTGGACATTCGCGGCAACCCCGGCGGACCGCTCGACCAGGCGATCAAGGTGGCGAACGAATTCCTGCCGAAGGGCCGGATGATCGTCTACACGCGCGGCCGCGTGCAGAATTCCGATCAGGATTACCGCGCGACCGAGGACGGCGAGTTCAGCGAGATCCCGATCGTGATGATCGCGAACCGCGGCAGCGCGAGCGCGTCTGAAATCGTCACCGGCGCGCTCCAGGATCACGACCGGGCGTACATCGTCGGCGAGACGACGTTCGGCAAGGCGCTCGTGCAGTCGATCTACCGGGTCAGCGGCGGCGCCGGCCTCGCGTTGACGACCGCGCATTATTTCACGCCAAGCGGCCGGCTCATTCAACGGCCCTGGGACGCGACCTTCGACGAGTACATGAATTACTCGCTTAAGGATCAGGACGTCGAGCGCGTCCACAACCCGACCGATCTCAAGCGGACCGATTCCGGCCGTCCGGTGTACAGCGGCGGCGGCATCGAGCCCGACAAGCGCATCGCCGGCCCCATCGAGGGCTTCAATCCCGGACGGTTCGGCCGGCTGCTGTACAACCGCCAGGAGTTCGACAACTACGCGCAGAAGTTCACCGCGGAAGGCGATACGCGCGTCGCGCAACAGTCGAGCGGCCGGAAGATCGTGAAGCCGAACTTCGTCGTCGACGATGCGGTGATTGCGGACTTCCGCGACCAGCTCATGACGGACAAGATCAAGATCGACGAAGACGGGTTCAAGAAGGACGCGGATTTCATCCGCGCGATGATCCGGTATCGCATCGACGAAGTCGTGTTCGGCATCGCAGACGCGCGGCGGCATCTCCTGACCGCCGATCCGCAGGCGCTGCTTGCGGTCAGTCTCTTCGGCGAGGCGCAGAAGCTCAGCGACCTCTCGCGCGCCACTGGCAAGACCAAGGCGCATTAGTTTGTAGAGGCCGGACACTTGGGGCACACGACCACAATGCGTTGCGTCCCAGTTTGCTCTTGCCCCTATAACTAGGCCTTGTTACACTGACGACCGCTTTGCGGCCCGGGGCCGCCTTTCCGCGTGTGGAAAGGCGAAAGGTCGCTAAAACGGTCCGTTGTCTGCCTGTTTCCCAGCCAGTCAAATGGTCCGCCTGAAGGCGGGCCGCGCCAGTCGTACTCGGCGTCCGTCATACCGTCGGACGTGGTATCCGGCTGTCATGCCCGGCCTGGACCGGGCTGCAATGTGGTGTACCTGATGCGCCTGCAACGTCTCGAGATCAACGGATTCAAATCGTTTTCCGACCGCTCGGAGCTGGCCTTCGACGCGGGCGTGACGGCCATCGTCGGCCCGAACGGGTGCGGCAAGAGCAACGTCGCCGATGCCATCACGTGGGTGATGGGCGAACAGAGTGCCAAGAGCCTTCGCGGCGAGCGCATGGAAGACGTGATCTTCAACGGCAGCGACGCGCGCAAGGCGACGGCCTCCGCGGAAGTCCGGTTGCGGTTCAGCGGCGTGCTGAAGAACGTGACCGGCCCGGCGTTTCCTGGCGAGAACGGGCATGGCCACAACGGCAACGGCCACAACGGGAACGGTGATGGCAAAGGCAACGGCCATCATCCTGTGCTCGTGGCGTCCGACTTTAGTCGGACGACAGACATCGAGGACCCTGGGATTTCAGACAGCGGGGTTTCCGAGGCCATGCAATCCGGCTTAAGCCGGATCCCACAAGAGGTCATTCAATCGGTGGCTCGCGAGGTCGAGGTCACTCGGCGCCTGTACCGGTCGGGCGACAGCGAGTATCTGATCGACGGTCAGATCTGCCGTCTGCGCGACGTCCACGAGCTGCTGATGGATACGGGCCTTGGCGCGAAGGCCTACGCGATCATCGAGCAGGGGAAGATCGGGCTCATTTTGAGCTCGCGTCCGACCGACCGACGGCAACTGATCGAAGAAGCCGCTGGTGTCACGAAGTACAAGTCACGTCGCCGGTCCGCCGAGTTGAAGCTCGAAGCCGCTCGGCAGAACCTGACGCGCATCGACGATATCGCCTTTGAAGTGGAGAAGCAGCGCGGCACGCTGAAACGGCAGGCAGCCAAAGCACGCCGGTACCAGAAGCTGCGGGATGAGCTCCGGCGCTGGGACAAGGTGCTCTTCGCGCGCAAGTACCGGCAGCTCGCCGCAACGATCGAATCGGCGCGTGAACGCCTCACCGACGCGCGCGAGCGCGAGACCGCATCCGCCGGACGTGTCGCCGAGATCGAGTCCGATCTCGGACGGCTGCGGATCGAGCTGGTGGAAGCGGAATCTCTGGCGACGTCCGCGCGCGAGAGCGCCCACGCGCGCGAGCTGGCGATCAACCGCCGGCAGCAGCAGATCGCGTTCGACCGTGAGCAGATCCGGACGCTCGACGGCCGCGCCGCGGTTGTGGCTGCCGAGCTTGAGACGCTCGAGGCGCGCCGCGAGCCTGCGCGTGCGGCGCTCGCGGCCAGGCGCGAAGCGTCCGCGACCGCGGTCGCCGACCGCGATCGGGCCGAGCGGGCGCTGACGAGCGACTCCGACGCGTACGAATCGGCGCACCAGGAGATCGAGGGTCTCGATGCGGACGTCGAGGCGGCGCGCAGCGAAGTCTTTTCCGCCATCAATTCCGCGACCGCTCTGCGCCATGCGCTGGAGCACGCGGGAGCGGCGCGCGAGAAGGTCGCCGAAACGCTCACGAAGCTCGACGTCGAAATCGACGATGTGCGGATCGAATCGGAGCGTGTGGCGGCGGAACGCGCGGAGGCGGCCGAGCGGCTCGGTCGCGCCCAGGACGCCATCGAGGCGACCCGCGTCGCGCGCGCAGCCCGCGAATCCGAGCTGGCGAGCGCGCGCATCGAGCACGAATGGCGCGCCCGTTCGGTGCGCGTCCGCGAGCAGGAGCTGGCCGGCGTGGAAGCGCGGCTGAAGTCTCTCGAGGAGCTCGAGGCGGCCCGCACCGGTTACGGCGACGCCGCGCGCGCCGTCCTGGCACAGGCCAACGGGAAAGTCGCGCAGCAGGGCGCCGTCGCCGACTACCTCGATGTCGATGCTGGATACGAGCGAGCCGTCGAAGCCTGCCTCGGCGATCTGCTGCAACATGTCGTGGTCGAGCGTCCGGAACACGCCGCGGCAGGCTTTCAACTGGTGCGCGAGCAAGCCGCCGGCCGCTGCGGCTTCATCATCGCTCGGCCAGCGCCCTCAACCTCACGTTCGTACATCGCGTCCTTCTTTAGCCGGACTACAGACGTCGCGACTGTTGTACCGAAGGACTTGAGCCCTGCAACGTCAGAGGGTCTCGTCTCGCTCTCGTCTGTCGTCCATGTGAACGGCCCCTTCGCCGACGCGATTCGCTCCGCGATCGGCGATGCCTGGATTGCAGACGGCTACGACCGCGCCGCCGCGGCGAGCCGGCTCACGTCGGCCGCGGTCGCGACGCGGGCCGGCGACCTGTTCCGCGGCCCCCACGTTGTGAGCGGCGGAAACCGCGAAGAGGCGCGCGGCATTCTCGAGACCAAGCGCGAGATCCGCGAGCTCGGCGGCCGCATCAGCGGCGACCGCGAGGCGTTGGCGCGTCTGGCAGAAGAAACCATGGCCCTCGAGGCCACCATCGCGCAGGCGACCAACGGGATCGGCGGCCTCAACGCCGAACACCACAAGCAGGAGAAGGCCATCGTCGGCTACGACGCGCAGCTCCAGTACGCGTCCGACGAGTCGCTGCGGCTGGTTCAGAAAGGCGAGCAGCTCGTGCGCGAGCGTCGGCAGGCCGAAGAGGAGCGGGACGCACTCGATCGTCGACAGGTGGAAGCGCACGACTCCATCGGCCGGCTCGAACAGGAACAGCGATCCGCTGACGAGCGGCTCACGCTGGCGCAGCGCCACCTGTCTGATGCGCGCGAGGCCGCCGACGATCTGAACCGTCGCGCCGCCGAGATCGGCGCGACCTACGCCGCCCTCGTCGAACGCACCACTGCGCTCGAGGCCGAGGTGCAACGGCTCGAAGAGGCAGGAGCGGAGCTCGAATTGCGCGCCCGCGCGCTGGCCGATGAGCTCGATCAGGTTCGCCGCCGTGTCGATGAGCTCGGCGCCGCCGTCGTGGAGGGCGAGGCCGAGCTCGACGCGGACGTTCACGCGCTCGAGGCGCTGCAACACAGGGTCCGGACCGCCGACGAGGTCGTGTCCTCACTTCGCGTGAAGGCGGACGAGCATGAGGCCGCGGTGAAGGACGCTCGCGTCGGTCTCGAGTCGATCCGAGCCGTCGTCGCGGAGCTGGACATCGCGCGCGCGACGGCGGAAAGCGATCTGTCACACCTCGCGACGTCGTGTCTCGAAGGCGTGCAGGCAACGCTGGACGATGTGGTGGTCGAAGTCGAGCAGATGGAGCGTGACGGCACGTCGGTACCCGACGCGCGCGTGATTTGCGCGGAGGAGCCGGACGAATCCGACGAAGAGCCCGCCGATCTGTCGGAGGTCGGCCGGTCGGTCGCAGCGGCCGAGCAGCGCGCGCTGAGCGCCGAGGAGGCCATCGCCACCCTGCGCGCGAAGATCGACCGCCTCGGTCCGGTCAACATGATGGCCATCGACCAATTCGTCGAGCTCGAGACGCGCCACGCGTTCCTCACCACGCAGCGCAAGGATCTCGTCGACTCCATCGCGCAGACGAGCGAAGCCATCAAGCGCATCGACGAGACCACCCGTCAGCGCTTCGCGGAAGCCTTGGCGGCGATCAACCACAATTTCCAGCAGACATTCAGCACGCTCTTCGGCGGCGGCCGCGCCGGCCTGGCGCTGCTCGACCCTAACGACCCGCTCGAGAGCGGCATCGAGATTATCGCCCAGCCGCCCGGCAAGCGGCTCCAGAGCGTGCAACTGCTGTCGGGCGGCGAGAAGGCGCTCACGGCGATTGCGTTGATGTTCGGGCTGTTCAAGTACAAGCCCAGCCCCTTCTGCCTGCTCGACGAGATCGACGCGCCGCTCGACGATGCGAACATCGGCCGGTTCGTGGAGATGCTGCGCAGCATGCAGCAGCATACGCAGTTCATTCTCATCACGCACAACCGCAAGACCATGGAGATCGCTGACCGTCTGTACGGCGTCACCATGGAAGAGCCGGGCGTGTCGAAGCTGATCTCGGTTCAACTGAACTGACCCCGGACATTGCAGCCAAGGTTCTTCGTTCCTGTCCCTCTGGTCTTCATGCTGGCGGCGTGCGTTGCTCCAGGAGGCCTGACCGCGCGCGCCAGCGATGAATGGACGCGCAGCTATCCACTGACGCCAGACGGCGAAGTCCGGATCGTCAACGGCAACGGCCGAATCGACGTCGAAGGGGTCGACGGGGAACAGGTTGAAGTTCGCGCTGAACGGATTGCGCGGGCGGCCACCGACGCGGCCGCCCGTGAACTGCTGCCGCGCATCAGCATCAAAGAGGACGTCAGGCCGGACCGCATCGCCATTGAAACCGAGCGTCTGGGCGGCATCCTGATCGGGGTCAGCGTCGAGGTGCGCTACCGCGTGCGCGTGCCGAAAGCCGCACTGGTCCGGGCGCGGACGGCCAACGGAGAGATTGCGGTGGACGCGCTGGGCGGCCGGCTGGTGGCGACGACCGTCAACGGCGGCATCACCGGTCGGGATTTGGGCGGCGGCGTCGAGGCACGCGTGGTCAACGGTCCCGTGACGATTGACATCCGCTCGGTCGGCACCGATCCGATCGATCTCCGGACGGTCAACGGCACAGTCCAATTGACGCTGCCCGACACTGCCAAGGCCAACGTGTCGGCCAACTGCACCAACTGCGCGATCACCGTGTCCGACCTCACGTTGGATCTGATGGGCGAGCAATCGAGGCGCCGCGTGCGCGGACGCTTGAACGGCGGCGGTACGCCCATCGATCTGGCAACGACCATTGGCACCATCCGGATCGCACGCCGGCCCTCCGGAACGTAAACCGTGAACGAAGACAAAGCGACCCGTTACCAACGTCTGAAGCGGCAGGCGAGCGTCGTGTCGCTGCTGTGGAGCGTTGCGCTCCTGACCGGCGTCCTGTGGAGCGGCTTCACCCTGACGCTTCGATCGCTGACCGAGTCGGCCGCCTTGTCCCTCACGCACCTGTCCGCGTCGTCCGCGCCGTATGTGGGATCCGGCTTGAGCAGGATGAGTGCGATCGTCCTCTACGTCTGCCTCCTGACGCTGCTGAACGAGATCGGCGGCGCGCCGATTACCTGGTACTCAGGCTTTTTTCTCGAGCGGCGGTATGGGCTATCCAATGAGCGGCTCGCCGCCTGGATGCGCGATCAGGTGAAGTCCCTGGCGCTCGGTCTGGTGATCGCCTCCGGCGCCGCGCTGATTGTGTACGGCTTCATCACGCTCTCGCCGCGCCGCTGGTGGCTGACGGCGGCCGTCGCGTTCGCGGCGCTCATCGTCGGCCTCACGCAGGTCGCTCCCGTCCTGCTGCTGCCGATCTTCTATCGGGTCAAGCCGCTCGAACGGGAGTCGCTGCGCGCGCGGCTGCTCGCGCTCGCCGATCGCGCCGGGGCGCACGTGCTGGGCGCGTACGAGTGGGGCCTCGGCGACAAGACGAAGAAGGCCAACGCGGCGCTCGCGGGGCTCGGCGCCACGCGGCGGATTCTCGTGTCCGACACGATGCTCGCCGAATACTCCGACGAGGAGATCGAAGTGGTGCTGGCGCACGAAATCGCCCATCATGTGCACGGCGACATCTGGAAAGGGATCCTCTTCGAGAGCGCGCTGATCGTGGCGGGCTTTTACCTCGCGGCGCGCGTGCTCCAGACCCTTGCCGCGCCGATCGGGCTTCGTGATGTCGCAGACATCGCGGGGCTGCCGCTGCTGGTGCTTGCCGCCGGGACCGTGTCGCTCGTGATGGTGCCCATTGCGCATGCGATGTCGCGCGCGTATGAACGCGGCGCGGACCGGTTCGCGCTCGACCTGACCCGCAACCCGGACGCATTCATTTCCGCCATGCGCCGGCTTGGCGCGCAGAACCTGGCCGAGGAGCACCCCTCGAAGGTCGTGCAGTGGCTGTTCTACAGTCATCCGCCGCTCGGCGAACGGATCGCGGCGGCGCAATCCTTCGCGAGCGGAGGCTGACGACCAGCAGCAAGCTGACAGCCATCTCCCGCTACGACAACTCGCCCAAGAACAACTGGGACCCGGCGCTGGTGGAGTACCCGCTATTTGCGCGGTTTGACGACGAGCTGGCCGCGCATCTGGCGGCAGCCGTCTTCAATCTGCAGGTTGCAATAGAAGGGAAACGTGCCGGCCTGGTCGGCCCGGAACTCGAACGTGATCGGCTGGCCGGGGCTGACGCGCTTGGCGATCCGATAGGCGTCGATCGTCAGGCTGTGCGCGATGTCGTCGGTCCGAAGCTCGATCTTGACGAGGTCGTCCTGCAGCACTTCGATGCGAGGGGGATCGAACTTGTAGCGGGTCGCCGTGATCTGCCACGGGCGCTCGGTCGGCGCCTGGCTCTGGGCAGTAATCCGGCTAAAGCCGGATCCCACGTACATCAAAGATGTGATCCCGACGAGCGCGATCATACCGGCGACGCGCCGCGGGTTCGTCAGCCTCATTGGGATGTGCTGATTGTACGACGAACGGAAAGTCAGGTTGGTCGGGTAGGTCAAGTGGGTCGGGTAGGTTGCGCCACCTGGCCCACCAGACCTACCTGCCCTACCCCGACCTATGAGGCCTTGGGCGCGCTCGCGTCGCCGCCGGCTTCGTCCTGCAGCAACGCCTTGCGGCTCAGCCGAATCTTTCCGGTCGGGTCGATGTTGATTACCTTGACCAGCAGCTGCTCGCCTTCCTTCAGCTCGTCGCGCACGTCCTTGACGCGGTGATTCGCGATCTCGGAGACGTGCAGCAGGCCGTCGGTCCCCGGCATGATCTCGACGAACGCCCCGAAGTCGGTGATTCGCTGTACCTTTCCGAGGTACGTCTTGTTCAGCTCCGGTGTCGCCGTGAGCTCCTGGATGATCGAGATTGCCTTCTGCGCCGACGCGCCGTCCGCCGACGCGACGTTCACGCGGCCATCGTCTTCCACGTCGATCTTCACGCCGGTCCGCTCGATGATGCTGCGGATCATCTTGCCGCCCGGCCCGATGACGTCGCGGATCTTGTCGACCGGAATCTTGATCGTCACAATCCGCGGCGCGAACGAGGAGATGTTCTGTCGAGGCGTCGCGATCGCCTCACGCATCTTGTCGAGGATGTGCAGGCGGCCGCGCCGGGCTTGCTCCAGCGCCTTCGTCATCACCTCTGTGGTGATGCCGCCGACCTTGATGTCCATCTGCAGCGCCGTGATGCCGTCAGAGGTGCCGGCCACCTTGAAGTCCATGTCGCCGTAGTGATCCTCGGCGCCCGCGATGTCGGAGAGGACGGCGTACTTGCCAGACCTTTCGTCCATCACCAGTCCCATCGCGATGCCGGCCACAGCGCTCTTGATGGGGACCCCGGCGTCCATCATGGCCAGCGACCCGCCGCAGACGGAGGCCATCGATGACGATCCGTTGGATTCGAGAATGTCCGAGACAATCCGGATGGTGTACGGGAAGGTCTCTTCCGGCGGGATGACCGTGAACAGTG
>JBGPKK010000155.1:0-10810 GCA_041485905.1 Vicinamibacteria bacterium
CAGCGGCGGCAGGACGTCCGGATCGGCCGGTTCGGCGGGAATCTCGATGATCTTCTCGATCCCCCACTTGCCGTCGTCGCGATGCCAGAGCCAGATGGACGCCGAGAGATCCTTCAGCGACACGACCACGCCGAGAAATCCGTAGGCCCTGGTTGGATCGTGCGCCGGGCGCAACTCAAGCGTCATTTGCTGTTCCTTGCCGAGATCGAGCGCCTGCTGATGACGGCGGCGGCGCAGGTCCCAGATATGCAGCTGGTGCCCATAGCCGCCGGCCAGCAGAATCTCCGGATTCAGTCCGTTCTGCACCATGTTCGGAGTGCCCCACTCGCTCGAAATCAATGTGTCGAAGCCCAGGTGCCACCAGAAATCGTAGGCGAGTGTCTGCGGTCCGCGGTCGATTTCCCACTTGCCGAGAACGTCGAAACTGTCCGGATCCATCATGAACAGACCGCCTGGGCCGTCGCCGTTCGATGACCCGAGTGCGCTCATGTAGATTCCGTCGGGGCCGCAATGCGTCGTGTGCGGCGCGCTGTAGCCCGTGCGCGCGGCCAGCGTATCGGCCTCGATCACTTTGGCCAGGGTCGGCTTGCGCGGGTCGGGTTTCGTATCGATGATGTGAATTCGGGATGACGCGATCCCCGGAACGATCAGGTAACGCCGCTCCATGTGCGGAAGGGGCGCGTAGGGACCCAGGCAGGAACTGCACGCGTTCCAGCCGAAGTGGTGCAGCTCATCGCCGGGATTGGGCATATCCAATTGCCCGACCAGGTTTCCGTAGCCCGAGGAGGTGCTTTCGACATCCACGACGCCCAATCGGTCGGGGCGGCCATCCTTCTTGGGGTTGATGACAGCTACGTACGCCAGTTTCTCCGGCGGCGCCTGCATGGCCATCCTGGGTGAGGGGTAGAAGGTGGGATCGGGTTTCCAGAGTGCCACGCGTGACTCCTTTCCATGTGGATCAGATGGAGGCCGCGAGCATATACCAGCCCGCTCTTTCTGAGACCGAATGTTGGATGAGCCGCCATGTCCGTGGGTGGCGGCGGGGTCGTTGAGCTCTCGGGCTTCGGCCCGCCGTGCGCCGGCAACGGCCGGAACGATCGAGAGACCACCGATCGCCGCGGGCTGACGGCCGCGATCGGTCATCTTGAGCCGGATCCCCGCATGAACTTGATTCTCTCCCACGGCGTGCAGGCGCCTCGAGCGGCGTGGCGATCGGCGGTTGTCGCGCGCGCGGAGACGTGTGCCACGGCGCCTCACGCTCGAATCTGTTCGCCCTGTTCGCAGGCTCGCCGTTGACATCCTCGTGCCCGGAGCGATAATCGGCGCGTCATGAAATCAACAACAGCGTTCGCGACTGCGTCGTGTCTCGTTGCCTCGGTCAGCGTGTGCCACATCCTCGCGGCCCAGCAGCGGGGCGCCGCACAGCCACAAGGCATAAGGGAGGTGACGGTCACCGAAATTCCTGGTGTCGTCACCGCTGGAGCGAAATGGCGGCTTGCGTGGCAGGGAACAGACAACGCCGACGGCATCATTGGGACCGCAGACGAAGGCGTGCTGTTCGCGCAGGAGCAGCCGAACCAGGTCAGCAAGCTCGACAAGAACGATCGCTTTTCTGTCTTTCTGAAAGACACCCATGGCACAGGTTCACTGACGATCGACTCGAAGGGCCGCATCATCGCGGTGGAACGAACCTGTACCGATCCCGGAAGACGGGGAGGAACCCCCTGCGCCGAGCCGACCGTAGTCGGCATGCTCGCTCCAACACGCAGGGTCCTGGCGGATAACTTCGACGGCAAGCCGCTCGGGCGCCTCAACGATCTCGTGGCCGATAAGAAGGGCGGTGTGTATTTCACCGTCGGCGGCGCGTACTACGCGAATCCGGGGGGCCACGTGACCAGTCTCGGCGACGACATCCGCGCAAATGGAATCATGCTCAGTCGCGACGAGAAGATCGTCTACGTGACCAACGGCGGCGTGATTCTGGCGTTCGACATTGAGCCGGATGGCACGGTCAGGAACCGGCGGGACTTCGGAGCGCTTGCAGCGGGCGGCGGGGGGGACGGCATGGCGATCGATGCTGCGGGTCGTCTTTACGTCACGTCCGGCCCCGGCGTTCAGGTGCTGAGCCCGGAAGGAAAGTTTCTGGGCCTCATTCCGACACCGCGGAGCGCGATCAGCGTCGCCTTTTCAGGACCCGACAAGAGAACGCTTTACGTTGTCGGCAGCGGCGCCCTCGGACCGGACGGGAAGGAGCTCACCACGCCCGAAGGCGTGCGAAACAACGCCAAGACGATTTTCAAGCTGCCGATGCTGGCGCAGGGTTTCAAGGGCCGCGCCAAGTAGAATCCCGAGCCAGCCTCCGCGCTATCGTCCGGGGGCCAGCTCGTTCTTCACGACCTTCCCGCCCTTCATCACGAACTTCACCCGTTTCAGTTCGGTGATGTCGGCCAGCGGGTCGCCGGATACCGCGATCAGATCGGCGTATTTCCCCTTGTCGATCGATCCAATCCGGTCCTGCCATCCCAGCACCTCGGCGTTGATCGTGGTCCCAGCCTGGATGGCCCTTGCCGGACTGATGCCGGCGCGCTTCACCAACGCCTCGAAATCGAGCGCCTGCGTCCCATGGGCGTAGGTCGAGCCGTCGGCTCCGCTGCCCATCATCACTTTCATTCCCCTGGTCGCGGCCGCCATCGTCACGGCCTTCTCGAAAATAGGAATCATGCGGTATTTGCCGCCGGTGCTCTTATTGTCGTTATCGTCCATGTACGGCTCGAGGTAGCGGACAAAGGTCGGATCGTAATAGAGGCCTCTTTGCACCATCATGTTGGCCTGCTCCTGATCCAGGCCGAATGCGTGCTCGATGGTGTCGCAGCCGGCCACGATAGAGTTCTTCTGTCCCTCTCCTCCAAGAACATGACAGGCTGTCTTATGACCGAGGCGATGCGCCTCGTCGATCAACGCTTGTAATACGGGCATTGGATAGGTCAGTTGATACTGGGCCTGACCCGTCGCTGTGAAGGAGTAAGCCCCCGTCGGGAACAGCTTGATCCAATCCGCTCCACGTCCAATCTGATCGCGGACGGCTGCGCGCGCTTCTTCCACGGAGCGAACCACCGTGCTGGCTAATGGGTTCGCCGCGGTCGTGGCGGGCGTTGCGCCCCACGCGATTCCCAAGGTCGACACCTGATACCTGGGCCCATCCATGCGCCCCTGGTTGATGGCGTCGCGGATCTCGACGTCGGCGTATCCATTGCCATGGGAGCCCATGTCACGCGCAGTCGTGAACCCTGCGCGCAGGTCTGCCTGTGCGTTCTGGACGGCGATGAGCATCGAGCTCTCCGTCGTCGCCTTTGGTCCGCGCGTGTTGAACATGTGCGTATGCGCATCGATCAGGCCTGGGAGAACCGTCGCCTGACTGAGGTCGATGATTCGAGCGCCCGCAGGAATCTTGACTTGAGCCTCGGGTCCGACAGCCGCGATACGTTCGCCCTCGAGAAGCACCACCTGTTTGGTCAACATGAGGCCGGCCTTGCTGTCGAACAAGCGTCCGGCGCGCACGGCTACAGATGGAGGAGCCGGCGGGCATTGAAAGACGCCGCCCTCGGGTCCCACGCATGGTTGCGGACCCGCTCCCCGCCACGGAGCCTGCGGGCTCTGCGCCCCAACGGTGATCGCAGCCACGAGGATCCCGAACGCCGTGGATTTGCATAGCATCGGACAGCCCTCCAGCAACTAATGGACGTAGGGCGGACCTTATGAGGTCCGCCATTGGATGATCAACGGCGGCGAGTGCTCTTCTTGCCTTCGACGTGGTTGTCAATCCACGCCAACAGGAGGTCGGCGAGCTGCAAACTATTTCTGTCCTGCATCAGCATGTGACTGTTGCCGCGGATCCCGAGTGCGGGCAGATGCATCATCTCGGCATCGCCTCCTCCGTCCTTCACCTGCTGGACAAATTTCTGGCAGCTCTCGAACGACGCGGCCCATGAAGCAGGCCCTCCCTGAACGTCCCCGAGGTGGTCGCCGAACATCACCAGAGTGGGAATCTTCGCCAGCGTCGAAATCTGGGACGCCGTCAACGTCGGACAGGGCATCTCAATCGAGATGATGCCTTTCACGCCCGCGGGATCGATCAGCGCCGCCTGCTCAGGGAAGAAGCCGGATTCTGAGTGCCCCATCAGGACGGCCCCGCGCAGCCGCACAGCGAGCGCCGCCATGTTGGTCCATGTGGGATTGGGCATCGGAAGCGCCGAGTTGAGGTCCGGGATCATTTGCTTATAGAGCTCCTCAACGGCCTCCACTGGAAACTGCCCGTCGGGAAACGGCACGTTGAAGCTGGGACCGAAGCGGAACACCGACCATGCGACCTGATGACTGGCCGCAAGGACGTTTGGAAGCTGACTGGGTGGCACAGTGCCGGCCTTGACTGCGTTGATCGTCGTCGGATCGAAACCCGAACGGGCGCGCGAAACCTGATCGGCCAGATATACGGAGCGGTTCTTCCGAACGAAGTATTCGTTCCAACCCATCCGCCCGTCCGGCGTCGTTTCCCAGGTCTTGCTGCTCAGGCAACATCCGTGCACCATGACGACCGGCACGTGCTGATCACCGGCGGGAGGAATCTGATACTGCACGTACATCTGGTTGATGGTGATCTCGCCAACGGTCAACGGACCCGCCCCGCGACCCGTGGCATTGACAGTCTTTGACTCACCGCCCACAAAGAAGCTGCCCTGGCTCGCCAGGACGAGCGGTTTCTTGCCCTCATCCCGTCGTTTATCGTCGGCCGAACTCGGGCCCGCCGTTGCGGCCAACAGCATCAAAGCGACGGTCCAGCGGAGCACCCTCATGATTGTCGATTTCATCGCGCTCCTGTCCACGCGCGTTTTGCGCTTGAGATGCGCACCGTTATACACCAAGAGACCGCCGCGGCTCGCCAAATCGGCCGTCGATGAATGCGACGAGCTCGGCGATCGATCCATACCCGAAAGTGGTGCAGGCCGCATCGCAGTTTCCGGTGACGAGCCGTGAGATCGCGTGCCGTCTCGCGATGTCGTACAGCAGAACTACCTGCTGTCCTGTGCCGTGCGCGCGGCCGAGGACGTACCCGACCTCGAACCCGACGCCGTAGCTCGAACCGGATGCTTCGGCCACCAGCACATCGCAGCTCGACAGCCAGTCGAGGTCGCGGCGATACACGGCGTCTTCCGTGAGCTGCGATTCGACATGCTCGACATCGTCGGCCAGCAAGTGAGTGGTGAGCACCTCATGACCGTGGGCCTGCAACCGCTGGCAGATCGCGCGTCCGGCCTCGACGCCGCCGCGGTCGCCGCGAACCGTGCACGCCAGATAAATACGCACTGGAGCTCTTTAGCCCCTCATCACGATTCGAGCGAGCGGCTCACGGATCGCTGGCCCATGCAGTACATGTCGTTGGCCTCGCAGCCTTCGACTTCCACCTGGACCGTCGTGTGCGTGATGTTGAAGCGATGTTCGATGTCGTGCACGACGGCGCGCAGGACCTGTTGTCCCTCCCGGACGCTTTGTTCCGCCACCAGGATGTGACAACTGCAGGCGACGACGCCGGGACCGACCATCCAGACATGCAGATCGTGCACGTCGAGCACGCCCCTCACGTTCTTGATCGCGGCGATGACGTCGGGCATGTCGGTCCCGGCCGGTGTGCCTTCGAGGAGCACGGTGGCGCTCTCGCTCAGGACACCGTAGCTGCTGAAGAGAATCAGCCCCGCGATGAGCAGCGACACGATCGGATCGGCGAGCGGCGCGTCGGTCGTGGCGACCAGGACCCCGGCGACGACGACGCCGAATGCCGACACCGCATCGCCGAGCATGTGGAGATACGCGCTGCGGACGTTGATGTTCTGCGCCGACCCGCGGCGCAGCCACAGACCGATCGCGCCGTTGACGACGATCGCAACGGCAGCGACGGCAATCATCACTTCACCGTTGGCGTCGCCCGGGTGACGCAATCGGGCGATCGCTTCCCATCCGATGAAGAGCGCAATCACCACGAGCGACACCGCGTTGGCGAGGGCAGCCAATACCCCGACACGGTGGTAACCAAAGGTCATCCCGTGGTGCGACGGCTTGTTCGCGATCCAGAGCGCGTACCAACTGAAGGTCAGCGCGGCAGCGTCGGCCAGATTGTGTCCGGCGTCGGAGAGAAGCGCGAGGCTGTGCGCATACCATCCGAAGACGGCCTCGACCGCCACGAACGCAATGGTGACCGCGATCGCGGCGCCCATCGTCTTGTCCGACACGTTCGGCGGAACGTGCGAGTGAGCGTGGCCGTGGCCGGAACGATCGTGATCGTCGTGTGACGCCGCTGCTACTGACGTGTTGCTCACCTTAAAGCAGTGTACCCCTGAGGACCACCAGGCCGACGGAGAAGTAAATCACAAGTCCCGTGACGTCAACGAGCGTCGCCACAAACGGAGCCGACGATGTGGCGGGATCGAAGCCGAGGCGGCGCAGCACGAGCGGCAGCATCGAACCCACCAGTGTGCCCCACAGCACGATGGCGACGAGCGCCAGGCCGACCGTCGTCGCGACCAGAAGCCAGTGTGGCCCGTAGATGCTCGAAAAGAGCGACCACACGCTGATTCGCAGGAAGCCAATCAACCCGAGAATGCATCCGAGCAGCACGCCGGATACCGCCTCGCGACGCACAACCCGCCACCAGTCTTTGAGCCGCAACTCGCCGACCGCCATGGCACGAATCACGAGCGTCGAGGCTTGCGACCCGGAATTTCCACCGCTCGAGATGATGAGCGGCACAAACAGCGCAAGAACGACCGCGCGCTCGATCTCTTTTTCGAAAAATCCCATCGCCGTCGCGGTCAGCATTTCGCCGAGGAACAGGACCACCAGCCACCCGGCCCGCTTTTTCACCATACGGCCGAGAGCGATATCCATATACGGTTCGTCGAGGGCCTCCGAACCGCCAACGCGCTGCATGTCGCGCGTCGCCGCCTGCTCGGCGATATCCAACACATCGTCAACCGTGACGATGCCGATCAAAATGCCGGCCGTGTCGGTCACGGGAAGCGCCGTTCGATCTTCTTTTCTGAACACTGCGACGGCTGCCTCCTGGTCGTCCGTCGCTTTGAGCGCGACGTATCGGCGGTCCATCAGGTCCGATACGCGCTTGGTCAGCGGAACGACCAGGAATTCCCGCATGCGGATGTCGTCGATGAGGCAGCCTGTGTCGTCGATGACGTAAATCACGTTCAGTGTCTCGCTGTCCTGTCCATGCTCGCGAACGAAGTCCATCACCTGCTGGACCGACCAGTCTTCACGGACCGCGATGTAGTGGGGCGTCATGAGACGGCCGATCGTTCCCGGCGCGTAGCCGAGAAGGGTGACTGCTTCCGCGCGTTCCTCTGGCGTCAGCAGCGAAAGCAGGTGCTTGGTGACGTTCGCCGGCAGCTCGCCGAACAGGAGCGTCCGGTCGTCTGGCGCCATGTGATTGAGAAGGGCTGCGACATCTTCCTGGCCCATCGTTTTCACGAGCACCCCTTGCGCTGCCGGATGGAGGTACTCGAACACTTCGGCGGCGAGCTTGCGCGGCAACACTCTGAACGCGAGGACCTGCTCATTGGGTTCGAGATCCAGGATGGCCGACGCGATTTCGGTCGGCCTCATACTGATGAAGCGTTCCCGCACCTTCGCGAAGTCGGCGGACCTGATCAAATCCTGAATGTCGGAGACGAGGCCGGTGGTCATGTCGGTGTCCTATCGGAGTTGGCTGATTCCAACCGTCCCTTTTTAACTGTTTTTCGTGATTTCGTGCCTTCGTGGCACTTCAGCAAGCCGATCCGGTTCACAATTTGCACTCCACTGTGATCACGGTCCTTTACAATCCCGCGGCCGGCACGAAGGGGCCCGACGGCCTGCCTGCCGAACTGGCCGAGCTGTTTCGTGCAGCGCGCCTGCCGGCGCGCATCGTTTCCCTCGGATCTCCCCCTGATGCCGCAGCGGCGATTGGCGTCGCCACGGCAGACGTCGTCGTGGCAGCGGGCGGCGATGGCACCGTCAGTGCCGTGGCATCAGCCCTGGTTGGAACGAGCACGCCGCTTGGCATACTACCCCTCGGCACGCTCAATCATTTCGCCAAGGATCTTGGCATCCCGCTCAATCTCGGACAGGCGGTCCAGACCATCGCGGCTGCCCGTGCGATCAGCGTCGACGTGGGAGAGGTGAATGGTCGGATCTTCGTGAACAACTCCTCGATCGGCGTCTATCCCGACATCGTCGTCGAACGGGAGGCGCTTCGCCGTCAGGGTCACCGGAAGTGGACTGCGTTTGCGGTGGCGACGGCGAAGATTCTGCGACAGTATCGCGGCGTGGTCGTGCGGATCGAAGCGGGAGACTCGACCGAGATCGCCCGGACGCCGTTCCTGGTCGTCGGCAACAACGAATATCAGATCGACGGCATCGGTCTTGGCGCTCGTGCGAGGCTGGACGGCGGCCGGCTGTTCGCCTACCTGGCGCCGCGCGTCCGCGCGCGTGAGCTGCCGAAGCTGATGGCGCTGGCGTTGATGGGACGCGCGAAGGCGCACGGCACGCTCGAATCGTTCGGGGCGGCGGAGTTGCAGGTCGGCATACTCCACAAACGCCGGCTGCGCGTCGCGTTGGACGGCGAGGTGACCGTCATGATCACACCGTTGCGGTACCGTATTCGGCCGCGGGCGCTCGCGGTTGTCGTGCCCGCCAGCTGAGACCAGGCCGATGCGGACGATCGTCCACCTTTCGGATCTTCATTTCGGCAGGCTCGATCGGCGGGTTATTGCCCCGTTGGTCGTGGCGATCAACGAGCTCGTTCCGGATCTGGTGGTCGTGTCAGGCGACCTTACCCAGCGCGCTCGCCGGCGTGAGTTCGCGGCTGCGCGCGACTTTCTGCAGTCGCTCGACGTGCCCCGGCTGGTCGTTCCCGGCAATCACGACGTGCCCCTCTACGACTTCGTCAGGCGTTTTCTGAGGCCTCTCAACCGCTATCGAGAGCTCGTTACCGAGGAGCTGGAACCGATATTCATGGATGAAGAGATGGTGGTGCTGGGTCTGAACAGCGCTCGATCGCTCACCTTCGACCGCGGCCGGTTGAACCAGGAGCAGGTCCGAAGAGCCGCCGACCGCCTGCGGGACGTGCCGCCCCACCTGATCAAGATCATCGTGACGCATCATCCCTTCGATCTACCCGACGACTACGATTCCCGGCATCTCGTCGGCCGTGCGCGAATGGCGATGGCCCAGCTCGCGTCGGTTGGCGCCGACCTGTTCCTCGCCGGTCACCTCCACGTCAGGCACATCGGTCACACGGCGGAGCGCTACAAGATTGCCGGGCATAGCGCGCTGGTCGTGCAGGCAGGGACGATCTCGACTCGCCACAGAGGCGAGGCGAACTCCTTCAATGTCGTTCGGGTGGATCGGCCGCACATTACCGTGATGCACCGGTCGTGGGACGACACAAGGCAGACGTTCCTCGAAGCCTCGGTGAGGAAGTTCCAACACGGCGATGGCGGGTGGACGCTGGCCGCCAGAGGCTAGTCCCCAGTCTCCAGCCTCCGAAAGATCGCGACGAGCCCTCGGACGGGATTTCCGTACTCGTACCGCAGGACCGCGTCCTCGAGGCCGACGATGGAGAAGCCCGCTGCCGCGGCGACTTCGACCACGTGATCGCGATGGTGCGTGAAGCGCCCGGAATCGCTCAGCGCAAACGGGTACACGTCACCGCGCTCTACGGTGAACGCCACGACGCCGTCTGGCGCGACCCGGGACGCCGCCGGCACCAAGACCTGCCTCAAGTCGCCGAAATAGATGAGCGCGTCGCACGCCGCAATCAGATCGAACCGGAAGTCTGGGCTGGCCGCGAGAAACGACGTGATTTCGGCAACGTGCAGCACGTCGTACACCTCACGCGCACGCGCACGTTCGACCATCGTCGGCGACAGATCGACACCGACGAGTCGGCGCGCTTTCAAGCGCAGCGCCTGCCCGCTCAGTCCGGTCCCGCAACCCAAGTCGAGCACGTCCAGCTCGCGCCGATCGCGCAGTGCGGCCGTGACGGCTTCGTCCAGCAACGCGGGCGCCCGATAATCGAGATCGTTTGACATGCTCTCGTCATAAAAACCCGCGAACCTCGAATAGAGCTGCTCGATGCACCGGTCGGACACGCGCTCGGGAGGGGCGGCGTCGCCGAGCGCGAGCAAGAGGTGTTCGATCTCCGCATCCTCCGGATGCCGCTCGAAATACCGCTGGTATGCCGATCGCGCCTCGTCGCGACGACCGACGATGTGCGCCAACTCGCCGAGGCCGTACCAGATGTGGGGATCATCGGGGGAGATCTCGGCTGCACGCTGTTGGCAGATGAAGGCCGCCAGGACTTGATCCCGATCGAGGAGTCTGCCGGCCAGCGCAGCGAGCGCGTCGGCGGAGATGGGTGGGGAGTCCACGGTTTCGACGGCGGACGCAAGCCAGCCGTCCTCGACGGCGCGATCGAGCCAGCTGCGGCAGGTATCCCAGCCCGCGTCGCCCAAGAGGGGATGAAGAATGTTGCGGATCTGATCGAGGTCTCGAGTGCCGTCGCAGAGCTCAATCAGCAGGCTGGCGGCGGGGTTCAGGCGATGGAGACGCCCGGCGTCCATATCGTAAACAAGATAGCCGTCGTCAGAAGGGCAGAGCAGAGCCGAAGGTTTGAGCGCCAGGCGCGTCATCGCAGCGGAGAAACCGGGGAAGAGCGGCTCTTCCCCGACCGAGAGTGCTACTGCCCTTGCCGGCCTTTGCCCTTACC
>JBGPKK010000156.1:0-10766 GCA_041485905.1 Vicinamibacteria bacterium
CATGACGTCGAACTCGGCTTCACGGAACGGCGGCGCCACCTTGTTCTTCACGACCTTGACGCGCGTGCGCCCGCCGACGACCTGATCGCCGTCCTTGATCGGCGCAATGCGCCGGATGTCGAGCCGCACAGATGCGTAGAACTTCAGCGCGCGCCCTCCCGTCGTCGTTTCAGGATTGCCGAACATGACGCCGATTTTCTCGCGCAGCTGGTTGATGAAGATGAGGCAGGTCTTCGACTTCGACACCGCGCCGGTGAGCTTGCGGAGCGCCTGCGACATCAGCCGCGCCTGCAGGCCCATCTGCGCGTCGCCCATCTCGCCTTCGATTTCCGCCTTCGGCACGAGCGCGGCCACCGAGTCGACGACCACGACGTCGACGCCGCCCGATCGGATGAGGACCTCGACGATTTCGAGCGCCTGCTCGCCGTTGTCGGGCTGCGAGACCAGCAGGTTGTCGATGTCGACGCCGAGCTTCTGTGCGTACGCCGCATCGAGCGCGTGCTCGGCATCGACGAAGGCGGCCATGCCCCCGGTCTTCTGTGCCTCGGCAATCACCTGCAGCGCCAGCGTCGTCTTGCCGGACGATTCCGGGCCGAAGATTTCGACAACGCGGCCACACGGGACGCCGCCGACGCCTAGCGCGTAGTCGATGCTGATGGCGCCCGTGGAAATCGCGTCGATCGGCTGCACGGGGCCTTTGCCGCCCAGTCGCATGATCGACCCTTTGCCGAACTGCTTTTCGATCTGCCCCACGGCGAGATCCACCGCTTTGATGCGCTCGCGTTCCTGACGTTCGTCTCGTTCAACGGGCATAGGTGCTCCTTGTGGTAGCGGGGGTATTCTAAGTTCGTGCCGAGCGAAAGTCAAGCGCAAAAACGTGAAGACAAAACAATAAATACGCTTCCTTCATATACTTACAGACTATGCCACTTTCGCCTCTCAGGCCGCGGATCGCACATTCTGCCACTCGACATCCGCCGACTGATGGTACAAACGCACATGCCCGGTCCCGTAGGTCATGCGTTGGCCGGAGTGGCGGCCGCATGGACTGCGGACCTGGTCCCCGGCCGCCGTGGCTGGCGCACGGCCGGTCCCTCCGCCTCTTTTTTCGCCCGCGCGGGCGGCGGTCTGACCCTGCTCTGCGCCGCGCTGGGCGCGCTGCCCGATCTGGATCTCGTGCTCTCTCGTCACCGATCCATCACGCACAGCGTCGGCGCCATCCTTGTTGTATCTATTCTCGCGATCGGTGTGACAGGGTGGGTCACGAGGAAAGTTCAAAGTTCAAAGTTCAAAGTTCAAAGTGTTGCGCGGGTCACGTTGATGTGCGCGGCCGCCTACGGCTCGCATCTTCTGCTCGACTGGCTGGGCGTCGATACGAGAATGCCGTACGGTCTGCAGGCATTGTGGCCGTTCAGCGATCACTGGTACATCTCAGGTCTGGACCTGTTCCCGCAGACCGAACGCCGCGAATTCTTTTCGCCGGCGGCGCTTCGCATCAATCTGTTCGCGACGGCGTACGAGGCGGCCGTCATGCTGCCGGTGCTAGCGGCGCTGTGGCTAGTACGTGTAAAAGCCCTGGCCCGACTTGCGACCGAGAAGGCCCCCGGCCACCATCCGCCGCAATAGGGGACAGGGCTGGTACTTCGGACCGCCCAGGCCGTCGTGCAGGACGTTCAGAATCGCCAGGCAGACGTCGAGGCCGATGAAGTCGGCGAGGGTCAACGGACCCATCGGGTGATTCATGCCGACCTTCATCACCGTGTCGATCGCTGCCGGCGTGCCCACACCCTCCATCACGGCGTAGATCGCCTCGTTGATCATCGGCATCAGAATGCGGTTAGCGATGAAGCCCGGGTAATCCGCGGCTTCAACGGCAGTCTTGCCGAGCTTGGTGCACAACTCGGACGCGATTCGCATCGATTCGGCTGACGTGCCCTGGCCGCGGATGAGCTCGACGAGCGGCATCAGCGGGACCGGATTCATGAAGTGCATGCCGAGCACGCGATCGGGACGTGTGGTCGCGGCGGCGAGCGTCGTGATGGAAATCGACGAGGTGTTCGACGCGAGGATCGTCTCGGGCTTGACGATGGCATCAAGCCTCGTGAACAACGCGCGTTTCGCGTCGGACACTTCGGCAATCGCCTCGACGACGTAATCGGCGGTCGTCATGAGGTCGAGCGACGTCGTCATCGAGAGCCGGCCCAGTGCCGCGTCGCGGGCGGCAGCGGTCAGCGTGCCTTTCTCGACGAATTTTCCAAGGCTTCTGCCGATGGCGGCCTGAGCCCGATCGAGCATCCTCTGTGCGACATCGACGAGCTGCACGGAAAATCCGGCCTGAGCGAACACCTGAGCGATGCCGTGGCCCATCGTGCCCGCGCCAATCACGCCGACGGTTTTGATCATTCAGATCCGTTCGACCGCGAGCGCCACGCCGTTGCCGCCGCCGAGACAGAGCGTCGCGATGCCCCGTTTCAGCCCGCGTCGTTTCAGCGCGTACAGGAGCGTCGTCAGGATTCGCGCGCCGCTCGAGCCGATCGCGTGGCCGAGCGCGACGGCGCCGCCGTGCACGTTCACCTTGTCGGGATCGATGCCGAGCTCGTCGATCACCGCCACGGCCTGCACGGCGAACGCTTCGTTCAGCTCGAAGAGGTCGACGTCCTTCAGGTCCCAGCCAACCTTTTGCGCGAGGCGCTGGACGGCTTCAACAGGTGTCATTAAGACGAGCTTCGGCGGCAGCCCACTCGTCGCCTGACCCACAATGCGCGCCAGGGGCGCGATCCCGAGTCCTTTGGCCCGATCGGCGGCCATCACCACGAGCGCCGCAGCGCCGTCGTTCACCGCCGGCGCGTTCCCGGCCGTCACGGAGCCGTCTTTTCTAAACGCCGGCTTCAGCTGGGCAAGCGCATCGACGCTCGTCTCGGGACGGATCGACTCGTCGCGGTCGAAGATGCGCGGCGGGCCGTTCTTCTGCGGGACCGAGATCGGTAGGATCTCCTCGTTGAAGTCGCCGGCTTCGGTCGCCGCCGCGGCTTTGTGATGACTGCGCGCCGCGTAGGCATCCTGCGCGTCGCGCGCCACGTTGTAGCGGTCGGCGACGGTTTCGGCGGCATTGCCCATGTGGCACTGCTCGAACGAGCACCACAGCCCGTCGTTGATCATCGAATCGATCACCTCGCCGTGTCCGAGTCGCAGTCCCTCTCGGACGCGAGGCAGCAGGTACGGGCAGTTGCTCATGGACTCCATGCCGCCCGCGACGACGATGTCGACGTCGCCGGTGGCGATGCCCTGCGCCGCGAGCATGACGGCCTTCAGGCCAGAGCCGCATACTTTGTTGATGGTCAGTGCGGCGACATGATCGGGAAGTCCGCCGCGAAGCGCCGCCTGACGCGCAGGATTCTGTCCGGTTCCCGCGCTGACCACGTTGCCCATAATGCATTCGTCGACGACGCCAGGGTCCACGCGCGCGCGGCGCACCGCTTCTGCAACGGCGAGCGCGCCGAGCTGCGGGGCCGTGAAGTCTTTCAGGGCGCCCAGAAATTTTCCCGTCGGCGTGCGAACTGCGCTGACGATGACGGCTTCGCGCATGGCAGGGACGCGTTCAGCGTTCTTTGACGACGATGCGGTTGACCGCGGCCGCGCCAAGCAGCGTCTGCAGCCGCGCGAGAATCATGCCTGAGGAGCGCGTGATCTCGCGGGCCCAGCGATGATCGGTCGCGTCGACGATCAGCACACGACCCTCGAGTCGCGCCGACGAGACGCGCTCGAACTTCGTGCCGACCGCCACGCGCCAGGCGAAATCGACTTTGCCGTCCGACAGCGGCATGCCGCGCAGCAGCTCAGCGAGGGCTCCGGGCAGTGCGTGCGTGAGTGGACGCATGGGGGGGAATAATTCACAATTCTACCATGCAGCTCGTTCTCGCTTCCGCGTCGCCGCGACGCGCAGAGCTCCTGCGCGCCGCGGGCTTTGCGTTCGACGCCGTGGCCGTCGATGTCGACGAAACGGTCAGGCCCGGCGAATCCGCCGGCGCATACGTGCGACGGCTCGCCCTGGAGAAGGCGTCGCGCGCGTTGGAGATTCTCACGGGTCCGGCTAAAGCCGGACCCGACCGGGAAGAAAAAGCCGGACACGACCCGGAGGAAATTGTCGTCATCGGCGCCGATACGGCCGTCGTCATCGATGAGGAAATTCTCGGCAAGCCAGCCGACGATGCGGATGGCGAACGGATGCTGCGGCGGTTGTCGGGGCGCCGCCACGAGGTGATGACCGGCGTCAGCCTCCGGCGGGGCGAGGTCGAGCTTGGGCGCGTTGACATCACAGCCGTGTATTGCACGGCCTTGAGTGACGCCGACCTGTCCTGGTATGTCGCGAGCGGGGAAGGACGCGACAAAGCCGGCGCGTATGCCATTCAGGGACTGGCGTCGCGGTTTATCCCGCGCATTGAGGGCTCCTATTCGAACGTCGTCGGACTGCCGATCGCGTGCGTTTTCGAGCTTTTTGAGGAATTACGGCGGACCAAATGGCGGGCCTGATAAGGTCCGCCCTACGTACGGAGGCCGGACTTAACAGGGTCCGGCGTCAGGCTCGTTCGTTGTGTTATCCTGTTCCGAGATCCTTTCCCGGAAGTCCTTATGACACATCGATATATCAAGATAGGCGCGACAAGTGCCGTCCTCGTGCTCGCTTTTACAGCGCTGCTCTGGTCCACGCTGCGAGAAGGGACCGAGTACTTCAAGAACGTGGACGAGGTGCTGCCCCAACGGCAGACGTGGGAAGGCAAAGCGCTCCAGTTGAAGGGCTACGTAGTGCCCGGCTCGATTTACCGCAAACGCGATTCTCTCGAATATCGGTTCAAGGTGCAGAACAATCCCACTCGCGCGACCGAATCGGGCGGAATCGTCGAAGCGTCGTACACCGGCATCGTGCCCGACACGTTCAAGGACGAAGCGGAGGTCGTGCTGCAGGGGCAACTCGCTCCGGACGGTTTCCACGTCAGACAGAACGGCGTCGTGGCGAAGTGTCCGTCGAAGTATGAAGCGGCCAGTAAGCCGTCGTATGAATCGGCTGGCAAACCGGCGACAGCAGGATCCTGATGGCTTCACTGGGAACGTTTCTTCTTCTTGCCACGTTCGTCGTCTGCGCGTACTCCGCGGTCATTTCGGTGGCCGGCGCGCGGCGCGGCTCCCGACGGCTGGTTGAGAGCGGCGTCGGCGCGTTCTATCTCGTGGCCGCCCTGATGACGGTCGCCTCGGCGGTCATCATCAACGCCTTCCTCAGCGAGGACTATTCGATTAAGTACGTCCAGCACTATTCCGACAGCGTCCAGCCGCTCTTCTACAAGATCACGTCGTACTGGGGCGGCCTGGACGGGTCGATCATGTTCTGGGTTTTCCTGCTGTCGATCTTCGGATCCATCGCGGTCTACGTGAACCGCGAGCGGCACCGCGAGCTCATCCCGTACGTCGTCGCGGTCATCTCGACGGTGCAGATGTTCTTTCTGTACCTGATGGTCGTGCACAGGAACCCGTTCACGACGTTCGTCACCACGGCGCCGACCGACGGCCGCGGGCTGAATCCGCTGCTGCAGAACTTCTACATGGCGATTCATCCGCCGTCGCTCTATACGGGCTTCGTCGGCATGACCATTCCGTTTGCGTTCGGCATGGCCGCGCTCATCACCGGTCAGCTCGACGACTCGTGGCTGCGCGCCGTCCGCCGCTGGACGATGTTCAGCTGGCTGTTCCTGTCGTTCGGGCTGACGCTGGGGATGATCTGGGCGTACGAAGAGCTGGGCTGGGGCGGCTACTGGGGTTGGGATCCGGTCGAGAACGCCGGCCTGCTGCCGTGGTTCACGGCGACTGCGTTCCTGCACTCGGTCATCGTTCAAGAGCGGCGCAGCATGCTGCGCATCTGGAACGTCACGCTCGTGATCATGACCTTCTTCCTCACCATCTTCGGCACGTTCATGACGCGCTCGGGGGTCGTGCAGTCGGTGCACGCGTTCGGCGAGGATCCGATTCTGGCCTGGTTGTTCACCGGGTTCATGGCGGTGATTCTCGTCTTCAGCTTCGGGTTCGTTATTTACAGGCTGCCACTGCTTCGCTCGCGCAACGAGCTCGACTCGTGGGTGTCGCGCGAGGCGGCGTTCCTGGTGAACAACTGGATTCTGCTGTTCTCGGCGCTGTTCGTGCTGTTCGCGACGATGTTTCCCACGCTCAGCCATGCCATCAGAGGCGAGCGGCTCACCGTCGGTCCCACGTTCTTCAATCGGTGGATGCTGCCGATTGGTCTGTTCATGTTGTTCCTGACCGGCTTCGGCCCGCTGCTCGCGTGGCGCAAGGCGACGCTGATCAACCTCCGCGACCAGTTTCTGTGGCCGACGCTTTCGGCGGTGGTGACGACGGTGGCGCTGGCGGCGCTGGGTGTGCGTGTGTGGTCGTCGGGCCTGTGCTTCGCGCTCTCGGCGTTCGTCACGGGCACCATCGTCCAGGAGTTCTGGCGCGGCACCAACATTCGCCGCGGCGCCACGGGCACCGATTTCCTGACGGCGCTGATCGGCCTCGTGGGCCGCAACAAGCGCCGGTACGGCGGCTACATCGTCCATCTCGGGATCATGCTGATGTTTCTCGGCTTCGCCGGGAACGGCTTCAAGCGCGAGCAGATCCTGCAGCTGAATCTGGGGCAGCAGGTCAGTGTCGGCCATTACACGCTGCGTAACGACGGCGTGAAAATCAGCGACGACGGCCAGAAGCAGATGGTCACCGGCTACATCACCGTGTTCCGGGACGGCAAGCAGCTGGACACCGTGTACCCGGCGAAGTGGTTCTACCGGAAGCATGAAGAGGAACCGACCACCGAGGTGGCGATCCGGCGCACGTTCGCGGAGGATCTCTACATCGTGCTCGCCTTCCAGCCGAGCGATCTCAAAACGCAGACCGCCAGTCTGCAGATCAACATCAATCCGCTGGTGGACTGGATCTGGTTCGGCTTCGGGATCATGGCGCTCGGAACGGGCATCGCGCTGCTGCCGGAGCGGAGCTACGCGTTTGCGCTCGCCAAGCTGCCGGAAGCGGCCGCCAGTCCCGCCGCGACGACCGTCGCGCTGCTGCTCGCGCTGCTGCTGTCGTCGGCGTCGCTCTCGGCGCAGCACGTCGTCGGCGACAACGGGGAAGCGGCGATCTTGAAGCCTCGCAACGCGCTCGAACAACAGATGCGGCAAGAGATGGCGTGCATCTGTAACGGGTGCGAGCACGAACCGCTGACCAAGTGCCCCTGCTCGGTGGCCCAACAGATGCGCGGCGAGCTGCGGTCGCAAATCGATCTGGGAAAGACCCACGACGAGATGATTTCGCACTTCATCGCGCTGTACGGTGGTCAGTATTTTCTCGGCGCGCCCATCGACAAAGGGTTCAACCGCCTCGCATGGCTGTTCCCGTATCTGGCCGGCGCCACGGGCCTCGTCCTCGTGGGCGTGACCGCGAAACGGTGGTCGCGAAGAGACGGTGACGTCGAGACCGCGCCGGTATCGGCCCCGCCAGACCCCGCTCTCGAGGAACGGCTCGACGATGAGCTCAGAAACCTCGACTGACACGATCCGCCTCAAGGCGGACCAACGAGCCGACAACACTCTCCACCCCTGGCAGTTCTTCGTGCTCGCCGCTCTGGGCTGCTCGACGGCGGCGCTCTTTGCCAGCCGCGGACAGGGGATCACCGCCGTCGTGCTGTTGACGGTGCTCATGGGAGCCACCGCGCTCGTCGGTCTGGCGGTGCTCCGAACCCTGCGTCCGCTGGTGACTCCGGAAGACGATCGGACCTCGATGATCGGGCAGCGGACCAGGGTCGCGCTCGAGCGCGAGAAAATGCTGGCGCTCCGATCCATTAAAGAGCTCGAATTCGATCGCGCGATGGGGAAGTTGTCCGATACCGACTGGCGCGACATGTCCGGCCGGCTGCGAGCCCGTGCGTCCCGCCTGATGCGTCAGTTGGACGCCGGCACCGGATATCGCGAACAGATCGAACGCGACCTGGCGAAGCGGATCGGCAATGCGCCTGCGCCAGCGACGACGGCCCGCGCCTGTACGTCGTGCGCGACGGACAATGAGGCCGATGCGCGCTACTGCAAGAATTGCGGCAACAAGCTTTAAGCAACGCTTGATCAACACAAGGGACACAAAGGACACGAAGGTTCAATGCGTCTAGGAATTCGTTGTGAAAAGCTGACGGGTATTTGCGTTTGTGTCCTTGGTGTCCTTTGTGTTTTCCCCGCGGTGGCGCGAGCACAGGTCCAGATGCCGGACCCCAAGCAGATGTCCGGCATACCGCGTCCGGTCACGGATCTTCCGAACGGCACCGTCTCGGTCCGACTCATTCGCGGCGAGCTCTCGAACAATATTCAGAATTTCCCTGTGGAGCTTCACGTCGGATCGCAGGTACGGACGGCGAAGACAGACGAAGCGGGGCGCGCAGAGTTCAGCAGCCTTCCGTTTGGCGCGCGGCTAAAAGCCGTGGCCGTCGTCGACGGCGAGCGTCTCGAGTCGGAAGAGTTTTCGGCGCCCACGCAGGGCGGGATACGCCTGCTGCTCGTCGCGACGGACACATCCAAGGGGCCGGCCACTGAACCGGGGGCCGCTGCGATTTCCGGCCAGGTCGTCATCGGCGGGCAAACGCGCATCATCGTCCAGCCAGGGGATGAGTCGCTCGAGATCTACTACCTGCTCGATATCGCGAACAACGCGCGCGTCCCGGTGAACCCGCCGACCGACTTCACGTTCGACATGCCGAAAGGAGCGACCGGGACGGCCATTCTCGAGGGGTCGTCTCCGAATGCGAGCGTGAAAGACGGACGCGTCACGGTGAAGGGTCCGTTTGCGCCAGGGCGGACGCTGGTCCAGGTCGGCGCGGTGCTGTCGGCGGGAGACGCCTCGGTGCAGATTACGCAGCGTTTTCCAGCCATGCTCGAGCAACTCGCCATCGTCGTCAAGAAAGTGGGCGAGACGACGCTCGCATCGCCTCAAATCGCCACCCAGCAGGAGATGACGGCGTCCGGCGACGCGTACATCGCCGGCACTGGAGGATCGGTCGCCGCCGGGCAGCAGATCCAGTTCACGCTCGACAACCTGCCGCATCACAGCCCGCTGCCGCGGGTGATCGCGCTCTCGCTCGCCGGCATCATCGTCGTCGTCGGCGTGTGGATGTGCCGGCGGCCCGACGACACCGGGTCGCTCGCCGCCGAGCGCAAACGTCTCGCCTCACGACGGGACAAGCTGTTCAACGATCTCGTGAAACTGGAGCACGACAGCCGCAGCGGCAAGGTCGGCGCGACACGCTACGGGTCCAGGCGCGAGGAGATCGTCACCGCCCTCGAACACATCTACGGCGCGCTCGACAGCGACGACCACGGCCCCGAGCCTGTCGATCGCGCAGCCTAAATGCCTCCACGAACACACGCCGTCGATTTCGACCAGGTCTCACTGGTCGACGTCACCCGGCATTTCGGCCGGCGACGGGCCGTTTCCCACGTCAGTTTCTCGGCGCGCCGCGGCGACATTGTCGGACTGCTCGGACCGAATGGCGCCGGCAAGTCGACGCTGATCAGTATTGCGGCGACGCTCATGGCGGCCGGCACCGGAAACGTTCGGTACGGCGATGGCGACGCTCGCAGTTACGGCCCCGCCCTCCGCGGCCGGATTGGCCTTCTCGCCCACGAGCTTCATCTCTATCCCGAGTTGTCGGCGCGTCAGAACCTCGCGTTCTTCGCGCGGCTGTACGGTCTCGACGCCGGCGACCGCGTCAATGCCGCGCTCCAGGCCGCGGATCTGATCGAGCGGGCCGATGAGGATGTGTCCGGCTACTCGCGCGGGATGCGTCAGCGGCTCGCGCTCGAGCGTGCGTTGCTCCACGGCCCGCGCCTCGTGCTGCTGGACGAACCCTTCACCGGTCTCGACGACCGCGCCGTCGGGATGGCCGCGGATCGCGTCAGGCGAATCGCTTCCGAAGGGGCGATCGTTCTGCTGGCGACACACGACCTCGATCTGGCCGATGGCCTGGTGACACGCGTCCTGCTGATGCGCGAGGGCCGGCTCATCGCGGACCAAGCCGCTGGTACTGGTCTCCGCGCGCGCTATCGTTCGCTCATCGGCGGGGCCTGATGTTCCTGAAGGTCGCGCTGCTCATCCTGCGGAAGGACGTGGCCATCGAGCTGAAGAGCCGCGAGCTTCTGTATACGACGCTGTTCTTCGCGGTGTCGTGCATCCTCGTCTTTTCGTTTGCATTCGTCAAAGAAGGCCGCGCGGTCGAGGATGTCGCGGCGGGCATCTTATGGATCGCCATTGCGTTTGCAGGCACGCTGGCGCTCGGCCGCACGTTCGAGCGCGAGCGGTTCGGTGACACGCTCAAGGCGCTGCTTCTGGCGCCGGCCGCGCGGCCCGCGATATATCTCGGGAAGCTTCTGGGTGTTGTGCTGCTGCTCTGTCTCGCCGAGCTGCTGCTGGTGCCGCTCGTCGCGCTGATGTTTTCGGCCGCGCTCTTCGCCCGGCCGTTGCTGCTTGTCGGCTTGCTGCTGACCGGGACCGTCGGATTCTGTGCCGTGGGGACGCTCTTCGCCGCGATGCTCGTGCGTGCCCGCACGCGCGACGTGCTGTTGCCGATCCTGTTGTATCCGATCACGGTTCCGGTGATGATTGCTGGCGTGCGCGGCACGGCGGCCCTGCTGGCGTCGCCGCCAGACGAGCCGGTCGCGACGATGTGGCTGGCGCTGCTTCTCAGCTTC
>JBGPKK010000157.1:0-10754 GCA_041485905.1 Vicinamibacteria bacterium
CATGGGCAATTCGCATCGGCACGCGCACGAGAAAGTGCCGGTGATCCTGGTCGGTGGCATTGACGGGACGTTCAAGGGAAATCGTCATATCGTGTTCCCGGACAACACGCAGCGGACGTCTAATCTGCTCTTGAGCATCCTGCACCTGTACGGCATTGAGCAGGAAAAGATCGGCTCGAGCACCGGAGCGCTTCCGCATCTCGAAATCGCGTAAGTGTGTTTACTGTACGTAGGCCGGGCCTTATCAGGCCCGGCTTCCGGCGGGGCTGATAAGCCCCGCCCTACATCCCAAGTTCGCGACGCGTTGTAAGGAGAACTGCCGATGAAATGGGGACGTGGACACGTTGCACGGTGGTCGGTCGTTGCCGTGATCGCGGCCGCCTCGGTGGTGCCGGTCGCCGCGCAATTTGGTGGAAAGCCAACGCGACCGCAGGTGGAGCCGCCGAAGGGTCCGGTGAGGCAGGTCATATTCAAGAACTGCACCTCATGCCACGGTATCGATGATTACGCGTACAACGCCCTCGACAGAGCCGGATGGAACGCGCTCATCGAGAGCAAGCATAAAGACCTGAAAGTTCCTATTCCAGACAAAGACCGGGATCTGCTCCTCGACTGGGTTGTGGCCAAATTCGGCCCGGATTCGAGACCATTCCCGCGATCGTACGTCCCCCCTGAGATCACGACATTCTTCAGTGATCCTGAAGCCCAGACACTTCTCGGCACGGCGTGCACGTCGTGTCATGACAGGGATCGATTCAATGACGCGAGGTATAGCCCCGATCGGTGGCGAGTGGTCACGCTCGACATGAGACAACGGGGCGCGAAGCTGACGGACGAGGAGCTGGAACGCCTGGTCGAGTGGTTAGGGCGGGTAAAGGGCACGAACCCCAATCAATGATTTCACGCATCCTCGGCTTGCCGCGCCGAAGCCTCTGGGCGGAGGTGGGCCTCGTAGTCATTTTCGGGTTGTCAGTCGCGTTTGCGCAGGCGCAGAAGCCGACCACGACAACAGGCGAGATCAACCTCACGGCGACCTCCGCGAACGTCGGCGAATCCGGCACTCCGGTCAAAATACGGATTCTCCGGTGGTCCACTGACGAGGAACGCACTCCAGTTGTCGCCGCACTCACTCCGGCTGCGCCGGTCGCTCCTCCGGCCGGGGCGGCTGGGGACCTGACCGCCGGAGCTGCCGCGAGTCCGTCAGCGGCGGCGGGCGACCGCGGCGGTGCGGCGCGTGGAGGTCGGGGCGGTGCAGCGCGGGGAGCTGGCGGCGGCGCAGGACGCGCAGGCCGCGGCGGCGCAGGGCGGGGACGACGAGGCGGCGATGCTGGCGCCGCGGCCAATCCGGTGGCGGCCTTGACCGCCGCACTCGGCAGGGCGCCCACTCTCGGATACATCTGGACGAACGACATCACGGGCTACGCGATCAAGTACGCCTACCACTCCTCCTTGCCGGATGGGGGCGAACGCATCATCCTCGCGACGGATCGCGTCCTCGGGGCCTATACAACGAAATGGAAACCGGTGGCGGCCACAGCTGTCACGGACTACGAGTTCACGCTTATCGAGATACGGCTGGACTCGAAGGGGTTGGGCGAAGGGAAAGCGTCTCTCACGACGAAAGTCGTTGTGGATAGTGACGCCAGGACCGTCGCCCTGGATACTGACGCCGCGACGCCAGCGATCCTCCAGAACGTCAAGCGCTAGCGTTTCTTACTTCTGATCCTTCACTTCAAGACCGCCAGTGATGCCGTCCACCTGGTGTCCGAGTTGGATAGCTCTCATCTTTGCTATCTCGGCCGGCGTCGCGACCTTGGGATCGACGTTGGCCTGGGCACACGTGAATCCTCTCAACGTGCATTCTGACGTGGTGTGTTTGATGCCCTTCTCCTTCATGAGCCGGGTCATCAGGTCTGTCGCGTCCTTGTGGAAGATGGTCGCGTTGTTCGGCACGAACGTTCCGACGCCGATCGCATAATCGACCGGCATCAGCGGCTCGACGCTGGCCCCGAACGCGCCGTCATTCTTTTTACCCAGGTCATACGCCCCCAGGTCGGCGCCACGGTCAACCAGGAACTGGATGATGGAGACCTCTCCCATGTTCCCCGCGACCATCAGCGGCGTAATACCGTAATCGTCCGCCGCATTCACGTCGGCTCCGAGGTCCACGAGCAGTTTGATAACCTCCAGCCTTTCGGCGGCCGGCTTCCCCTTGCTATAGCCCTGGATAAACCCGAGTGCCGCGGCTGCCTCGAGCACTGTCTCGTTGTCCTTGGACACAACAGCAGGATTGGCGCCCTTCGCGAGCAGCAGTTTGACAAGTTCGAGATCGCCGGAAAATGCCGCGCGCATCAGTGCCGTCGCAAACACGATCCGCGGCGACCCGGCTCGCATGCGGGCTCTTGGGGTGTTATTGACCAGGGCATTTGGATCCGCTCCGGCCTCCAGAAGTTTCTTGATCAGCGGAAGAGGATCCGTGGTGACCATCCACGGGAAGTTCGGGGCCGTTTCCATATTGCGGCGATCCACGGCCCAGAAGAGCGGCGTAAACCCTTGCGTGTCGGCCTGATTCACTTTCGATTTGTTGTCGATTAACACCGATGCCAGTTCGTAATTGCCATTGAAGATCGCCAGGCCCAGCGCGTCCTTCCCGTCGCTGCCAATCGCATTCACATCCGCTCCGGCCGCCACCAGAAGCCGCGCCGAGTCGACGTCGCCTTCCCGCGCCGCAAACATCAACGGCGTCAACCAGCCGCTGGCAAACTCCTCCACGGCTTGACCAGCCTTGGGAGCCACCGGCGTCCGTCCCTCAAAGCCGCGGCCGTTGGCTGCGGGTACGAAATTGGAACGGGAGTTGACGTCCGCGCCGCGGTCGATGAGCGTCTTGACCGCAGCCCAATGGCGCTCGGAAGCGGCCCACATCAAGGCGGTCGTACCGCCCCAGGTCTCCTTCGTGTTGACCTTCGCGCCGTTGTCCAACAGCACGTTGATGGCGTCGGTCTTCCCGGTGCGCGACGCCATCATCAGCGCCGTGTCGCCAGACTGGGTCAGCGCGACATTCGGGTCGGCTCCAGCCTTAATAAGCTTTTCGACCATCGCCCCGTTGCCGTTGAGCGCGGCGAGCTGCATCGGTGTTGCGCCTGCGCGGTTGGCCGCCGACACATTGGCGCCGGCGCGGATCAGCATGTCCGCGGTTTCCAGGTCGTCCGAACGCACCGCCCAATGAAGCGCGGTGGTGCCATCAATCTGCGGGGCATTCACGTCTGACTTCCGCTGCAGCAACGAGCGCACAGCCGCCGTATTCCGCTTCATGGCCGCATCGGCCAGTTCACTACTGGCCGCGCTGACCGTGACGACCGACAGCAGTACGACAAGCCAACATCCGAGTACCCGTCGCATAGACATGTGGTGCCTCCGGAGGCTTATCCGTTCCGAACGATAACCAATATTATCTCTTTCGTGCGGTCGAACGTAAGAGCCGACGAGGTGAATACGTGCTGGCCGTGAGGCGAACGTCGGCCGCCATCGGCGCCGTGCCGGCGTTGGCGTAGTACGCGGTCAGGCCCAGGATGGTGCCCGCGGGAAGGACGACCGGGGCCTTGAAAATGTAAGGCGTGGGCCAGTCGATCGGAAGGTCCCTGGCAAAGAGCAGAATCTCAGATCCGCCATTCGGTTTTCTGGCGGCCACCTCCACAGAGGTGATGCCGGGCTGGACGTCAGGTCGCAGCGCCAGCACGGCGGTATCGGCCGCGAGCACCTTCTCGGCATGAAACCGCTGGGCGCGGGCGCCGGCGGCCACCTGACCGTGGGCGTCGATGGAGATATCGATCACAGGGACCACGGCGGCCACCGTCTGCGTCGCCGGCTGATCCTCAAAAAACAGCCCCAGCGTGCCGCGCTCCACGACTTTTTCCTTCCCGTGTTGGTAGTGGATCTCGGCCACGACGTGCGACCTCGCCGGCAGGGTGAACGCGACGCCCGCGGGAAGCGACACGAAGCCGTACCACGGCGTCCAGCTGCCGATCCACTGGCCGGTCTCCTGCACGGTGAGGAACGCCGCACGCACCACGCGGCGGTCGCCGGGCATGTATTCGACCGCGCGGACGCGGCGCTCCATTGTCAACCCGAGATCGACGACCGTTCGCTGTATCCCGTTTGATTGCTGAGGCTCGATCTCGATGGCCTCGAACCGGCGCGTGAGGTTTGGCTCGCCCAGCTGCCAGTGGCCGAAATCAATATGCGCTCGCACCGGCTCGGGCTTGCGCGCAGGCGAGTCCGCCGTGTTGGTGAATACCGTGCCGGCGTTCTGTGGACCCAGACCTTCGACCCACGACACGATGAACTGCGACTCGCGCAACGTCATGACGTTCTCGTTGGCGAACTGCCCATAGCCGGAAAACGCCGCCCACGGCGGCATGTGTCGAGCGATGACCGCCGCGCGGATCTTCCTTCTCTGAAGCCACGTCTGCTCGTACGTGGTGAGCGGAAAAGACGACCCGCCCTCCACGTGGCACATCACGCAGTGGCGGTTGAGGATGCCCACGATCTCGCGGTCGAACAGGACCGTTGTGGTGAGCGTTTCGTGCGAGAGGCCCGGCCGCGGCCAGCCGATCGTGGCCGCAGCCACCAGCACCGCGACGGCGAGCACCACGACCCGCTGCATGGCGCCGCTACTCTGGTGCGACCACGGTGAATGTGAACGCGAACGTGTGCAGCTTGTCGTGGCGGCGGAACTGCGTCCAGGCGCGATAGCGGCCTGGCTTCGGCATCAGTCCTTCGAACGCGACGACGGGTCCGCCCCGAAGCTTCTCCAGATCCGCGCCGGGCGGAATCAGGAATACCGGCGGACCGCCGTCATCGTCTGGCATCGCCAGGATGTCGAGCGGATGTGAGTGGACGTACTCGGCCATGTCCTCGCTCATGATGAGCGTGTGCCCGAACGCGCCGAGATACGTTTGAAGATCGGTAATCGGCCGGCCGGTCGCCGTGTCGGCCAGATGATAGATGAGGTGGCCGTACAGCCCCACGAGGAATTGCTGTGGATCGTACGTGACCGTCGCCGTGATGTCGTCATCGACCTTCGTGAGGATCTTGTCCGGGACCAGGTGCGCACTGTCGCCGAGCAAATCGCCGGTGTACCGTTTGGTGACGAGCGGCCGCGCGATGAACTGCGACGCACCGCCGCTTGGCAGAAAATCCGACAGCACCTTGTAGTAGCCCGCCTTGGGCAGCGTGACGCCGATCGTCCACGTGCCATCGGCCTGCTCCTCTGGATGAATGTGCTGGAAGTACTCCATGTCCTGACTGATCAGGAACAGGTGGTACTGCCGTTCGTGCACGACCTCGAACTTGTTGATCGCGTCTCCAGTCGAAGGGTGAGAGATCTTGAAGCGCAACGACGCCTTCTGCCCGGGTGTGACGACGGCCGGGACGGTGTGAAAGTCGAGCCGGTAATCGCGAACATCGAAAGGCGCGGCGCGAACCAGCGCCATGCCGCATCGCGGACACTTCCCGTCCACATCCGCCGTGTAATCCGAGTGCATCGGACACACCCACGCCGTCGCTTCGTCCGCTGAGGCCGGCGCGTCTCCGGTTGCGCCACTGCCGGGACTGCCGCTTTGCAGACCCCGACTGAGCGTCACTGACGCCGACGCGATCACGATCGCCGCAGAGATCAAGAGGACGCGGTTCATATCAGCGGTGCGGGCTCGTCGCGTTGCCTTCGTACACGCCCGAACCCGCGCCCGGCAGTTCATCGGCGCGAGGCCCGGTGTACCTGGCCACATGGAGTCCGGTACGATTATCCACCCAATAGATCAAACCGTCACGAAACACGGGGTACGTCCTCGCAATTCCGTGCGGAATCGTGATCGCGTATCCGACCTCACGCGGCGTCTGCGGCTTGGAGATGTCGATGACGCGCAACCCGTGGCCGTACCAGGTGTTGAAGACCAGATTCCTGAACACCGTTGGGTTGTGATTCTGCTGAGCGACGGCGCGTCGCGGCTGACCGTTCGGTTCGGTATTCGCCTGGTCGAGGCATTCGTCCAGTTGATTGTCAGGAATCGCGAACGCCCCGACCATGATCGGCGTGATCTCGGATTCTACCGATATCATCCGCGCGTAGTTGAGCGGGCAGCCGCCGTTCTCGTCAGTCACCCACACATACGCCGGCCGATTCTTTGTGTTGTTTCTCACCTGGGCCGGCCGGTTCGGTACGAAGACGGCGCTGTGCGTGCCGGTTGGTGTGGCATTCACGGGCGGGTAGACGTCGAACCGCGAGCGCGTGAGCAGCACGAGGTAACGCTCGGCCTTGGCTTGCGCCGATGCGTTGGACGCGAGCCACGCCTTGAGACCGGGGTCGTTGTTCACGACCATGTGCACGCAGTCGTTGGCCAGCGCAGGAAGCCTGGCGGCGTCGATGACGCCGTCTCCCGACACGATCGTCGAGCGTTGATTGCAGCCCGCCGTGCCGGCGGCCAGCTCGGCATCGGTGTGATGCGCGACGGCCTCGGAATCGAGCACATAAAAACCGGCCGTCGTGCCCGCCACGTAGACGCGCTCGCCTTCGTCGCTGATCGAGAGCGAATGCAGCCGGTTCTGCTCCTGGTTCTGGAAATTCCCTCCTCGGCCGGATCGGTTCTTGAGCTGACTGAAGTCGAGGAAGCGGCCGTCGGAAAAGAGACCGGTCGCGTCGGGTTTCTCGTTGATGGGCGGACCACCCACCTCCTGCAGGCTGAAGCCGGCGAGAAACCGGGCTTTCGGCAGCATCTCGCCGGTCTTCTCATCGGTGACGGCCATCACCAGCGCATCGGGCACCTTCAATCCCGGGTGCTCTGGATCGGGCAAGCCTCCGGACCAGTTCGTGATGTACACCAGCACGCGATTCGCGTTCGCAGGGTCGTGCCAGAGGAAGAACTCGTGGGATTGCACGCCGAAGTCGGTGGTCTCGCTCTTGGTCATCGGCAGGCAGGTGTTCATGTCGATGCGGTGCGTTTCCATGCGGCCGATCGTGTTCGTGCCGGCATTCCGCACGAGAATGTAGCGATCTTCTCCCCGCGACGTCTTGTAGACGAGCGAGCGCAACTCGCGATCGTCGAACCCCTCGTTGCCTTCGAACATCGCGGGGATCTCTCCCACTTGCACCGGCGGGTTCCTCTCGGGATTGGGCTGGACCTTGAAAATGTTGATCGCGTGCTTGCGGCCGGCGCCGTTCCCGTGCCCGACAAAGATGCAGTTGCCGCCGATGCCCAGACCCCGCCCGTCGCCTGCCGCGTCGAGGTCGCCGCCCTTCCACGCGCCTGTCGCCTCGTCTTTGACCGACGGGACGGTGATCACCCAATGCAACTGCTCCATATTCCGAAAGAGGTGCAGGTTCTTCTCGAGCAACGCGGCGCCTGCCCTGGCGTCGGCCTCCGACGACATCGGATCGAGGTTGCCCGTTCGGCCGACACGGGCCGACGGCATGTCGCCGATCGGGGTGTCGAATGTGCTCGGCTGGCAGCCAGCCGGATCCTTTGAAAAGTCGACGCACTGGTCCGCGACAAGGGGTCCCGTCGCCGCGCCCAGGGTGAGCGCGAGCAAGCACGCACAAACGAGGGCGACCATGCGAGTTTTCGAGTTGGCTGACATGCGAGCTGTCTCCTCTGGATCCGGTCTGGGGCGTATTTCCGCAAATTGTCTTTTGCGCAGGACGTTGCCGGCCGATTATCGCTCCGACGGAGGGGTTGTCAACGATCCAGACACTGCGGCCTTGTCAGCAATCGAAGTGTACGCGTCTTCACCGAATGCTGTCTGTTGAGGTTGAAAGACGGCAGAAGCTAGGAGCTGTTCCGAGAGCAGGCCACGCGTGATGACTTAGCAAAGATTGGAGGCGCCGCCCGGATTTGAACCGGGGGTGGAGGTTTTGCAGACCTCTGCCTTACCACTTGGCGACGGCGCCTTGCATGAGGGAATGTCTGGTGCTAACTACCTGACTGACCGGAGGTCTTCCGACAACGCCCTCGGCGGACGCACTCCCTGATTTTCGTCCACTTTCGGTGTCGCTTGCAAATTTCTTGCAAATGCATCGTTCCTCGAATTGCTGCAGGACCTGGTGCATGCCCTGCGTCGTCGTCTTCAAATAGCGCGACGTCGTCGAGAGGGTGGCGTGGTCGAGGAACCGCTGCAGGTAATGTTCGGGCATGCCGCCCTCCATCCAGTAGACGCGATCCGGCTTCACGGCGCAAGTCGGCGCAAGTCGGCGATTCCGTTCCCCGGCGGTAGGTGGGCACCCGCAGCCGCGTTCTCAGCCGCAGGCAGACACTCGGCGAACCTCGAGGGGCGCGCCGGTAATCGACGCGCTACCGACCGATGTGGGATGGAAGGTCGTCCGGTTCGACGAGTCGCGACAGGTCTTGCGCAGCCACCTTTTCGGTGACGGCTTTCAATTCTTGCACGTTGCCTGGCCAAGGGTACGCGACAAGCCGATCCCACGCGGCGGTCGAGAGCCGAGGCACCTCGGCACGCGCGTAGAAGGACAGATAGTGTCGGAACAGGATCGGAATGTCCTCGGGTCGGTCTCGCAGCGCCGGAATGATCAGGTGGATGACGTTGAGACGATAGAAGAGATCGTCGCGGAACTGGTTGGAGCGAACGCGCTTAAGCAAATCGGCGGTCGTCGCGGTGATGAGTCGCACATCGCTGCCGTTTTTCATCCCGCTCTCGAGGAATTGCAGTAACTGGGGTTGCATCGGCACGGGGATCTTGTCGATTTCCTCAATGAGGAGGGTACCGTTGTCCGCCGTCTTCAAGAGGCCGTGCTTGAACTGGTCCGCCGAGCCGGAACCGAGGCGGTCATGGAGAACCGACTCCATGATGTCCTGGCAATTCGCGATGATGAACGGGGCTTGGCCGCGAGCACTCCGTTGATGAATCAGTTGGGCGACAAACTTTTTGCCGGTGCCGCTCTTTCCTGAAATCATGACGCTCGCGTCGAATTGAATGGCACAAGCAATGTCATGCTCGAGCTTGCGCATGGCCGCGCTCGCCCAAAGCGGGTTCTGAGCGCCATGGATGTTCGTTCCGGACGACCCCGGGGGAGACGTTCTGCTGTTCATGATTGCGATGGTCTCGCTGGAGGTCGGAGCAAGGGTCGCGCCAGGCATCGGGCCGGCACGCGCGAGCTAAACATCAGCGGACGAAGGAGTTGAGGCTGTCTGGCTCTGAGGCATGCGGGCTCGCCTGTGCCGAAGTGCCTGCATATCGGCAAGTGACGACGTCACGGCTTGGCGTCATCGGTGGTAGTGTTCTCACGGGCTCGCATGCTCGTCGATCTGCCAAAGCCTCCCGGCCTCGATGCCCTCTCGCGGTATGAAGCGCTTCTCGGCGTGTCGCGAGCCATCGCGCGCCACACGAGCGTCGCCGAGTTGCTCCGCGCCATCTCCGACCAACTCCACCTCGTCGTTCCGTTCGATTACCTGATGCTCATTCTGCATGACGCCCCGCACGACGAAATGCGCCTCGTCGTGCTCGAGCCGTCCGATACCCCGTTTGAGCCGTTCGTCCCAATGCCGCTCAGCGACTGGGGTCCGGCGCGGACGGCGTGGGAAACACAGCGCACGTCAGTCGTGCCGATGCTGACGGAGGCACTGCTGGGCACGTCGCTCGATTTCATTCGGGGACACGGCGCACGGGTGACCTGCTGGTTGCCGCTGACCACGGCGCACCGGCGCGTCGGGGTCCTCAGCTTCGGCAGTCGCGATGCCGCCCAATACGGAGCCGATGCCGTCGCGTTCATGGAGCAGGTCGCCGCGCAGGTCGCGATCGCGGTGGACAACGCCATCAACTTCGACGACGCGCAGCGGCTCCAGGGGGAGCTCCGCGAAGAACGGGACCGGCTGCGTCTCCTGCTCGAGGTGAACAACCTGCTCGTCTCGAGGCTCGAGTATCCCGATCTGCTTCAGACGCTGTCCGAGTCGTTGCAGCGCGTCGTCAAGCACGACTCCGCCAGCGTCGCGCTCGTCGATCGGGAATCGGGCCAGCTGAGGCTTCAGGCGCTCACCTACAACGACGCGCGCGGCGTCCTCGAGCCCCACATCCTGCTGTCGCTCGAAGGGTCACCAGCAGGACTCACGTTCGCGCACGGGGTCGCCAAGGTATTCCGCACGACGGATCTCGATCAGTTCGGCCACAAAGGCGCATCGACGCCTGTGCCCTCGGGCGTGCAGTCGGTCTGCTGCGTACCGCTCATCACACGGCGCGGCAGCCTGGGCACGCTGAACGTGGCGAGCGTCGATCCGGAGGCGTTCCCGCCCGAGGAGGTCGAGCTGCTGAAGCAGATCTCCTCGCAGCTCGCGATCGCCGTGGAGAACGCCCTTGCGTACCAGGAGATCACTGGCATCAAGGACCAGCTCGCCGGAGAGAAGCAATACCTCGAGGACGAGATCCGTCTCGAGCACGACTTCAGCGAAATCATCGGCGACAGTCCGGCCCTCAAACGCGTGCTCCAGGCCGTTGAGACCGTCGCGCCGACCGAGGCCACCGTGCTGCTTCGAGGCGAGACCGGCACCGGCAAGGAAATGCTCGCGCGGGCCATCCACAACCTCAGTCCGCGTCGCGAGCGCACATTCGTTCGCCTGAGCATCGCGGCACTGCCGGTCGCCCTGATCGAGAGTGAGTTGTTCGGATATGAGAAGGGGGCGTTCACGGGAGCAGCGACCGCCAAGATCGGCCGTCTGGAGTTGGCCAATCGCGGCACGCTGTTCCTCGACGAA
>JBGPKK010000158.1:0-10722 GCA_041485905.1 Vicinamibacteria bacterium
ACGCGCAGCCGCTGGTGTTCCCGCAGTTCACGCACTTGTAGCAGGCGCCGCTGCGGATCATGATCGACCCGCACGTCGAGCACGGCGGCGCGTCTTCCTGATTCTGAATGGTCGAGTACGGCGCGGTCTTCCCCGGCGCCGGCGCGGGCGCGCTGACGTCGGGAGCCGCCGTCCGGCTCGTGCCGTTGGACTCCTCGAGCTCGCGGCCATTCACCCCGGCGTGGAACTGCGCTTCCGCCGACATGAACTTCGTGGCGAGCCACCGGAAGATGTAATCGACGATCGATTTGGCGAAGCGGATCTCCGGATTGCGCGTCATCCCGGACGGCTCGAAGCGCACGTGGCTGAACTTGTCGACCAGCGCCTGCAGCGGAACGCCGTACTGCAGGGCGTACGAGATCGCCTGCGCGAACGCGTCGGCGAAGCCGGAGATGGTCGACCCTTCCTTCGCCATCACGAGGAAGATCTCACCCGGCTGGCCGTCCTCGAACAGGCCGACCGTGATGTAGCCCTCGTGGCCGGCGATGTCGAACTTGTGCGTGATCGCCTTGCGCTCGTCGGGCAGCTTGCGCCGGACCGGCGTCCGGCCGAGCGCCGCGTCGGCCGCCGCCTGCAGCGCGATCTCGGCAGCCGTCTTGTCCCTGGACGTGTTGAGCGGCTGCGTCCGCTTGCTGCCGTCGCGGTAGATCGAGATCGCCTTCGCCCCCAGCTTCCACGACTGGATGTAGGCCTGGATGATCTCTTCGACGGTCGCGTCCTTGGGCACGTTGACGGTCTTGCTGATCGCCCCCGAGATGAACGGCTGGGTCGCCCCCATCATCTTGATGTGGCCCATGTAGTGAATCGACCGGTGGCCTTTGGCCGCCTTGAAGGCACAGTCGAAGACCGGCAGGTGCGAGTCCTTGAGCCCGGGCGCGCCCTCGATGGTCTCGGTCTTGTCGATGTAATCGACGATCGCGTCGGTTTGCGGCTGCGTGTAGCCCAGCCTTCTGAGCGCCATCGGCACGGTCTGATTCACGATCTTCATCAGCCCGCCGCCGACCAGCTTCTTGTACTTGACCAGCGCGATGTCCGGCTCGACCCCGGTCGTATCGCAATCCATCATGAAGCCGATCGTGCCGGTCGGCGCGAGCACGGTCGCCTGCGCGTTGCGATAGCCGAATTGCTCGCCCAGCTCCACCGCATCGTCCCAGGCGCCTTTGGCGGCCGCATAGAGGTCCGGCGCCACGTTCCTCGCGTTCACGTCGCGCAGCGCCTCGCGGTGCTTGCGCATGACGCGGAGGAACGGCTCCCGGTTCTTGTCGTAGCCGGTGAACGGCCCGCCGTGGTCGCGCGCAATCCGCGCCGACTGCGCGTACCCTTCGCCGGTCATCAGCGCCGTGAGCGCCGCGGCCCAATCGCGCCCGCCGTCGCTGTCGTACGGCAGGCCCCGCGACATCAGCAGCGCGCCGAGGTTCGCGTAGCCGAGGCCGAGCGGCCGATAGGCGTGGCTGTTGCGCCCGATCGCGTCGGTCGGATAGCTCGCGTTGTCGACGATGATCTCCTGCGCCGTAATGAGCGTGCGGATCGCCGCTTTGTACGAGACGACGTCGAACTCGACATGATTGGGATCTTCACCAACAACCTTGACGAACTTCATCAGGTTGATGGACGACAGGTTGCACGCCGAATCGTTGAGGAACATGTACTCGGAGCAGGGATTGCTGGCGTAGATGCGATCGGTCTCGGGGCAGGTGTGCCATTCGTTGACCGTCGTGTCGAACTGCATGCCGGGATCGCCGCACACGTGCGTGCCTTCGGCGATGAGGCGCATCAGATCGCGCGCCTTGAACGTGTCGACAACCTCGCCGTCCCTCACCGCATGCGTGTCCCACGTGCCGTCATCGAGCACGGCGCGCATGAAGTCGTCGGTCACGCGCACACTGTTGTTCGAATTCTGGAAAAACACCGACGAGTACGCCGGGCCGGTGAACGAGCCGTCATAGCCGGCGTCGATGAGCGCCCACGCCTTCTTCTCTTCCTCGACCTTGCAATTGATGAAGTCGACGATGTCGGGGTGGTCGGCGTTGAGGATGACCATCTTCGCCGCGCGCCGCGTCTTGCCGCCCGACTTGATGACGCCGGCAAACGCGTCGTATCCCTTCATGAACGACACCGGGCCGGACGCTGTGCCGCCGCCGGCCAACAGCTCCTTCGAGGAGCGGATCGGCGACAGGTTCGTGCCCGTGCCCGAACCGAACTTGAACAGCATGCCTTCGGTCCTGGCAAGGCTCAGAATCGAGTCCATCGTGTCCTGGACCGAGTTGATGAAGCAGGCCGAGCACTGCGGCGCCGCTTCGAACCCGCAGTTGAACCACACCGGGCTGTTGAACGCCGCCTTCTGGTAGACAAGGATGTGCTTCAGGTCGTCGCTGAACGCCTGCAGATCCTCATCGCTGGCGAAATATTTCTGCTTGCGCGCCCACTCCGTGATCGTGGTGACGACACGGCCGATCAGCTGACGCACGCTGCGCTCGCGCTCCGGCGCGCCAATCTGTCCGCGGAAGTATTTCGAGACGACGATGTTGGTGGCCTGCTGCGACCAGAACTTGGGGATCTCGACGTCGCGCTGCTCGAACACCACGTCGCCGCGCTCGTTGCCGATGACGGCCGCACGAAGCTCCCATGCGACTTCGTCGAACGGATCGATGCCGGCCTCGGTGAAGAAGCGAGGGAACGTCAGGCCGGGCGCTGAAGCGGCCGCCTTCGATTTCGCGCGACCTTCGCCTGGCTCAGGACGCCCCGAGTCGATCGCCGGGCGAGCCGGCATGCTTGAACCCCCACCCGTCTCGGCCGTCTGTTGGCCAGCACTCGCGGCGCGATAAGCAGCGTTCTCCTTCATATCCCTGCTCCGTTACTCCGGGGTTCTTCCCCAGAAAATGCGATCGCTTTCCGCCCCGAAAGCGACCTCGAGCTCAGATGGATTCACGCGCGGGCCGACGCCAGTGACTGGGTGAAGACTGCCGTGCGCCCTGGCGAGAAGCTGGGATGTTCTCGCTGTTCGCTGCCTGCGTTACGGCGGACCAATATGAGCTGAGACCGCTGGTTTGTCAAGGGTCTAAACACTATATATTGTGCTTTTCTTTTAGGGCAGTCGCAAGATGTTGACATCCGTGCATACCTGTGGATTCCCGGTCCCGCTGAGCTGAAGGGAGGAAAATGTCCAAAATTGGCAGGCGGGAGGCCAAGTTTGGCCTCCCGTCTCGCTAGCGTCCGGCCAACTGAGCCGCGACGCCGAGGGCCTTGTCGGCGAGACTCCGCGCGAACACCAGATTGCGTTTCTTCAGCGCATCCTCCGCCTGCTGGATGAAACGCTTCGCCGTGTCGTACTGCGTTCGGCCGTCGGCCTTGAGCGCGCGGTAATCGACACGATTCAGATCGGTCTTCGCCCGCGCGATGACCGCGCGGATCGCGCGCTCCACTTCCCCTTCCGCTCCCGCCGGTGTCGTCTGCAGCGTCGTCGGCGGCCTGGGCGCGTCTTCGGCGATTTTCGGCGGGTCAGCGGGCGTTTCCGGTCTCGCGGGCGTCTCGGCGCGCGCTTCGGCAGGCTCAGGGCGTCCCGAGCCTGTCGAGGGGCGCGGAGTCTGACGCGCGAGAGGGCGCGCGGCAGGCTTGGCCGGCTCTTCGACGGGTGGAGCGGTCAGCGCCGGTATGACCTCGACCGTCTCGACGACCGTCTCGACGATGCGCGGCGGCGGCGGCGGCACGTCGAGGGGCGGCGCGTCGGCCACGGTTTTCGCGCTCGCGTGCAGGCAGCCGGAAAGCCCCATGCCCGCGACCAGGATCAAGATAGCTGGTCCTGAGGATCTCATCGTTGCTCGCTTCATGATCTGGTCATCTCGTCATCTGGTCATCTCGTCATTTTGTTCGACCAATGACCAGATGATCGCATTTCTAAGCCTGCGGCAGAAGCAGTGTGAACGTCGTACCTGCCCCTGTAATCGACTGTACCTCAATCTCGCCGTCGTGCATCTGGACCGTTCGATACACCATCGACAACCCGATGCCGCTGCCTTTCGACTTCGTGGTGAAATACAGATCGAAGATCCGCTCCAGGTGTTCCGGTTTAATGCCGACGCCCGAGTCGCTGAATGAGACGGCGACGCGCCGGCCTCGCGCAGCCTCACAGCGAATCTGCAGCGTGCCGCCATGGGGCATCGCCTGGCAGGCGTTGAGCGCCAGGTTGAGAAATGCCTGGCGCAGCATCGCCGGATCGCCGTTCACGTCGGGACACGCGCCGACGGCGACGTCCACCGACACCCCCGTACGGGCGGCTTCCGGCTGCACGATTGGCACGACCTCGTCGAGCAGCGACGCAAGGTCGATCGGCTGCAGCGTGAGATCCTCCGGTCGCGTGAATTTCAAAAACCCCTGCACCACTTCGTCCAGCCTCCGAATCTCGCCGGCGATGACGTCGACGTGTTGAAGCGCCGCCGCGCTGCCGGAGGGCTCCTCCACCGTCACAGGTGCCGCGGCGCCGGCACGTCCCGCGCCATGCTCCTCGATCCGCTCGGGTCGTCCTGAGCCGGCAGAAAGGCGGGCGGGGGCCGCACCCCCAACGACCTGCTGCCGCAACAGCTCGAGATGAATCATCATGGCGTTGAGCGGATTCTTGACTTCGTGGGCGACCCCGGCCGACAAACGTCCGAGCGCCGCAAGCTTTCGCGAGTAGCGGAGCGTGGACTGCACCTGACCGAGATATTCCAGGTTGCGTGCGATGACCATCACGCCGACGAGATCGCCTGCCGGATCCGTCACGGCGTGGGTGACGACGAGGCGCTCGCCCTCCTTGCCTTCCTCCCGCGTCTCGTCGCGGCGCTTGTCCGAGAAGATCACCGACATCGGCCCGCGCGATTGTCTGGTGGCGAGCGTGTGCTCGGCGAGCCGCCGCAGCGGATGCCCGGCTGGCACCAGGTCGTTCAGCGAGGCGCCGGTGGACGCGTCCGGCAGCAGCGCACGCATCGCGGGGTTTGCGAAGAGGAGCTCGCCGCGCGGGCTCACCATCGCGACTGCGTCCTCCAGGCGCTCGACGGCCGATTCCAGATTGGCGACCTGCCCGGCCATGTGCGATCGGTCCGCCGACAATTGCGCGCTGATCGTGTTGAAGAACGTTCCCAGCTCGCCGAACTCGTCGTGCTGATTCAGATCGAGCCGCACGCCGAGCTCTCCGCGTCCCAACCGCGTGAGGCCGCTCCGGATCACGTGAATCGGCCGCAGCAGCAGCTGCGCGAGCAGCGTCGCGACGATCACCGCGACGCTCAGCGCGGCCAGGGCCGCAACGAAGGCCGGTCGGAGAGAGGCTTTGAGATCCTCTCGAATCAGGAGCGTGGACACGCCGATCCGGATCGATCCGAACTCGCGATCGCCGAGTCGCAGCGGCTGACGGAACTCCAGGTTGCGGCCTTGACCAGAATAAATGGCGCGGATCTGCGACAGCGCGGAGAGCGAGAGCACGCTCGCCAGATTTTCGCCGGCCCGCAAGGGCTGTCCTTCCAGCGCGACGTCGGCATGCGCGACCGCCCGGCCGTCGAGGTCCGCGATGGCGGCGAACGTCACGTTTTTGGCGAGGAGGCTCGAGGCAAGGATCGACCGCAGCCCGGGATCGCTGCCGAGCGCGCCGTACGGATCGGCGCCGTCGACGACCACTTCGCGCGCGCGACTGAAGATGGCGTCAGCCAGCAGCTCCGCGCGCGCGCGGCTCTCCTCGAGCCCCACGCGTGCCAGCGTCGCCAGGTGCAACAGACTGAGGATGACGACGACCGCACCGACGATCGACGTCACACCGAGGACCTGTTTCGCTTTGATGCCTAAACGCATATCAGGGCAAAGGGCTAAGGTGCCCTACTCGCTCTTCCGTGGCCGCAGCCGCAGTTTGTTCAGTTTATTGTGCAGCGTCTTGAGACTGATGCCGAGGATCTCGGCCGCGCGCGTCTTGTTGTCGCGCGTGTGCTCGAGCGTCATGAGAATGAGCCTCCGCTCGGCTTCCGCGACCGTCACACCCGGTTCGAGAGCCACCTGCGGCTGTTGCGACGGGGACGGTTCGCCCAACTTCATCAAGGACGGCGGCAGGTGTTTGGGCTCGATCAACGGTCCGGCGGCCAGAATCGTCGCGCGCTCGATGACATTGCGCAGCTCGCGCACGTTGCCCGGCCAGTCGTATTGTTCGAGCAGGCGCATCGCATCGTGATCGACGCCGGCGATCGCCCGTTGATTGCGCGTGTTGAACTCGGTGACGAACGCCTGCACGAGAAGCGGCAGATCCTCCTTGCGCTCGCGCAGCGGCGGCAGGCGGAACGCGAACACGTTGAGCCGGTAGTACAGGTCCTCGCGCAGCTTGCCGGATTGCACGGCTTGCAGCGGATCGACGTTGGTCGCCGCGATGACCCGGACGTCCACCGTCTGCTCCGTCCGCCCGCCCACCCGACGGAATTTCTGTTCCTGCAGCACCCGCAGCAGCTTCACCTGCGTCGTCGGCGTCATCTCGCCGATTTCGTCGAGGAAGAGCGTGCCGCGATCGGCCAGCTCGAAACATCCGGGCCGCCGATCGGACGCACCGGTGAACGCGCCTTTTTCGTGACCGAAGATCTCGCTTTCGAGCAGCGTCTCGGGAATCGCCGCGCAGTTGATCGCCACGAACGGAAACGACGCTCGCGGACTCAGTTGATGAATGGTCTGGGCCACCAGCTCTTTGCCGGTCCCCGAATCGCCCGTGATCAGCACCGACGCGCTGGTGGGCGCCGCCTGCTCGATCACCTGGTAGATTTTGCGCATCTCCGGACCGGTGCCGATGAGCGAGCCGAACGTGCCGTGCTCGCGCAGCTGACGCCGAAGCGTCTTGACCTCGCGGAGCGTCTCGAGCCGCTCGACAATCTTGTCCAGAAGAATCTTGAGCCGCGGGATTTCAATCGGCTTCGTGAGGTAGTCGTAGGCGCCTTCCTTCATCGCCTCGACTGCGGTCTCGACCGTCCCCTGCGCGGTCAGCAACAGCGTTGTCACCTCGGCGCCCTGCTGCTGCAGGGCACGCAGAAGCTCGAGCCCGTCCATGCCCGGCATCACCAGATCGGTGATCACGATGGCCGGCCGAAATGTCGTGACTTTTTCCAGCGCCTGCAGACCGTCAGCCGCTGACTCCGCGATGAAACCCCAGCTTTTGACGAGCTGCTCGAGGCCGCTGCGCGCCGCCGGATCGTCCTCGACGACGAGGATCCGCTGCGCGACGGCTGCCGGAGGTTGGACTGCGGCACTTTCAATCACGGAGGTCATCGCTCACCTTCGTATGTCATTTTTACATTCTGAGCGCCATACGGTCCGGCTGCAATCAGCAAATTCGGCCTATAAGGGCAGAGCTCAGCCGGTGGCGGATTCTTTGCAGCAGCCCGACCCTAGCCATCCACGGCTGGAGGTCGACACATGCGAAATGGGATTTTGTGCGCCGTCGCTGCAGTCTCCGTCGGCCTGACCGCGTGCAACCGCGACAGCGCCATTCCGGAACGGGCGGCTTTCACTTCGTCGGCCGACTCGTACGCAGCGGAACGGCCCGTCGCCGTCAGGACGTCCGGCCGAGCGGAGATCGCCACAACCGCGCGCGAGATCGCCCGGCCGCCCACCGGCGCGGCAATGCGCGAGCTGACGATTCCTGCCGGGACCTCTCTGCGGGTTGTGCTGGACGACACGGTTGGTTCAGACATCAGCCGCGTCGAGGACGTGGTCCACGCGCACCTCGCACGCCCGATCGCCGTTCGTGGTGAGACCGTGCTGCCCGCGGGAAGCCGTCTGACCGGTGTGGTGACCGGCGCCACGCGTTCGGCCAAGGTGAAAGGGCGCGCGCACGTCGCGGTCCGGTTCAATACAGTTGCGCCGCGCGGTGATGACGAACGCTACACGATTCGAACCACAGCCGTCAGCCGCGTCGCTCCCGGAACGAAGAAAAAGGACGCGATCGAAATCGGGGCGCCAGCAGCGGGCGGCGCGATCATCGGAGGCCTGCTCGGCGGAAAGAAAGGCGCGCTCATCGGCACTGCGGTGGGTGCCGGCGGTGGCACAGCCGTCGTGCTTTCAACGCGCGGCAAGGAAATCCATTTGCCCAAAGGCACGCCGTTGACGCTTCGGCTTTCCAGGTCGCTCACCGTCCTGGTGAGAGGCTAGGGACTGAGGACTGCGGGTAGCCGTCTTGTAGGGCCGGGTCTTTGGACCCGGCCTGTCGCGACGGATCAAGTACGCTGGGCAGAATGAGCGTCGAGGACGAATCCCCAGACTCCGGCCCCCGGCCTCCAGCCTCTGATGTTGCTCCCCGTCCGCTGATCCAGCGGGTGGTAGCCCTGCTCGAAGTGCTCCTCTGCTCCGATTACCCGACGCAGGCGGCGCTCGGCGCGACGTTCGCCGCGCTGGGTTACGGTCCCTACGGCGTGAACGGAGACCTCCGTGTCGGATTCGTGGTCGCGGTGTCGCTGCTCGACACGGCCTTCCTGATGGGTCTGATCCTGTTTTTCCTCTACGCGCACGGCGAACGGCCGCGAGAGCTGTTTCTGGGATCGCGTCCGGTGTCGCGAGAGGCATCGCTCGGTGTGCCGCTCGTGCTCGTCGCGCTCGCCATCGGCGTGGCCATCCTGGCGACCATCCACCGCTTGGCGCCGTCACTTCACACAGTCGAGCACAACCCCTTCGAGGCATTGATTCGCACGCCACAAAACGTCTGGCTCTTTGCGGTCGTCGTCGTCATCGCCGGCGGCGTGCGCGAGGAACTGCAGCGGGCGTTTCTCCTGCGCCGGTTCGAAGTCTGGCTCGGCGGCGCCACCGTCGGTGTGGTGGCCGCGAGCATCGCGTTCGGGGCGGGACATCTGCTCCAGGGTGCGGATGCGGCAATCGTCACCGGCGCGCTTGGTGCGTTCTGGGGGATCGTGTACTTGCGCCGGCGCTCGGTCGTCGCGCCGGTCGTCAGCCATTCTGGCTTCAACCTGCTGCAGATCGTCCAGTTCCTGGCCACGGGACGGTAGCCGAAAGCGTCGGCGCCGCGTTACCGCCGCACCACGGACAGGTTGCTGACGTCCGCGCGACGGCGGAGTCCGCTCACCCAGTCGTTGATGAGCGTGGCCCGCCGGCTGGCGATGAACGCCACAGCGATCTCCGGACGCGCGCCATCGAAGGCCACGACCTGTCCGCCGCGAGAAAATAATTCCGGGTGATCGCGGTAGTATCCCCCGAGCTCGTTGTCGTTCGGCGGTGGAACCGTGAACCGCTGGTCGAGATACGCGCGAATCCGCAATTGGTCTCTCAGTGTCTGGCGGAGCCGGCCCTGTTCGATACCGGATCGTGCCAGCGCGCGATCGTAGGCTTGCGTCGTGGCAAACCGTCCACGGACCTGTTGCACGGCCAGATCGATCGCTTCCTTCGCCGGTTCCGGCGGCGCGTAGCGATCGACCTCGGTCAGCATCAGCTGACGGTCGATGAGCTGCGACAGTACAACCGCCATGGGGTCGTCGGTCGGTCCTGCGGTCGCGAGCCCCAGATCGAACGCCGCCGTCACATCGCTCTGCGTAATGACGACGCCGCCGACGACCGCCAGGACGCGATCGATAATCTCGGCTGTCGCGACGACAGGTGAAACGCATAATGCAAAATGCACAATGCAGACAGCCCACAACGCGGGGCCCGGCCACAGTTGCATTTTGCATTGTGCGTTGTGCATCGTGCGTTGCGCGCTGTGCATTTCGCGCGCTCTAGAAAGCCTGCCCGAGACTGATGTGCAGCGCCGTCAGGCCTTCGCGACGCCCGGCGATCTCCTCCCGGTGGACCTTGAACCCCAGGTCCACGCGAATAGGGCCGACCGGCGATTTGTACCGCAGCCCGAACCCGACCGCACTTCTCAGCCCTGTCAGATCGATATCCGATGCATGCGCGAACACGTTGCCCGTGTCGAAGAATCCGACGGCTTCCACGCTCGAGTGGATCAGCGCGCGCAGCTCCGCATTGAAGACGACCAGGCCGTTGCCGCCGATCGGAAACCCGTCTTTGTCGAGCGTCTCCGGCGTGCCGAGTGTGTCGAGCGCAAAGCCTCGAACCGTCGTATCGCCGCCGGCGAAGAACCGCTCGCTGGCGGGCAGGTCCTCCACCGTCTGTGTTGTGACGTTGCCGCGCACGTCGGTCGTGAACACCTCACGTGGAAATCCGGTGGCCAGTCCGAGCGTCGCGTTCCCGGCGAAGACGAGCCGGCTCGCGCTCGGCACCGTGCGGAACAGCTGCGTCCTGAGGAAGGTCTTTGCGAGGCCGACCTCGGACCCGATTCGGCGGCCAGCGAGCTGCACGTTCGCGCTCACGTACTCCCCTGCACCGGGATCGACGAGGTCGTCGCGGGTGTCGCGAATCGCCGACGACGATACCGACGACAGCCGCACCTGCGGAAACAGCCGATCGATCAGGCGCTGGTCCTCTGGTTTCACCTTTTCGTCGAACACCCGCGTGCGCTCGATCTGATAGCTGGCGCTCAGCCCCACCTGTCGCGACACCTGCCTGGCAATCTCCGCACTCGCGCCGCGCCGCGCGTATTTGAAGCTCGAGCGGACCTGCTGCACGAAGGTGCCGGTGATGAAGGCGTCGGCGCCAGTGTTGAAGAGCTTTGGTTCGCGATACGTCCCGAGTACGCGATATTCGGGGAAGGCAAACGCGTCGCTCCTCGTGCTGCCCGTA
>JBGPKK010000159.1:0-10613 GCA_041485905.1 Vicinamibacteria bacterium
CGTGCCCTTATCGACCCATTGATACAGATAGTGGAGAGCGATGGACATGTAGGCCTGCATCGGGAATGCGCTCAGCGGTATCGCGCAGGGATTCGGCGTGAGTCTCACGTTGTCCCGGGAATCCACATGGCCCATGCCCGGAAACTCATAAACACGGTATTGATCGCCGGGCGCATCCCCATCCGGTCGCGTTGTAAGGTTGGCGTTGGCAACTTCGAGCATCGTCGGGACGTGGATCATCGGCACATCGATCTGACGGATCACCGAACCGTTGGATGTCGGCAGGAAGCCGTCGTAAATCCGCTGCATTCCCGGCGTTCTGAAAACCATATGGAATGGCAGATACGCGATCAGCGTGCCAGCGGTTGCCGACGTTCCTCCCAGCACCATCTTTTTCACAGTGAGGCCGGCGAACGGGCTAGTGGGGTCCTTGGATTTCACCAGTGCGCCAACCTGGGCGATGATTTCGCTGACCTGTGCATTTCCCACCTGAAAACCCTTGTATCGTTCCGGATTGGCATCAATGACCTGCTGCAAGCCCCCCGCCGAAATATCCACGGCGGCGTGGCCCGACGTCATCGTGTAGATCGATGTCATTTCGAACATGTGCGCCGAACCGCTCGGATGCATCGGTTCCACGAGGACCATCCCGCTGAACCTTGAATTACTCGACGGCCGGCGGACGACGATGCGCGTCTTGTAGGGTTGTCCGTTCGCTGTTCCGGAAATGAAGTACTCCTTCGCTTCGTACTTGAAGTTCGCCAAACCCTTGCCGGGCGCCAGCGACTGCACGGATTCGTACGGCATGCCGGGTCCGGCGATCGGCCCGGTGACTGTAGGGAGCATGACAGCCGTCAGATTCTGAGGAGGAACCGCGACTGGAGCGCCTCCGCGTCACCCGCCGCCTCCACCGGGTGCTCCTTCCCCACGCCTCTGGCCTTGGCCTGGCGACTGACCCTGCGCGGGAGCCGGTCCCTGTCCGTGCGCGAGCATCGTCAGACCGATCGTCACGACCAGCACAACAAGCGATGTCCTCACCAACAAGCGATGCCCTAATCTCATATGCTCCCTTCCGGAAATGTCACAGTGTCTGCGGGAGACTCCAACCGGCCCCAGCGATCGGACACACCTCATCCGAGAATCCATGGAGAATCGAGGGTTCGAGTAGGACGGCCCCGAAAGCGACCGAGGCGCGCCGGACTCCAGGTCATGTCGGGAGCACGGATTATAGTAGCGTCACGATCTGCGAGTCGAGGGATTGCCGATGACCAGAGACCCGAGGGACGTGATCGCCGGTTCGCCGATGAGCAGCCTGCAGCTTCTCGTCGTTGCGGTCACGGTTTGCCTGAACGCGCTCGACGGCTTCGACGTCCTGTCCATCAGCTTCGCCTCGCCCGGCATCGCGCAGGAGTGGGGGATCGATCGGGCGGCGCTCGGCATCGTGCTGTCGATGGAGCTTGTCGGCATGGCCATCGGCTCGATTTTCTTCGGCGGCGTCGCCGACAAGGTTGGACGGCGTCCGACGATCCTCGGATGTCTGATCGTCATGGCCGCCGGCATGCTGATGGCGACGACAGTCACTGGACTGATCGATCTGTCGTTCTGGCGCATCATCACCGGTCTGGGCATCGGCGGGATGCTCGCCTCGATCAACGCGGTCGCCGCCGAATTCTCGAATACGCGACGACGGCATCTGAGCGTGTCGCTCATGTCGATCGGTTATCCCGCCGGCGCCGCGGCCGGCGGCCTCGTCGCGGCCCGCCTGCTGCAGGGTCACGACTGGCGGACCGTGTTCTACTTCGGGGCGAGTATCACAACGGTCCTGATTCCGGTTGTGTTTTTCGTGGTGCCCGAATCCGTTCACTGGCTCGCGCGCAAACAGCCGGCCGGCGCGCTGGAACAATTGAATCGCGCCCTGACACGCATGAGGCACGCGCCCGTCACCGCGCTGCCCGACCTTGAACCCGATGTGCGGAAACGATCGATTGTCGACATTTTCGCTTCCGACCGCGTTGCCGGTACGGTGATCGTCACGCTCGCCTATTTCTTCCACATCACGACGTTCTACTTCATCGCGAAGTGGATTCCGAAAATCGTCGTCGATCTGGGGTTCCCCGCCTCGTCGGCGGCCGGCGTGCTGGTGTGGATGAACGTGGGCGGGGCCCTCGGTGGCGCCGTGTTCGGGCTGCTGACCCAGCGTTACGGCGTGAAGATGCTGACGATCGGCGTGCTGCTGGCGTCCACGCTGATGGTGACGCTGTTCGGCCGGACACCGGCGGACCTGCAACGGCTGTCGCTCATCTGTGCGGTCGCCGGCTTCTGCACCAACGCGGGCATCGTCGGGCTCTACGTCATCATCGCGCAGGTGTTCCCCACGCACGTCCGCGCGTTCGGCACCGGCTTCACAATCGGCGTGGGCCGCGGCGGTTCGGTGCTCGCTCCGATCACCGCCGGATTCCTGTTCGCGGCCGGCTATTCCCTGCCGACCGTCGCGCTCATCCTGTCGCTCGGTTCGTTCGTCGCTGCCGTCGTGCTCCTCTTACTCAAGCTCGAAAACGATCGGCCTCACATCTTTTCTTGACGGTGAAGCGTGGGCGGTAGATCCCTTCCAAACGCCGACTCCCGCGGGTGCCCGTTGAAACGCGACGCCAATTGGACAACGATCCATCTTGTCCTGCCCGTCGACAGGGCGCGGACCGGACCGGTGCGCGATGTTAGATGACACTTTTGACGTGCTGATTGCCGGCGGCGGCATCGCCGGCCTGACGGCGGGCCTGCTGTCGGCACGCGCCGGTCGGAAGACGCGCGTGCTGACCGGTCCGGCGCTTGGAGGCCAGCTCCTCAGCATTGAGCGGATCGATGGCTATCCCGGTTTTCCCGACGGGATCCCTGGCTATGACCTGTGCCCGATGGTCCAGGAGCAGGCCGTCGCGGCGGGCGCGGAATTCGGCGCGGCGGAGGCGACGCGTCTCGAGGCGCACGAAGGACGCTGGCGCGTGACGACATGGGAGGGCGACCTGTTGGCCCGAGCCGTGGTCATCGCCACAGGCACGACGCCGAAGACCCTCGGGATTCCGGGCGAAGTGCGATGGCGCGGCAAAGGCGTGAGCCATTGTGCGAGCTGTGATGGCCCGCTCATGCGCGCGCGCATCGTTGGCGTCGTCGGGGGCGGAGACTCTGCGTTACAGGAGGCGCTCACGCTGGCGCAGTACGCCGCGCGTGTGATCGTCCTGCACCGCGGCCACGCGTTCTCCGCGCAGGCCGCGTATGCCGGGCGTGTTCGGGAGCATCCAAAGATCGAGGTTCGCTTCCACACGGTCGTCGAGGATGTTGTTGGCGATGGAGGGTTGACGGGTATTCGAACCCGGACCGTGACGGATGGGACGGTCGCAGATCTCGAGTTGAACGGTCTGTTCGTGTACGTCGGACTCGCGCCTGCGACGACGTGGCTCGACGGGCTGCTCGATCTCGATCCATCCGGACGGGTCCCGACCGATGCCTCGATGCGCAGCGCTCAGCGCGGTCTGTTGGCGGCCGGCACCGTGCGGTCGGGATCGGCCGGTCGGGCGGCGGCCGCGTCGGGCGACGGAGCGGCGGCCGCGGTGGCCGCCGACCAGTACCTGCGAGACGGTGTGTGGCCGGTATGATCATGGTCGCCGGCCGTGATGCGTGAGGGTGCGATGAGTGAGCGTGTGACGGTTCACGATCCGCGTGGCTATCCACCGAAGGTCGTCGGCAAGCGCCTGGCGCCGAGGTTGTCGACGCTCGAGGGGAAGACGATCTATCTGGTCGACTGCCTCTTCGACAACTCGGACGTCTTCATGGATCAGCTGAAGCAGTGGTTCGTCGAGCGCCTGCCGTCGATGAGCATCCGCACGATCCGGCCGAAGGAGACCTGGTCGGACGACCGGGAGATGCGCGCCAGCATCGCGGCCGACGGCCACGCCGCGATCCTCGGCGTCGGTCTTTGAAGCACGTGCAGCCCGACGGTCGTCGGGCTGGCGGCGGCGCTCGAGGAGGACGGCATTCCATCAGTCGCGGTGCACACGCACGTGTTCGCGCGGCTCTGTCGGGCGACCGCGCTCTCCATGGGCGTGCCGCGCCTGCGTCAGGCCTACGTGCCGCAGCCGGTGGTCGGGCGGTCGGCGTCCGACCTGCGCGCATACATTGACGGCACCGATCCCGTATCCGGTCGGCCCTTCATGCAGGAAGTGCTCGAAGGCCTGACGGTCCCGCTCGACGAAGCGGATCTGCAGGGTTTGTCGTTCGAGCGGACGACACCGAGGCTGCTGGAGCCCGACACCGAAGAGCGCCTGCATCGGCTGTTCGAGGAGAACTGCTGGACCGACTTCCTGCCGATCACGCTGCCGACCGAGGCGCGTGTGGAGGCGATGCTCAAGGGCACAAGCCATCCCCCGGACAAGATCGTCGGACGTCTGCGGCCGACGGCGTTCCGCGAGTTCTGGGAATTCACGGTGGAGAAAGTGGCGGTCAACGCCGTGATGGCGGGCGCGCGGCCGGAGTATTTCCCGGCGATTCTCGCGCTCGCGGCCAGCGGCATCACGGCGCGATCCAGCAGCACCAATTCGTTCGCGACGATGACCGTGGTGAACGGCCCGATCAGGAACGAGATCGGGATGAACTCGGGCATTGGGGTGATGGGCCCCTACAACCGCGCCAACGCCACGATCGGCCGGGCGTACGGTCTGCTGTCGCAGAATCTTCAGGGCGGGTCGGTCCCAGGCGATACTTATCTGGGATCACTGGGCAACTGGTACGCGTACACCGCGGTGATGCCCGAGGCCGAGGAGCGCAGTCCGTGGACGCCGCTGCTCGTGCAGAAGGGCTTCAAGGGGACCGACAGCATCGCGAGCATCTTTTTCGGCGGCTGGTACACACATGCGGGCTACGGCCCGCGGGCCACATGGCAGGAGAAGATGCGGCGCGCGCTTGCGGCCGTCGAGCAGTACAGCCCGCCGCTGCTGGTGATCGATCCGGTGGCCGCACGCGGCTTCGTCGATCTGGGCTTCGACACGAAGGAGAAGCTGATCGCGTGGTGCGCGGAGAACGCGCTCCTGACGGCCCGCGAGTACTGGGACAACCAGTGGATTCAGTACCTGATGCGGCCGCGCGCCGTGGCCGGTGTCGAGCCGTACGCGTCGCGACTCAACGCCGCGCCCGACGAGCTCATCAGGATCTTCGAACCCTCGGAGATCAACATCGTGGTGGCCGGCGGAGAGACGCAGGGCGCGTGGAAGATGATCAGCGGCTCGCTGCGGGCGACCGTCTCGATCGACGCGTGGCGATGACCGTTACGCGCGTCGACGGCACCAAAACCGTGCAGCCGGGGACAGACTGCGGTATGCGGGCAACGGCCATTGACGTGCCCACGTCGAACGGATCACTTCACCATGTGCGCCCAGTCCTTCTCGTTCTCAAGGCAGTAGTAGTCCAGGAGCTCGCTATCAAGCACGAGCGGCTGCGGGAGCTTCACCGTCCAGGGCGCGGTGTAGGACTTCGGATCGTCAATCGTCATCTCGACTTCCAACGTCCCGTAGCGTGGCCGGCGGATTTTCTCGGTCAGCTTCGCCGCACTGGTCAGGGGGTTTCCATTGGCATCCAGCCACAGATCGTCCTTGAAACCGATGGTTTGCACCACCAACGTGTCTCCGTCCCACCTGGCGGTTGAGTAGCCGTTCCACGTCGGGTTCGGATCCACGGGAAGCGGCCGTCCATCGGTGAAGATCTGGCGATATTGCATGTTGCGCTCGGTCAAAATGATCAACCGGTCGGGGATCAGAACGATCCGCTTGTAATAATCGTCGGTCCAGATTCTCGGAGCGCCGCGGGGCATGCAGTGGACATTAGGATCCAGGTCTTGCGCGGCCGTTCGTTTCTTGACCAGATCCGCCACGCCCGGTTGGTAGGGCAGACCGCCGTTCAGGCTCGCGGCGATGTTGATGAATTCCCGCGAGAGCTGGGTATCGTTGCAGTGGGCGCCGCAGTTCGCGCGAGTTTCCCAGCCCCACATTCCACTCAGGTCGGGTTTTCCGTCGGCGGTGCGCGGCGCGGGTGCCGACATGTCGGGCTTGCCCTCCGGTGTGCGCGGCACGCCGGGAGTGGGGTAATCCAGCCATTGGCCGGAGACGGCTCCCGGAAACGCGGCCACCATCAAAGCCGCTGCATAAGGCAGACACCACTTCGCTGGCATGAACGAATTCCTCCTGATCGCGGGTACTGACCTGTGGTCCCGATCCCGATGCTCGATACGTTACCGCAGTTTTCGTCCGCGCGGCCGACATCTGGCGCTGTCCGCGGTGCCCTCAACTGGGATAACTCCAGCTGCCGTTCTCAACACGGCCCGTGCGTGTTATTTTGCGCGGTGCGCGTCAGGGCGCCACCGTGTCCGCGGAAAGGACTGCGTCCACCCCCTTAGACCGAGCTCCTGCGATGTGTCTATCTCTTCCGAGGCCTCTTTGGAACGAACGCGAGAAACCTGCGCGGATTGTCGACGAGGATGCGGTGCAGGACCTCGTCGCTCGCACCCGCCGCCTTGAGCTTCGGCACGAACACCGTCAGCGTCTTCGCGTAGCCACGCGAGGCGTCGGCCGAAAACATCAGGTGGTCGGGAAACCCTGCCTCGATGAGGGCCATGACCATCGGCACCTGTTGCGCGTCGCCGTTGCCGCCCTGACGATCGAAGCCGACAAACGCGCCCCGCCGGCAGATCGCTTTGTGCACATACACATTCGCGTCCACGAGATTCCCCAGGTGCCCGATGACGACGCGATCCGGTTTCACGCCGGCGTCCTCGAGAATGTCGAGCTGTTCGAGCGCCGACTTGCCGGGAATCCCCGTGTGCGTGAAGATCGGGATGTTCGTCGCGACGTGCGCCTTGCCGATCGCACGAAACACCTTGCGCTCGTCCGCGGTGATCTCGTCCCACGAGCCGATCTCCCCGAACGCACCGACCGTGTCGGCATCGACCTGCTTGATGAGCGCCTGAACGATCTGTTCTTCGCTCATGCTGGAGATCTCTTTCGGGTAGAAGGGCTGGTTGTAGAACCCGCCGCCGACCACGATCGGCACGCCGGACTTCATCGAGACCTGGCGCAGGAAATTGATGTCGCGCCCCATGTCCGGGTGTCCGGCGTCGACGATGCAGGCGATGCCTTCGCGTTTGGCGATGCCGAGCTCCTCGGACATCAAATCCGCGTCCCGCATGGGATCCGGGCCTGACGGCGGCGGCGGTCCGCCCACGCGTCCAGCGCCACCTGCGCCTGGCGCCGCGCCTGCGGCGCCTCCCGCCCCGCCCGCGCGCGCGCCGGCCGGCGAACCGTTCGCGGCCCGTGTGGCGGCCGTCGCCGCGGTAAACCGGCTCATGAAATCCGGAGCCAGCGACATGTGCTCATGGAACAGCGTGGCGCCGCCGGCCAGCTCCTCGGGCGCGTAGTCCTTCAGGATCGTCCTGATGACGCCGCCCTTCGGAAACGTGGGCGCCTGGGCGAAAGCTCCCCTCGGGAGCGCCGCCGCCACCGCGCTGATTCCCAGTAATTCCAACGCCTCGCGGCGGGTGATGTCTCCCAAACGGGACCCTGACATAGTGGCTCCAGAAAATGCGTCATGCTGCCATTGAAGCGACGGCCGCTCCTTCCGCGGAGCGTTCAAGTATCGCTCTCGTCCGCCATATACTGAACCGATCTTTCATAAGGAGAAGGCCGTTGACAACGATTTCATGGCGGAGGACGCCGGCGCTCGCCGCGTTCTGGTGTGCGGCGCTGGCCGTCTTCGTGACGCTCGTCGCGGACAATCCACAGTCGGCGCAGCAGGCCCCCGCGCCGGGCGCCGGACGGCAGGGCGGCGCCGCGCCGGCAGAAGGCCGCGGTCGGGGCCGTGGTCCGGCGCCGGTCGACACGCTGGGCGCAGGTCCATGGGATCTCGGCGCAGGCCGCGGACGCCTGCACGTCTCGGTCGTCACCAAAGGGCTCGATCACCCGTGGGGCTTCGTCTTCCTTCCGGACGGCGGGATGCTCGTGACCGAAAGGCCCGGGCGGCTCCGTGCGATCAGGAACGGCGTGCTCGATCCCACGCCGATCGGTCCCCTGCCGGAAATCCTCGCGACGGGGCTTGGTGGTCTCCTCGACGTCGCGCTGCATCCTCGATTTGCCGAGAATCGGCTGATCTATATGACGTACTCGAAGCCGGGCCCCGGTGCTGGCAATGCCACCACGGCGGTGATGCGCGCCCGCTGGGACGGCGGCGCCACGCTCACGAACGTCCAGGACATTCTCGTGGCGGACGCGTGGCACGGTGGACCCGGCTCGCCGCAGGGGATCGGCCCGGCGAGCGGGAGCTACGGCTCGCGCCTCGCGTGGGATCGGAACGGCCTGCTCTACGTCTCGCTCGGCGATCGCAACTATCCGCCCTCGTCGCAGAACCCGGCGACGCACATGGGGAAGATTCTCCGGATTCGGGAGGACGGCACCGTGCCGCCGGACAACCCGTTCGTGGGCAGACAGGGATACAAGCCCGAGATCTACACGCTCGGGCATCGCAATCCGCTGGGGCTCGCGTTCAATCCCCTGACGAATGAGCTGTGGTCCACCGAGAACGGCCCGCAGGGCGGCGACGAGCTGAACCTGATCCAGGCGGGCAAGAACTACGGATGGCCGCGCGTCTCGCTCGGCCGCAACTACGACGGCAGTCGCGTGGGCGAGGGCTTCACCGCGCCCGGCCTGGAAGAGCCGGTCGTCTTCTGGGTGCCGGCGATCGCCGTCTCGGGGCTGTCGTTCTACGACGGCGACAAGTTCCCGGCCTGGAAGGGCAACCTCCTGGTCGGCGCGATGCGCAACAACACCGGTCAGCACATCCAGCGAATCCAGTTCAATGCGAAGGGCGAGCCGACGGGGCGTGAGATCTTTCTCAGCGAGCTGAAGCAGCGCATTCGCGAAGTGAAGCCGGGGCCCGACGGGTTCATTTACGCGATCACCGACGAGACGTTCGGCGCGGTGATCAAGATCGAGCCCGGGCAATAACTGGGATCGGGAGACACACCATGATCATTCACCGACCTTTATCTTGGGGCGCCGCGTGCCTGCTGCTCGCCTCGGGAGCGCTTGGGGCCGCCGCGCAATCGGCGGCATCGCTTCCCGCCGATCTCGATCCCGATTCCCGAGCGCGCCTCCCTTACCTGCAGCGCAAGGATCTGGATGAACGCGGCCAGAAGATTTACGACACGCTGCCCGGCCGCAGTCCCGAGGGCGTGCTGCGCGGGCCGCTCGCCTACGCCGCGTATAACCCGGCCGTCGCCCAGGCCCTGCACGACCTCCACGACGCGGCGGTGCAGGAAGGCAAGCTGGACGCGCATGTACGGGAACTGGCCATCCTGGTCGCCTGCCGCGAAACCAATTACAGCCTCGAATGGAATGCGCACGAGCCGAGTGCGTTGAAAGCCGGCGTGGATCCCAAGGTCATCGACGTGGTGCGCGGCAACCGCGCGCTGGCCGGTATCCCCGACAAGGACGCGGTGGTGATCCGTTTTGGCCGCCAGATGCTGCACGACAGAAAAATGGATTCGGCCACCTTCGCGAACGCTGTGGAGTTGTTCGGCCGGCGCGGCGCCATGGACATGGTGGCGGTCATGAGCACGTACGCGGTCAGCGGACTGTTCGCGATCGCGGTTGACGAGCACATGCCGGCATGGCGCCCGGATTTGCAGCGTGTCGCGAGGTGATTGATCAGGCGCGTCCTCACGTGATGCCCCCTTACACCGCTGCGACGGGTTGAGCGGCCCGCCCGGCAAACTGACTGTGATAGAGCTCGGCGTATCGGCCTTTCGCAGCGAGCAGTTCGTGATGCGTGCCCTTCTCGACGATCCGGCCGTGCTCCATCATCAGGATCACATCCGCGTTGCGGATCGTCGAGAGCCGGTGCGCGATGACGAACGTCGTCCGCCCGCGCATGAGCTCGGCCATCGCGCGCTGAATCAGCACTTCCGTGCGCGTGTCCACGCTGCTGGTGGCTTCGTCGAGAATCAGAATCGCCGGATCCGCGAGGAATGCCCGCGCGATGGTGAGGAGCTGCTTCTGCCCCTGCGACAGGTTGCTCGCTGCCTCGTTGATCGGCGTGTCGTAGTTCTCAGGCAGCGTCCGGATGAAGTGATCGGCCTGCGCACCCTTTGCGGCCCTCACGATCGCCTCGTCCGTCGCCTGTTCGCGGCCGTAGGCGATGTTCTCGCGAATCGTGCCGGAGAAGAGCCAGGTGTCCTGCAGCACCATGCCGAATATCCGCCGCAGCGCACCGCGTTTCAGCTCGCGGATGTCCACGCCGTCCACGCGAATCGCTCCGCTGTCGACGTCGTAGAACCGCATCAGCAGATTCACGAGCGTCGTCTTGCCCGCGCCGGTCGGACCGACGATCGCGATCGTCTGTCCCGGCATGAGGTTGATCGACATGTTGTCGATGAGCGGCACGGCGTCCTTGTATCTGAAGCTCACATCGTCGAACTGCACAGCGCCGCGGGGGCTGGCCATCGCCTTCGCGTTCTCTGAATCGGGCGTTTCTTCCGGCTCGTCGAGCAGCTCGAACACGCGCTCGGCCGACACGATCGTCAG
>JBGPKK010000160.1:0-10458 GCA_041485905.1 Vicinamibacteria bacterium
CGCGACAGCAGTTGCTCGGCGGCGCAGCGGCTCTCGCAGTCGGCGCGGCGCTGTTTCTGGCAAACGACACGTTCCGTCGACGAGCCCGCTGAGCGCGCCGAGTTCCGCACCTCTTCAAACCTCCCACCCTTTGCCGCTCTGTAACCTTCGGTGCGAACTGCTTCTCCTGTGTGTGAGCTCGCGCTGTCGAGCGGGCCGAGGTGGTCAAGATGAAAGTGGCACTCTCGCTCACGTTGATCGCGTGTCTCGTGGCGTCGGCACGGCCGGTGACCGCTCAGGCGCGCGTGCGCAAACTTGCGACGGGGACCGAAATTCTCGTGTTCAAGGACGCACCGGCTGGCAGACGGTATGTCGTGCTGGCAGACGACGAGTCGGAACTCACGGTTCTGAATGTGACCGACCCGAGACTACCGCGTGCCGCGAGGGACGTGTTGCGCGCCCTGGCAGCACACCACCCGAGCTACTTTGCGGTTGCCGATAAGCACGAGTCGTTTGTGAACGGGACCGTGCGCGTGGCGCCGGACGGCGTGTTCGTGGCCGATCGGAAGGTCGTCGATCTGGGACAGGTCATCGAGCACATCGCGCGAGCCGATGTCGCTGGGATCGCCGGTCCCGGGGAAGCTCCCTTCACGACCGATCGCCCGGTGGAGATCGGTGTCGGGACCGGCGGTGTGATGTCGTGGGCCGGCAGCGGCGGCGACCTGCGCGTCACGGTCACCGTCCCGCGTAGCGAGCGGCGTTCAATTGAAGGTTTCGCGGGAATCTACCGCGGCAGCGGCAACGACTTCTTCGACACCAGGGGTGTCTACGGATTCCAGATCAAGCAGCAGATTGTCAGGGGCCGGCGGTCCGGCTTCGAGCCTTTTGCCACCTTTGGCGCCATGGGCATTGTCGCCCGCTATGAAACCTCTGATTGTCTTCAACGTTCTTGCGGGTATCACGTGTCCACACTCGTGCTACCGCCGTTTCTCTTCCTTGCGGGCGGGGGAGCTCAGTACACGGTGACGCCGCATCTCGCCGTGCGCCTCGATGCGCAAGCGGGAATCGCGCTGTTCATCCCCGTCGGCGTGCGGGTGGCCGCTGGTGTGTCGATTCCGCTCGGCCGCGTCACTTCAAGCAGTCCGCCTCCGCGGTGATTGTCTCCCTATTTCGCTGGGGCGAGGTTTTCGGTCAGCTCGATGTAGGTGCCCCACGGATCGGTCAGAAACGCGATCGCCGTCGTCGTGTTCTGAACTTTCGTGTACGGGCGATCCATCTTGATACCCGACGCCTCGAGTTTCTTGATGAAGGCTTCGAGCCCCTTCACTTCGAACCCGATGTGATCGAGCGAGCGTCCTTTCGTGCCGACGACGGACGTGTCGGCCTTCGAGAAGGTCAGGTTGACGCCCGGCAGATCGGCGGCATCGAACTGCGCACGCTTGCCAGGCTTGGCCCCGAACGTCTTCGCGTACCACGCCTGCGTCTCGAGCGGCGCCGCAGTGAAGAAATGCACGTGGTGCATCTTGATGGGCGCGTCAATTGTCGCGTCCTCAATGATTTCTATCTTCACCTCGTCTGGTCCGGTGATGTAGCCTTGTTTGCCGTCCGGGCGCACGCCCTTTTCCCACTTCACGCCTCCCGCTTGCCACTTGGCCATCCACGGCTGCAGATCCTTCACGAGGAAGCCGAAATGATCGACCGTCGATCCGACCGTGCCGCCCGTCGGTTCCGCTTTGCGCAGCATCACGAACGTGCCGGGAAACTGAATCAGCTGCAGCGGGCCGTTTTGCACCGGCATGCCGCCGAGCATGGCGAAGAATTTCTGCGCCGCGTCCACATCGCGCACGGTGAGGTGAATATGACCCTGGGCCACGCCCGATTCGCCCGGAGGCGCAAGCTGAGCCTGCGCGCGCCGGTCTGCGACGAGTGTCAGCATGTAGATAGCGACAGCGATGGCGAAATATCTGTTGCGCATGATGTGTCCTTTAATTGTCCGGCAGCATGGACGGCTATTGTAGAGCCAAAAAGGGGGACCGTGACACGGACGGTCCGGCTCAAGCCGGCTCAAGCCGGACACTACGTACACCGCGGGAAGATTCGTACGTGAGGGGTATAATTCGGCTTCCGCTCCGTGGTTGGTGCGCGAAGGGAGAGCTCGGATGACGAAGGGGACTCTGGCGGCCCTTGCCGCTGTCGTATCGCTGGCATCCGTGCCGGTCGCCGGCCAAACGGCCAGGCCTGCCGCAAAAGCGGGGAAGCCTTACCTCCCGCCGAAGACCCCGTGGGGCGATCCCGACGTGTCCGGCGTCTTCACGAACAACGACGAGAGCAATATCCCATTCGAGCGCCCCGATCAGTTCGAAGGGCGGCGGCTCGAAGACGTCGGCGAAGACGAGCTGGTCGACCTTCGCGCGGAGCGCAACCAGCTGGCGCTCGAGCGGGCCCCGCAACTGGGCGGCGCACCCGGCATCCATAATCCCGTCCACTGGTTCGAGAACTTCGACGCGAAGAACAGCCGCGCGTGGCTCGTGACCGAACCGGCCGATGGAAGAATTCCATCCACGACTCCGGAATCGCAGACGCGCGCCGCCGCGCGCGCCGAAGCGCGGCGAGCCGCCGGGCGCGGTCCGGCTGCCGGACGCGGATCAGCGGATTCTTACGAAGAGCGCAGCTTGTACGACCGCTGCATCACCCGCGGGCTTCCCGGTTCGATGATGCCGGCCATTTACGGTAATGCCTACCAGATTCATCAGGGACCCGGGTACGTGGCGATTCGCTACGAGATGGTGAACGAGACCCGCGTCATCCCGCTCGACGGCCGTCCGCACGTGGGATCGACGATCCGCGAGTACATGGGCGACGCGCGCGGTCATTTCGAGGGCAACACGCTTGTCATCGAGACGACGAATTTCAAGGACCAGACGGCGTATCGAGGCGCCAACCCCGACGCGCTGCGGCTGATCGAGCGGTTCAAGCCGATCGCGCCCGATACGGTGGAGTGGTCCGTCACGGTCAACGACCCGACGACATGGATGAGGCCCTGGACGTTCGCGATGAATCTGACGAAGAAGGATGCCACTCAGCAGCCGTTCGAGTACGCCTGCCACGAGGGCAACTACGGGCTGAGAAACATTCTCAGCGCGGCCCGCGCCGAAGAAAAGACCAACTAGCTGTCGATGCGCTATCACACGCGACGCGGAACCGTCCGGATCGGCAGGCTGGGCGTGTCGGCATGCCTGGCGCTCGTCGTCCTGACGTGCGCATGCGAGGCCCCTCGCCGGCCCGAACCTTCCGGACGCCGGAACGCCGGAGACGAGGAGTCTGCCGCTCCCTATCAGGCCGACATCGACGAGGGCCTCGGCGCCGCCGTCGCAATTCTCGTCGACACGTCCGGCTCGATGCGGGACAACGCTGCCGGCGATACGCGGCCCAAATACGTCGTCGCGCAGGAGGCGCTCGAGGCGATGCTCGACGCCACCGACGCGTTCATCGCCAGGCGTCCGGAGTTTCCCATCAAGATTGGCATCTACAGTTTTTCGAGCTCCGTCCGGATCCTGCGGCCCATCCAACCCTACGATCGTGCGGCGATCCGGCTCGCGCTGGCGGGCCTGCCGCGCCCCGGCGGCGGTACGGCGATCGGCGAAGCGCTGCGCGAGGCCAGGCCCGATCTCTATCGCGCCGGCGTCTTCCGCAAATATCTGCTGGTGGTCACCGATGGAGAAAACACCAGCGGTCGCAGCCCCGACACGGTTGCGCGCGAGATCTTCCGCAAGAGCGAGGGAGCCGTGCAGGTCTATTTCGTGGCGTTCGATACACGCCCGGAGAAGTTTGCGTTTCTGAAAGACGTCGGCGGCGACGTCATCGAGGCGGGCACCGGCGACGAGCTTCGCAAGGCGCTCGACGGCATTTACCAGGGCAAAATTCTCGCTGAGGCGCCCGGCGCCGGCGAACGGGAACCTGTCAAGAAGTAACGACGTCGTACGTGTCAAAGGAGACCCCGTGATTTTCCACAAGTTCTGGTCTGCCCTCGTGGCGCAAATCAACAAGGTCGCGAACCTGTTCTGGGAGGCCGATCCCGTGGCGCAGATGCGCTACGAGTACGACCGCGCGGTCGAGCAGCTCAAAGAGGGCCGCACCGGCCTGGAACAGTACCGCGGGCTGGTCGAGCGCGTGACGCGCCAGGCCTCCGCGAACCGATCGCACGTACAGAAGCTCGAGGCCGAGACCAAGGCCTATCTCAAGGCCGGCGATCGGGCGACCGCGTCGAAATTCGCGCTCGAGCTGCAGAAGGCCAAAGAGGAACTGGCGGCCAACGAACAGCAGCTGCAAATGCACGAGACGGCGTACGGCAACAACCTGAAGAAGATTCAGCACGCGAACGAAAAGCTGATCGAGCTGCGGGACAAGATCCAGAAGTATGACGCGGAGCTGAAGATGAGCTCCGCCGAAGCGGAGATCGCCAAGCTCTCGGAGACGTTCGACATGAACCTGACGACGGATTTCGGGGAGATCGAAACCGTCATCCAGCAGAAGATCGATCAGAATCGAGGCAAGGTCCGGGTCTCGGCCGATTTGTCGGAAAAAGGCATCGCCGAGATCAAGGCGGAAGAGCGCATGCAGGGTCAGCTCGCCGAGCAGGCGCTCCAGGATTTCGAGGTCGAGCTCGGCCTCAAGTCGCCCGAAACAACGCCCGTGGCCCAGACGGCGAAGGACCTGGGCCCGGCCGCCGAGAAGGCCGCCGAGAAACAGACGAACTAGGATTGACATATGGCAAACGGACAGCCCAGACCGGCGTTCTACGTTGCGGTTCTGCTCGTGGTCATCGGCCTCGTCGGCCTCGCGCTCTGGCGGTACGGCGCGATCGGTCCCGGCGGCGGACAGACCGGGCGACTCTCGAGCGAAGAGCTGAAGCAGATGAAAGGGGGCCCCGAGGCGCCCGACAGCTCGGGGATCACGACCGTCAAGGAATACAAGTACGTGGCCGCGGCGAAATTGCCGGCGGTCAAAGGGATCTCCAGCTACAAGCCGATGGCCGATCGCACGGTTCGATTCGCGATCAACGTCTGGGCGGGCTGGAGTCCGATCATTTACGCGAACAACGGGTTCAAGCCCGGCAAAGTCTGGAAAACGCCCGGGGGCAAGGATTTCAAGCTCGAGCTCGTGCTGATCGACGACCCGATCGCGATGCGCGACGCGTACGCCGCCGGCAATCTCCACGTCGGCTGGGCCACGCTCGACATGCTCCCGCTGTTCCTGGAGGGGCTGCGCAAGGACACGCGCGTCATGCCGCGTGTCTTCCAGCAGGTCGATTGGTCGAACGGCGGCGACGGCATCGTCGTCCGCGACGCCGTCAAGACGATGGCGGATCTGCGGGGCAAGACCATCGTGCTCGCGCAGAACTCGCCGTCGCATTTCTTCGTGCTGAACGCGTTGATCAATGCCGGCGTGCAGCCCGCCGAGGTGGAGCTCAAGTTCACGCAGGACGCCTTCCAGGCGGCGGCCGCGTTCAACGCCGACAAGCGTCTGGCGGGCGTCGTGAGCTGGGCGCCCGACATCTACAACCTCGAGAAGGTGAAGGGCAACCACGTCCTCGTTACGACGTCGACGGCCAACAAGCTGATCGCCGACGTGTGGTTCGCGCGGGCCGACTTCGCTAACGACAATCCGGACGTCACGGAGGGGCTGGCGCGCGGCATTTTCGACGCGATGCAGGACCTGAAGGCGCAGGACGCGAAGCAGAAGGTGGCCAAGCTGATGGCCACCGGGTATTCGATTCCCGAGAGCGACGCGCTCGGCATGCTCGGCGACGCGCACTCGACCAACTACGCCGAGAACCGCGACTTCTTCCTCAACCAGAACAACCCCACCAACTTCGAGCGCACGTGGAGCACGGCGTACTTCCTCTACAAGAAGATCAACGCCGTGACCGAGCAGACGCCGTTCGATCAGGTGATGGATTTTTCTGTCATTCAGAAGCTCGGCGCGGAACAGAAGTACGCCAGCCAGAAGAACGAGTACGACATCCACTTCGCGCCAGCCAGCGCGGGATCGATCCAGGGAGAAAAGGACGAGATCCTGACCAAGACGGTCGTGATCCATTTCTTCCCGAACTCCTGGGATCTCAGCAAGAAGATCACGCGCAATGCGGATGGCAAAGAGGTGGAAGAGCTCTACGATCCCAGCGTGGGCTTCATCGTCGAGGAAATCGGGAAGCTCGCAGGGCAATACGGGGCGGCGCGGATCATCATCGAAGGGCACACGGACGGATCGATGAAAGCGCAGGTGCCGAAGAGCCTGGTGCAGGAACTGTCGTTCAACCGCGCGAATTCCGTGAAAGAAGCGATTCTCCGGAAGTTCCCCTCGCTCCAGCCCAATCAGTTCGCCACGGCCGGAATCGGGTGGGACCACCCGGCCGATGCCTCCGATCCGGAGAACCACGCGAAGAACCGGCGAGTGGAGGTCAAGGTCTACCCGGCGGAGGCGGGGGCGGCCCCCAAGGCCCCCAAGTAGATGCCGCCCGAATCGACACCGTCACTTCTCGCGCTGCGACTTCCACCGACCGCGATGACTCGCCGCCTCGCCGGCGCAGGGGCCATGGCCCTCGTCGTGCTGCTCTGGTGGCTCGCGACGACCGGCATCGGCGCCGAGAACCGGCTGGTGTCGCCGGTCATCCTGCCGAGCCCCGCGGAAGTGATCCGCAGCTTTCCCAGTCTGCTGCACGAGCGCGCGCTGCTCCCAAGCATCGCCGCGACGCTCAAGCGCGTGCTGATTGGGTTCGGCCTCGCGGCCCTCGTCGGCGTTCCGCTCGGGATCGCCGCCGGATCGTGGCGCGTGGTGGAGGCCGCCGGCGCGCCGCTCGCGCTGTTCGGGCGCAACCTGCCGGTTGCGGCGCTGATTCCGTTGACAATTCTGTGGTTCGGGATCGACGAGACGCAGAAGGTGATGTTCATTTTCATCGCCACCGTGCCGTTCGTCTACTCTGATGCCGTCGCGGCGATCGCGAGCGTGCCCGATCGCTACATCGAAACGGCGCAGACGCTGGGGGCCACGTCGTTTCAGATCGTGAGGAAGGTGCTCGTCGCGCTCGCGCTGCCGGAGATCTACAACAGCCTCAGGCACCTCTTTGGCCTCGCCTTCGGGTACATCATGCTCGCGGAGCTGATCAACGCGCAGCACGGTCTGGGCTACCTGTTGATGACGAGTCAGCGGCGCGGCCTGTCCGAGCACATCATCCTGATCCTCCTCGTCATCGGTCTGCTCGCGTACGGCATCGACCGTCTCCTGTTCTGGCTCCAGCGCGGCCTGTTTCCCTACCACGTCGTCGAGGAGTGATGGTGAGCGAGGCCGCAGCCCCGTCCCGCCAGTCCGCCAACGTCGTCGATTTTCGCGGCGTGACGAAGCGGTTCGGCCACCTGACCGTCATCCGCGACGTGACGTTCGCCGTACCGGACGTGCCGGACAAGGGCGAGTTCATCTCGATTCTGGGGCCGTCCGGCTGCGGGAAGTCGACCGTGCTCCGGCTCATCGCGGGGCTGCGCCCGCACTATCCTGCCACCGAAGGCACCGTGCTCGTCGGCGACAAGCCGGTCGCGCGTCCCGGGTCTGACCGCAGCATGGTCTTTCAGGACTACACCTCGTTCGACAACCGCACCGTCGAGGACAACGTCGCGTTCGGCCTCGAGTGTCGGGGCACGCCGGCGCGCGAACGGCGCGAGCGGGCGCGCGAGTGGATCGCCAAAGTCGGCCTCGACGTGAAGCGCGACGCCACGAAGTACCCCGGCGAGCTGTCCGGCGGCATGCGGCAGCGCGTGGCCATCGCCCGCACGTTGATCCTCTCGCCGCGCATCATTCTCATGGACGAACCGTTCGGCGCCCTGGATCCGACGACGCGGCTGCACATGCAGGAGCTGCTGGTCGAGCTCTGGAAGGACGCGCAGGCGACGGTGTTCTTCGTGACACATTCGATCGAGGAGGCGGTCTATCTCGGTGACCGCGTGTACGTGTTTTCTTCATCGCCGGGCACGATCATCCGCGAGATGATCGTCCCGCCGCCGACCCATCCGCCCAAGGAGATGCTGCGCGAACGGGCCTTCGTCGATCGCGTCTGCGAGATCCGCGACATCATGGACAGCCTGACGACGTCGACGCGAGCGGGCGACTGACGAGTCATGCCGACTCGCGATGACCCGGCGAAAAGCGCGGCGCGGGGCGCCGGCATGCCGGATTATCTCAAGGAGGCGTTTCTGTTCCGGTGGAACCTGCTGTTCCTGCTGGGCGGCGCCGCCGCGGCGGCGTTGACGCCTCTTGCCGGAGTCCTCTTGCCGCTCGTGACGGCCGGCGAGCTGACCTACCTGACCGGCCTGATCTCGATCCCCAGGTTTCGCGCGGCTATTGACGCCAAGGTCCACGCGGCCGGCAAGTCCGACGCGGCGGGCACCGCGGACGCGCCCCCTCCCGCCGTCTCGCTCGTGACGATGCTCAAAGGCCTGCCGGCCGACGCCCGCACGCGTTTCGAGCAGCTGCACGCGCGGTGCCTGGAGATGCGGGGCATTGCGGCCGGCGTGCGCGGCGCCGCCGGCGATCAGGGCAGCGGCGCCGAAGCAATCCGCACGCCGGGGCTGGATCGGCTGCTGTGGCTCTTTCTGCGCCTCCTGCTCTCGAAGACCGCGCTCGATCGTTTTCTGCAGACGATGAACGAGCACGACATCTCGACGCGGCTCGGGGAGCTCAGGAAGAACCTCGCGACCGCGCAAAGCGGCGGCGACGACCGCGTCGTCCGGTCGCTTCAGGACAGCATCGCGAGCGGCGAGCTCCGTCTCGACAACTACGGGCGCGCGAAGAAGAACGACGAATTCGTCTCCATCGAGCTCGATCGCATCGAAGGCAAGATCCAGGCGCTCGCCGAGATGGCGGTCAACCGGCAGGACCCCGATTTCCTCAGCAGCCAGGTGGATTCAGCCGCCGACAGCATGCGCCAGACCGAGAAGGCGGTCAGCGAGCTGCAGCATCTCACGGGTCTCGCCGACCAGCTCGAAGAGCCGCCGGCGATCCTCGATGCCGATCTGGGGGCGGTGCTGCGGCATGACGCCTGATCAGGAGAAACGCCGTCCTCCGGAACAACTGCCCGACTGGTTCCCGGCCTGGGCGTCGCAGCTTGCGGAGCTCTATTTTTCCGGAACGACCGCGGTGTTCGTTCTCTACGGTGCGACCTACGACCTGTTTCGCATCGGCACGGGCGAAGGGTCGCGCTACGGCGTGCTCGCTGAGTTTCTGGCCGAGCAGCTCTTCGGCCGCTGGTCGCTCGTGCTGCACTACGATCTTGGCCAGGGGCTGCGCGCGTTCGCGGGACGCGACGAACAGCGGCTCAAGGACATGGTGGCGCTCGCCAACAGAAAGGTCGGCGATCTGAGCGCGCTGTCGAAAGATCCGGCGGCGACGCTGACGCTGCTCGATCGCTTCGTCGGCCACAACATCATGGCCGCCGAACCGGATCGCCTGAGCGTCGCGCTGATCATCGATCAGGCGTCCTACGTCTTTCCGTCCGCCGAGCCCGGACGCCTCAATCTGCAGGCGTCCTCAGAGCTCGTGATGCTGCTCAACTGGGCAATGAGCCCGCACGTCAAGCAGCTCAACATGGCGTTCGTGCTCGTCGACGAGAAGCTTGCCGACTTGAGCGATCGCCTCGCGGGCAATCCGCACGTGGCGACGATCGAGGTGCCGCTGCCGGATGAACAGGAGCGCCGGCGCTTCATTGAGGCGTCGACCGGCGGCTCGCCGATCGCGGGCTTTTCCGATTTCGAGGCGCCGGAGCTCGCGACGCTGACCGCCGGCATTTCGCTGGCCGATCTCAACGTGCTGATTCAGTCGTCGCGGGAAAGCGGGCGGCGGCTGGACGCGGCGGTCTTCCGGTCGTTGAAGAAGCGCCTGCTCGAGCGGCAATGCCGGGGGCTGCTCGAGTTCATCGAGCCCAAATGGACCCTCGACACCGTCGTCGGGCACGCGGCGGCCAAGGCGCGGCTTCGGGAGGACGCCACGCTGCTCAAGCGCGGCGCGCTCGACAGCCTGCCCATGGGGTATCTGCTGTGCGGCCCGGTCGGGACGGGAAAGTCGTTTCTCGCGCAGTGTGTGAGCGGCGAGATCGGCGTGCCGTGCGTGGTCCTCAAGAACTTCAGGTCGAAGTACGTCGGCGAGACGGAAGGCAACCTCGAGCGCGTGCTGTCCGTGCTTCGCGCGATGGGTCCGGTGGTCGTCGTCATCGACGAAGCGGACGCGGCGCTCGGCAGCCGCGAGCAGGACGGAGACTCCGGCACGTCGAGCCGCGTGTTCGGGATGATCGCGGCGCAGATGGGGGACACGCAGTACCGCGGCCGCATCATCTGGATGCTGCTCACCGCGCGCCCCGACCTCCTGCCGATCGATCTCAAGCGCCAGGGGCGGGCGGAGGTGCATATCCCGTTGTTCTACCCGACCGACGAGAAC
>JBGPKK010000161.1:0-10443 GCA_041485905.1 Vicinamibacteria bacterium
AGGACGTCAATCGTCGAAACGCCGATGGCAGCACGCCACTGCAGTGGGCGGTCTATGCGGGTGACCTCAGTGAGGCCAAGCGTCTAACGCGCGCAGGCGCCGATGTGTCGCTCGCCAACAACTACGGTGCCACGCCGATGAGCCTCGCCGCCGAAGTCGGCAACACCGACATGCTGCAGGTGCTGCTCGAAGTCGGCGCGAATGCCGACTCGCCCAATCCCGACGGACAGACCGCACTATTGGCGGTCGCGAGAACGGGCAACGTGGAAGCCGCACAGCTGTTGCTGAACCACGGCGCAACCGTCGATGCGCGAGAAACGTGGGGTGGACAGACCGCGCTGATGTGGGCGTCTGCGCGTCGACATCCGGAGATGATGCGGCTTCTGATCTCCAAGGGTGCCGACGTCAATGCCCACTCCATCGATCGCAACTACCAGCGTCATGTGACGGCCGAGGGGCGTCCCAAGAACCTGGACAGCGGTGGATTGACGCCGCTGCTCTACGCCGCGCGCGAGAACTGTGTGGCGTGCGTGGAGGTGCTGCTCAAGAGCGGCGCCGACATCGACCTGCCGGATCCGGATGGCGTCTCGCCGCTGCTTCTGGCGATCATGAATGCGAACTGGGACCTCGCCCAGCGATTGATCCTGGCTGCTGCCGATGTCAATCAGTGGGACATCTTTGGAGAATCGCCCTTGTTCACGGCGATCGACCTGCGCAATCGGATCGACGGCGGACACGCATCGATCGATCCCATGAACAAGGCCAACGGCCTCACGATCGTCAAGGTGCTCCTCGAGCGCGGCGCCAATCCGAACATGCAGCTGTTCTTCAAGCCGGCGAACATGCGGGGCTCGACCAATACACGGGGCTCCACGCCGCTCGTCCGCGCGGCCAACAATGGGGATCTCGAGGTCGTCAAGCTGCTGCTGGAACATGGCGCCGACGCCACGCTCTACATGGCGGACCGGCAGACGCCGATCCATGCGGTGCTCGCGGGCCGCTCTTCAGAGCAACAGGCGCTGGAACTGATCCGCGTCCTGCAGAAGGCTGGTGCGGACGTCAATGTCGTCGCCCTGGTCAACCATGAGGAGGAGGTTCGGGGCGGCACGGCGCTGCACTACGCCGTCCGCAAGCGCTACAAGGAGGTCATCAAGTTGCTCGCCTCCGACGGCATCGACCTGAACGCCACGGATCAGGACGGCCTCACGGCGTTGGACTATACGCAGTCCCGAGGCTTCATGCCGTTCATGGCGTTGCAGACTCCCGTGTACAAGGAGGAGGCGGCGCTTCTCCGCGAGCTGGGCGCGACCAAACTGAGGGATCGAAGTCCCGTGTGGCCGGTCCTGGGCCCGCCCCAGGGCGTCTGGACGGACATCTGGCCTCTGGGTGAGTCGCAGGTTCATGAGCCGGTCTACAAGCCCAAGACCGACTGAGAATCGGTCGCGACGACGCTTTCTGCATGCCGGCGCGGCCGCCCTTGGCAGTGCGCTGCTGCATGCATACTCTGCCAGGGCGCAACAGGTCTTTGCACGAATCTCAACCGCCGATCTGGGCGGCGCGACGTTGTTCCAGGGTGCCGGGTGCAACGTGATCGCGATGCCCGGCCCCAAGGAACGCCAAGGCGTTCCGATAGACGGCGTCGGCGCACTGATGATCGATGGCGGCCGTGCGGCCAATGCGGATGCGCTGCTTGCGGCCGTCAGGAGCGCGACATCGTCCCCAGGCAGCGGTCGCATCCACACGCTGATCAACACGCACTGGCATCCCGAGCAGACAGGCGCCAACGAAGCGGTTGGTCGTGGCGGCGGCGTCATCTTCGCCCACGAGAAGACGCGGATGTCGCTGAGCAACACCGTCTACTCGGTGACGTTCACGGGCCGGCGGCCCCCTCTGCCCGAAGCGGCTCGACCGAATAAGACCACGCGCGGTGACGGCTCCCTGGAGTTCGCCGGTCAGACGATCGACTACGGCTACATGCCCGCGGCCCACACCGACGGAGACATCTACCTCCATTTTCCAAAAATGAACCTGCTCGTCGCCGGCGGAGTCGTGTCCGCGGAGGCATGGCCTCTCCTCGACTACCGAAACGGCGCCTGGCTGGGCGGCCGCGTCCGCGCGCTCGAACGGCTCGCAGGACTTGTCAAACCCGACACGCGCGTCGTGCCCGCCGATGGCCGCGTGATGACCGGCAGCGAGATCGTGCGTCACCGCGATATGTATCAGAAGCTCTTCGCCACCATGATTGGCTACCTGAACATGGGTCTGGGTCCCGAAGACGCTGTGGAACGAAACCCGCTCAAGGAATACCAGTCCGAGTTCGGCGACACGGCCGCCTTCACGTACGGCGCCCTGCGGAGCATGATGATCGCCTACGTGCCGGATTGAGGGTCGTTACCACGTCACCGCTCTGGGTCATCCGACGTCAGCAGATCGACATCGGCGAGATCCTTCGGCCGGCCGCTCGCTTTCTTGTTCGTGATCAATGCGGTGCGACCGAGGAACCGGACGGGCACGTGGCCGTACATCCCGTCAACCGCATCGGCCGTTGCGGTGTGGTATTCGACGCCGCTGATGGCCAGGAGGATGTCGATCTGCAGGGGAGGCTCGCCAATGCGGAACAGCGCGCGGCTCTTTGCCCAGATCTCCGGGTCGACTTCTGACAGATCGCCGAGACCAGACGCTTCCAGGGCCGCTTTGACGCGAAAGAGATTCGCTGTAATGGGCCGGACGAAGACGTTGAAGTCGACGCTGAAGCGCGGTACGCCGTGAAAGGCAACGGCTTCGCTCCCGATGACCACGTAGTCGACGCCGAAGCGATTGAGTGCCGCGCAGAACTGCCAGAACGGTTCGGTTGGTGGCCGCCGCTCCGCCATGCCTCACTCGACCTTGGATGACACAATCGACGGCAGCATCTTGAAGGTTCGGGCCAGGGTGTACGGACCCTCGCCAAACACACGAACGCGGTACTCCTCGGCTCGCGCCAATCGCTCCGACGGTGGCCTGGACAGCCAATATCGAACCTGATCCCGGTCGTGCCGAGTCCAATGTTCCTCCGGCGATTCCAACGACCAACTCATCCCCGTGAGCGGGCCAGCGGACCGGGCGTCCTTCGGTGGCGGCAGGGTGGCCATGACGAGATGTTAGCTCAGCGCGGCCGAGATCCAATGAGGGGGGCATGCGGTGCGGGCCCTCACCGGCCGGGCGGGCACTCGCGGCAGCGTCCGGTGCCGAGGACGCGAACGGATAGCGTATGACCTGCGCTGTCACGGGCGTCCGTTACAGTCGTCTTGTGAGAATGAGAAGGAGGCGATGGTGGTTGCCATCGCGCTCGACTAGCCATCCGAGGAAGGACCCCTTTCGTGCCTATTCCATTTCCTGACGAAGTTCGCAAGTTTGTCGAATCCACGAAGTGGACATTCGCCAAGACCTATGCCGCCACGTGGCCGCACGAATACGTGGTCCAGACACCCGAGAACGCGGCCATGGTACTCGCCCTGACTCGGCATATCTTCGAGCATGGGGTGGACGGTCGCTTCTACTCTCAGGTCCGCAAGTACCACCACGAGGGCGGGAAGGTCTACTGGTCGATGGACGACATGCCCGAGGAGACTGAGCTCATAAACCGCTGCGAAGAGGCCCAGACGTGGGAGGCGCGGATCGCGGCGGGCACCCTTCCGAAAAGCAACTTCAAAAAGTGACAATAACCGTTGAAGGCGGCTACGCAGCGTGTAGAAGCTTTGCCGGGTTCGCCGCTCGCAAACTGGACCAGTAACGCCGCTCAGAGAGTAGACCACCTGCGGGTGGTTACTCACAGGACTCGATGCTCTTCTCTTTGTCTGAGCACTGGGGCTTGGTCTGGTCGCAGAGGAAGATGTGCCGGCGAATCTTCGGTGCCCCGACCGACTCGGCTATCTTTTTTCAAGCTTGTCTTGTGTTGTTTGCGTCACTCTGTCTCGCGGAGCCAGCAAAGCAGCTCATCGCGAGAGTACCCAGCTGGTATAGTTTCCCAGTCATGCCCCACGACCCCACGATCGAGGAGACGGACCTCGTGAACCGCGCACGCCTCGACGGGAAGGGCCCCGCTGAAGGATTCGATGTCTGAAATCGCGTGGAGTCGTCCGGTGAAGGGGGTGACGCGCCGTGCCAGCCGCTCCACCCTCGGAGGACGACCGTGCTGAAGCGCCCCAAGATCCGAGGGACCGCGACATGAGCGGAGAAGAAGCAGATTGGCCGCCCGTTGAGGCACTGTCCGTACAGCAGTTGATCGCGCGTCACGAAGACGCATCGGACCCGTGGCGGCTCGCGCTCGTCCAGCGCAGCGAGGTCTGGGATGAGTTGCGCATCGCGAAACTCCTGGACTCCCTTCTTGCGGGCTACCCGATCGGAACGCTCCTCATCTGCCGATTGCGGCAGAAAGCGCACGTCATCGAGCAGACGGCGAAGGGACGAATAGTCGAGCGTGCAGCCCCAGGTTCGTGCCAACTGCTCGACGGGCAACAGCGCGTCAATGCGATCGTCTCGCTGTTCAGCGAGCGCGGCCAGCGTCGGTTCGGACGCTTCCTGCTCGACATGAGCGTCGAGCGGGAGGCGGAGGATCTCGGGGCCCGGAAACGCGACCGACAAGCATCGACCCGCTACATCCGGTGGCAAGACGGAACGGCCTCTACTGCCGAGTCCTTCGACGGGCGCGGGCACTGCGTGGACCTTTCTCGCTGGCATGCCTGGGCATCCGCACGAGATGAGGCGGCGCTCAACAACGTAGTTGTCCGCGACGCACTCGGCGCGCTGAAGTCCCTGGATCCAGAGTTTGACCCCGACCTTACTCCGCCAGAGCGGCAGGTCGCCGAGAAGCGGCTGCGTCGCTTGGTCGAGCTTTGGTATCGTCGCGAGATCCCGGTCCAGAACCTCCAACTCAACGGCCCCATGGACGTCCTCCAGGTCTTCACACGCATCAACCTTGAGGGTGTAGACGTCGCGAGCGAGGACATCTTCTTCGCCGCCGTGAGGACGCTCTGGCCGGACGTGGAGGAGCATCTCGAGCGGCTCCAGGGGGACGGGTCTGCACCGGTTCGCGGCCAGCCTGCGAGCCCCTTGATCGACCGCATGCCCGCACTGCGTATCCTCGCTCGACTCGCGAGCTACTGCGTCCAAGACAAGGACGTACTGCCGCTCGAGGTCTCCCGCCTCAGTGGAGATCGTGGTACGCGGATCGTCGACTGCATGTGTTCGATCGCGACCGAGGGCAGCCCGGTCGTTGCCCGCGTCCGCGGGTTGGCGCATGCAATGATCAAGCACTCGCGCCTTGGCTACGCACTGCGGGACGTTCCTAGCCAGCTTCTCGACCACGTCTTCGGATGGGCTGCTGTCAATCGACGAGCCGAAGAGCCCGAGTTCCTGCGGCAAGCGATGGAAACCGTAGACGCGTACCTGGCCGGTGCGTCATCTTTCGGCTACGCGGTCGTGTTCGGAACACCGTATCTGAGACGGGCGTTTCTTGAGGCGATCGCTGCGGGGGTCGAAGGCGCGGGCTTCCCGCTGGAGAGGATTCTTGACTGGACGCGCGCCACATACCCGGAGGGAAAACGCGGGCGTGTCTCCATCTGGCCTGTCGTGACCGAGGACGAGCAGATCGCCATTGTGAACGGAAATGCCGAGATGTTCCTGTCCGTGGTGCAGTGCCTCACCTATGCCCTTCCGGCCAGGCTTCCGGAGCGGTTCAGCGACGATTCCCGCGTGGTCGAGTGGGACCACATCTGGCCCCAGAAGCAGGCTGACCGCATGCGCGTTCGCGACCCGAGCACCGGCCGCCTCAACAACCACGAAGACCACGATTGCGTTTGGTGGACAGGCAACTTATGGGCGCTGGACCAACCGCTCAATAATTTCGCGCGCGACTGGATTCCCTCTCAGAAACTTGCATGGTTCTCCACGCTGCCCGATGGAGAGCACCCTGCGCTTTGGCCCGCCGATCGTTTCTTCACGGACGTCGAGCGGGTGTTATTGCTCCAAGCCGAGGACGCGCTCTGCGCCGACCCGCAGCGCCTCCGGTCCGGCATGAAGGCATTTCGTGACTTCGCGCGCGGGCGCACGCTCAGGATCTGGCGGGCGATGCTAGACGCAGTACCTCGTCTCGCGTCATTCGCGGCCCAAGGTGGGCCTGGCGGCGAAGTCGACGAGCCGCTTCTTGGGGACATCGCTGGCGCGATGGGCATCGTCGTGCGACCGCCCGATCCCACACCGAACCCCGAGCCTGATGGCAACGCCGCCGACGATGGGCGCTTCGCCAGTGTCCTGAACCTCGCGCGGGACTACGGCGTGGAGCGGGAACTGTCGGACCTCATCCGCACAGCGCGCGAGTTGGGTCTCTACATACATCCGTATCCGAGCTGCGTGATGATAGCCCCCCCGCAGCACGGTGGAAGGATGCTGGTGACGGTGTGGCCCGAAGCCGCCGAGGGCGGTTCCTTCTGGATCGAGCGGTCGCCGTCGAAGTTTCACGAGTTCTTCCCGGAGATCTCGGAGGAGCGAGCACGTGAGGCCATCGGCGAAGGCGTCGGCGTGCTGAGTCGCGCGGAGTTCGGTGCACCATGGCTAAATTGCGTCAGCTATTCGTGGGGGTGCTGGTGCAACGCCGAGAGGACTGAGGTCACTCGCCGCGTCGACGAGCGATCCGGGATCACACGCACTTGTCAGACTGCTACGGTAGGCGTATCATCGTGTCGTGATTCGGTCATTCGTGGATACGCCCACCGAGCACGTTTTCAACGGGCTCGAGACGAAGGCGGCACGAAAGCTCCCGAAAGCACTCTGGCGCATCATTCACCGCAAGCTGCTGGTGCTTGACGCCGCGACCAACTTGGTCACCTTGGGGGTCGTCCCTGGTTATCGGTTAGAGGCACTGAAGGGCGATCAGCGCGGCCGGCACAGTATCCGCGTCAACGACCAGTACCGGATCACCTTTCGGTTCGAGGGCGGACACGCCCACGACGTGACATGCGAGGACTATCACTAATGGCCAAGACACCAGCGGACGTCATCCACCCAGGCGAGATCCTGCTCGAGGAGTTTCTCAAGAGCTACGACCCGCCGGTGTCACAGACCGCCGCCGCCCACCGACTCGGCTGGACGTTTGTGCGGTTGAACCAGTTCGTGAACGGCAAGCGTGCCGTGACCGCGGCGAACGCGATCGCGCTGGGTGAGCTGACCGGCACGTCGCCGGAGTTCTGGATGAACCTTCAAGTACGCCACGACCTTCGGATGGCGCAGCGCAACCGCGAGCGTCGCGGCGTCCCGAAGGTTCGGTCGCTTGTGAAAAAACGACCGGCGGCGCACCTTGCGGGATAGCAGCATGCGCCGCACCCAGATCTACCTCACCGATGGGCAGGGACGTCTGCTCGAACGTCGCAGCAAGGCGAGCGGCCAGAGCGTGTCTGCGCTGATCCGATCAGCTGTCGACGAAACCTATGCGCGTCGTCGTGCGATGAGCCAGCAGGAAAGACTGCGGGTCGCTCGCCGCACGGCGGGCTCGTGGACGCGCGTTCCGGAGACCGGCGCGGCGTTTGTGGAACGCATTCGTGGCTCGCGCCGCCTCGCACGACTGCACGGACGCGACTGATGCGCCTGGTCCTCGACACCTCCGTCCTAAGAACTCAAGACGACCAACGTGAAGCACTTCCCGATGTTCAAGTCACTCAGAGCACCGTACTGATCGCATCTAGTCCGCCGTCGGATGCTCCACGCTGTCGATGACGAGCACGTCCACCTGCCCTCTGGCCGGCCTGAGCTTGAGGCCAAGCTGCTCCTGCAACGCAGTGAAGAGCCCGGGGCCGTCGGGATCAATCGGCGGAATGCCGGGCGGCGGCGCCTCCGTCGGCAGTCGATCGGGCGTCCACGCGAGGTTGAAGGCGAACCTTCCGGTCAGACCGGTCTTGTCGAAGACGAGCCGGTCCAGACGAACGGTCAGATTGGCGGCGAGCTGCTGCATCGTCGCCCCGCCGGCGATCATGCGGGCGGGGCCGCCCATCAGACCACACGGTGGAGGCTCGCCGGGCTGCCGCGGAGGTGGAATACCTGCCGCGATCGCCGCCTCGCAGTCGGCGGCCGGCTTGCGCATCTCGGGTGCGAGCCTGCGGTCGGCTCTCGCGACGACGAGCTCGTAGATGGGCAGCTCGCGTGTCTCGCGGTGCGCCTTCAGCTTGAATCGCTCCTCGAGGAGCGAACGTATCATCAGGAGCAGTTCTCTCGGCGGACCGTCGGGGGACGGTTTGAATTCCGTGTTCGCCTTCGCGTTGATGTCGTAGCGTTCGGAACCGATCCAATCCGGCCCGCCGAGAATGCGAACGTCAACCAACGACGGCGAGTCGGCCATCTCGAACGCGTTGGCGATGAGGGCCTTCAACCTCGCGTTCGTCACGATCAATCGACCGCCCGGCTGCGTTACCATTCGCAGGCGGTCCTCGCCTGACACGTTCCTCTTGACCGACGCGACCTCGAAGCTCGGAAGGCGCTCCGGTGTTTGGGCCAGCGCCGTCACGACCATGACGACCGACGACAGGAAGCAGAAGCAGGTACGTTTCATTGAGATTTCTCCATTCGACGTCTGGTGAACGCCTCGGCGACCTGTCGAGCGAACGGGTCAACGCCCGCGGCATGCGACACGTTGGCTGCGGCGGCAATCGCGAGACCGAGGTCCGGGAACGTCAGGAGCGAGACGATGCCGCCCATGGGACTTCCACGGTGACTGACCATCCGTGCCGGCTTGCCCGCAAGCTGGACGCTGCCGAGCGTCCAGCCGAGCGCGTATGTCGTGGAGGCCCCAGACACGAGGCGCGTGGGCCTCTGAAGGGCGGCGATCGTCTCTGCCTTCAGCAAGCCAGGCTTCAGCATCGCAGAGCCGAGCCGCACGAGGTCCGTCGGCGTGGAGAGAAACGCGCCGGCTCCCGCCAAACATGAGTAGTCCGCCGGGGACGCCACGGAGACGCCGAGCCGGGTGCGCAGGAAAAAACTCGGACCGTAGAACGACGTGACGTCGTCGAGGCCCTCGGTTTCCGCGACGACGGTGCGTTCCATGGCCAGTGGCTCAAACACCTGGCGGATCATGAAATGAGCAAAAGGCTCCCTGGCCGCCCCTTCGACCGCGGCGCTGACGAGAATCCAGCCCCAGACGGAGTAGCGGTGCTGCGTTCCCGGCTCAAACAGGAGGGGCTCGTCGGCAAGCATCGCCACCGCCTCGCTGAGGCTCCCACAGTGCCGCTCAGGCATGGCGTCGTTGTTGTCGCCGCGGATGCGGTGGATGCTCGCGACGTCGCCCAGCAACTGGCGCGTGGTGACCGTCCATTGCTTTTGCGGGTACGCCGGAACATAGCGCTGGATCGGCGCATCGAGATCGAGGCGCCCCTGTTCGTGCAGAAGGGCGGCGGCAACCGCCGTCGCCGGTTTTGAGAGGGCGCCAAGCCGGAAGCGCGTGAGCGGCGTGATCGGCCTGCGGCCATCGACGTCGGCCCAGCCAAAGCCTTCGGACCAGACGATCTCGCCGTCCACGGCGACAGCCACCGAGAGTCCCGCAAGATTGTCACCTGCGACCAGTGCGCGCGCGAGCCGGCTGGATTCCTTCACGGGATCCGCGTACCGGTCGGAGCGCACGGTCGCCGTTGACGGCACCGCCGCGGCATCTTCGTGAACGGGCATCGTGCAGCCGAACCACGTGGTTCCGCCGCCCGCGACCAACATGACGACGGCAAAGAAGCGGTTGAGCGCGTGCATCAGCGGTAACCGAACAGAGGCGGAAACACGATAACCACGAGTGCTGCCCAGACGGAGTAGACGGGCAGATAGGCGATCTGCCATCGCTCCAGGACGGCAAATGAGCCCCGGTGACGCACGAATCTCGCATAGAGCCACGCCGTCCACGCCAGGTTGACGAGCAGGATGAGATTCTCGCCAAGAGCCGCCACTTTGTTCGGAGTGAAGCCAAACTCGGAGATGCGGGCGGCGATCGCCGCGAGCGCCACCCCATCGACCACGAGCGCGCTGACGACGAGCAGCAGTTGCAGGCCGTCGAAGAGGTCAGGCGGCGCCTGCGGGTCGCGCGCGGACGCGGCGTAGAGCACCAGCCCAACGATCAGCGCCAGCAGCAGGTCGAAGCCGATCAGGACCTCTCGCTTCACGTTGATGGGGCTGCCTGTCCACGCCATCGTCGCCAGAAACGCGAGTAGCAGCACCGTGAACAGCGGCGTGAACAGCCTGGTCAGCACCGGCGCCATGTTCTCGATGACACTTTGCTTCGCCTCCACAAGCCAGGATCCGACGATGACGGCCCCCGCCGCCCCGCACGGGATTAGCCAGCCCCCTACGAACCACTCAGCGTTCATCTCGATGGCTCGGAACATCATGAACGTAAAGGCGGTGAGGACGCCCCCGCCGAGCGCGATGAGCACGTAGTAG
>JBGPKK010000162.1:0-10335 GCA_041485905.1 Vicinamibacteria bacterium
ACCGCGGCTTCCGCCCTCTCGCGCTCGCCCGCTCGGGCTGCGCTGAGGATGTTGGGCACGGCGTAGTTGCCCTCGTGACACGCGAATTCGAACACCGGCTCGCGGTCGTTCATCGTCAGCGGCATCGCAAACGTCCAGCGCCTCGTCCACGTCGATGGGTCGTCCACGGTGACGGCCCAGTCGATCCGGTCGGCCGCCTTGCGCGTGAAGCGCTCGATGAGGTGCAGCGTGGCGGCGTTGGCGTTTCTGTACGTGCTCCGGTCCTTGAAATTAGTCGTCTCGATCACGAGCGTGTCGCCTTCCCAGTGGCCGCGCGCGTCGCCCATGTCCAACTGAATGCCTGTGCCGACGTGCGGGCGGCCGTCCAGCGGAATCACGCGCACGTCGTGAATCAGCTCGTATCGGATGACGACAAACCCTGGCGCCTGGACGATCTGATAGGAATTGCCCAGGATGTGCGGCATCATCGCGCCGGGAAGCCCGCGCGTGACGCACCGCTCCCACAGAGTGAAATCCTCCTGGCCGTTGAACGGACCGTCGCTGAAGCTGCCGCCGGTTCGCCGCCGCTGATTGAGGATGCCGTTGATCCCGGTGTCGAGCAACGAGTCGGGCGGGCCGATACGTCGCGCGGCCTCAGGTGTCATCGGCGGGATCCTGCCGTCGGGCGGATCGACAACCAGCCATGCGCGGCTGCCCTTCGTCACTTCGAGGATGTCGCGAAATTGCATCGGCCCGACGCCGGCCGGGCGCTCGACGACCTGCTTCTGACGCTTCTCGAGGATGCCGGCCAATTCCGCGCCCGCCACGTCCTCGACCCTGCGTCCCACGAATTCCTCAGGCCGTTCGAGCGGCGTGCCCTGTTCGTACTTGTTCGTGTAATTGCCCTGCAGGTTGGGATCGCCCCACGGCGTGCGCGGCGTCACATACGGCCTGCCTGGCTTTGCCGGAGTCTTCGGCGGTTCCTGAGCAGCGACCGGCACGGACGAAGGCGAGATGGCCGCGATCACCATCGTGAGCGCGCCCATCGTGAACAGCCGCTTGCTCATCATGTTCTCCCTTTCTCGCGGACCCGGTCGACGCCGTCGAGCCGCTACCGCTCGAAGCGTATTTGAATGCGGAACTGGCGGTACTCGGAGTTGTAGAACGACCCGAACGCCGGCGAACTGAGGTTCGACTGCACATCGGTGGGCAGGAACGAATCCAGAGCGTTCCACACCCGCACGCCGATCCAGGGCTGGAACTTGAGGATCTTGAAACGACGCTCGAGGCCCACCTCGAGGCGTAGATAGGCGGGGAACCGCGCGCTGTTGCGCGGTCCGACGAAGTCGAGCGTGTCGTTCACGGCGGAATACGGGAGCCCGCTGCGCCAATCGAAGATGCCCAGCACAAGCCATCGAGGCGTCGGCATCAGACGGCCGCGCGCCAGCAGGCGGTTGGGCACGTCGGTATTGGCCGGCGCGTATTCGTTCACGCCAACGACCGGCCAGAGAATCGTATCGAAGTAGTTCGTCAGCGTATTCAGGTCGGCGCGCGCCGCCGAACGCGCGTAGGTCACATGGAAGTCCGCGGTCGGGTTGTGTGTGAAGACGAGCGTCACGTCGGCCTCGCGGTAGGTCGAGCGACCGGTGCTCGAGAGCAGAACCTGACCGGCCCCTCCGGTCTGCAGCGGATCGACGATCAGCTCGTGGCTCCCACTCCGTTCAATGGCGCCGACGTGAAGCGACCACAGCTTGTTGAACCGATGGTCGTAGCTGATGTCCCACGTCCGGCTGCGCGGCGTTTCGAGGGTTGCGGCGACGTGCACGAACGTGACGGGCGGTCCGAGCGGTGTGACGCCGTCGCCCGCAAAGCGCGCGTCGACAAGGCCCTCGAACTCGTCGAAGGTGCCGGCCGTCGACGGCGTGCGCTCGTAAAACAGGCCGAATCCGCCGCGCAGAATCGCGGTGCCCGAGTCGTTGAGCCGCAGGGCCGCGCCGACGCGCGGCGTTACGTTGAGCCGCCCGGCGACGCCGTCGCGATCGAGCCGTCCGCCGAACTCAGCGGACCAGCGCGTGTTGGGTTGAAAGCGATCCTGCGCGAAGAGCGCGACATCCGTGCTGCCGATGGCCTGCACCGTCGGTCCCGAGAAATCGAGCCGGCGCGCCAGCGTCCCGTCGACGCGCTCGATCAGCACCGGCCGGCTCTTGCTCGCGCCGTTGTACTGACTGCGCAGCAGGTCGATGCCCACCTTGAACAGATGCAGTCCGACGGGACCGTTCCGCGACCAGGACACCGATTCGATCACCTGATACGTGCCGGTGTCGCGGTGCTGCTGGTTGAAGAAGTTGCCGAGGGTCGTCTGCGGCTGCAGGCGCATCGGCGCCGAGCCGTGCGGGACGATGTCGGTCCGGTAGTCGTGCGTCTGCACTGTGGTTTCGCTCAAGACCGTGTCGGTCCAGATCGCGCGTTCGGTGACAGCCATCTCGGTCGCGTGCGCGTGCAGATCGACGGTCGCGTCGAGCGGCGTGAATGTGCCCAGCGTGGCCGAATCGAAGACGCTCGGGAAGACTCCACCGGTCGCGACGAGGGCATGCCGCGCCGACAGGTTTGCGTCGACGCGCGTAAACGAGCTGAACCACTTCGAGATGCGCAACTGATCCTGGGGAAGGCTCGGGACGTCGGCGGCGCCGTAACGGTATTGCGCGGTCTGCTCGAGAAACAGCCGCCCTTTGATGATCGGTCCTCCCGCTTCGATCCGCGGCGCCCACCACCCGACGCCGAGAAGGTCGAGCGGGTTGCCCCGCGCGGCACGGAACGTCGGGTCGATGTTGTTGAGCCGGACTTTCCACTCGTCGCCCGCGCGTCTGGTCTGAATGACGACGAGTCCCGACGAAAAGCGGCCGTACTCGACCGCGTACGGATTCGGCAGCACCGCGACCGAATCGATCGCATCGTCGGGAAGCGACACCTGCGTGAGACCCGTCGAGGGATCGACGAGCGTGCCGGGGCCGAGCTGGACGCCGGCCTGGCTGGGACGGCCGCCTTTGATGCTGACGCCGCCCGGCACTTCGATGATGCTGGCGAGCAGGCGGAGCGAGGCCTGAAGTCCGCCGGAGGGCGCAAATTGGTCGAGTTCTTGACTGCTGATCGTTTCGCTCGGCGCCAGTGTCCCGGCGTTCAATCCCGTGGGCTCGGCGGTCACCTCGACGGTTTGCGAAATGGCGGCGATCGGAAGATCGAGTGATAACTCCGTCGTCTTTCCAGCGGTGACGTCCGCGTCAGCCTTAGCCGTGTCGAATCCAGCCAACACGGCGGAGACACGGTATTTGCCTGGCGGAAGATTGGGGACGCTGAAGTGGCCGTCCTCTCCGCAGACCACTTGAGCGACCTGTCGATCGGACGTGTCATTCACCGTCACTTGGGCGCCGGCCAGACGCAGGGCTCCAGCCTGCGTCGTGACGAATCCCTGGATGTCGCCGGTGTTAGGCCCCTGGGCCGAGCCGGAGAGGCCCGAAAATAGCCAGCAGACAGCGAGAAAAATGATTGATCGCACAGTCTCGGGAACCCTCTATCGTCGCGTGACCGGACCATTCTGTCCAGCTTTACCGGGGCGCCCTGCGCAAGTCAGATGCCGTAGATCGTGACGGCGGCCCACACTCCGCCGGCAAGCACAGCGCCGGCGAGCACGTCGACGGCGTAGTGGTAACGCCCGACGATACACGCCACGCTGACGCTCGCGGCCAGCACGAGGAGTATCGCGCCGGTCAGCGGCATGGCGGCGATGACCGCTAGCCCGGCGGCGAGCGAGACGGCGACGTGGCCGCTTGGGAATGTATTCACGCGAATCGTGGCGTGTCGAACCATGTAGGAGGCGAGACGACGCACAGATGTGTCTGCGAGCACCGGCGTTTGCTCGAGCATCCAGGGGGGCCGCGTCTGAAACACGCTGAGCGGCGCGAACGCGCCGAGGTCAGCGGCGAGCACCATGGTCCAGTAGTGGTTCGCGAGCCTCGCGTGTCCGGTCACCGCCAGCGCGGCAAAACCGCCGGGCAACAGGAGGAAGCAAGACATGTAAACGATGTCGAGATACGAGACGAGCCACCCCGGCCAGCGGGCGAAACGTCTCGTCGGATCGCCGAGCAGTCTACGGTCCCATGCGCGCAGCCACGATTCGAGCGCTCCGGACGGTCCGACGAAGAGGCGGCCGGTCAGGTAGTAGCCAACCGTGACGTACAGCAACGGCGTCCAATCACGCACCATCGGTGGCGCCCACATGGCGACGGCCTGAATCGCGGTCGCCAGCGCGACCGATACGCCGGTCACGAACAGACGCCGTGACGCGAGAAGTGGCCGCAGCCAGCAGACGGTCGCCAGGTACACGAAGTAAAGAAATGCAATCCATTCCGACGAGCGCACCAACGAACCTTACCTCAACTTCCGAGACGAAACGCCGGAACAGGCCGAGATCGCCGGGATCGAGGCGGAGCGGGACAAATCTGCGTGAACGCTCGGGCGTCCATAGGTATAGAATCCACCCGGTAAGGAGAATTCCCATGCGACGATTCTGTGTAGTGATGCTTGCGCTCGCGACGATGGCCGTCTCTATCGGACTGGCCCAACAGGCGGCTTACAAAGTGGTCAAGACCGCCAAGGTCGGCGGCGTCGGGGGCTTCGACTATGTCTATGCCGATGCCGCCGGGCGCCGTTTGTACATTCCGCGCAGCGGGGCGATGGCCCGCGTGACGGTCTTCAACCTCGATACGCTCGCACCGGCCGGCGAGATCGCCATGGCCAATGCGCGCGGTGCGGCGGTGGATCCGAAGTCCAGCCACGGGTTCTCGAGCAGCAAGCCGGTGGTGATGTGGGACACCAAGACCCTTGCGACCATCAAGACGATCGACGTGCAGGGGAATCCGGACGGCATTTTGTTCGACCCGTTCAATCAGCGTGTCTGGGTGTTCAGTCATGCCCAGCCGCACGCGACGATCATCGACGCGAAAGACGGCTCAGTGGTGGGTACGATCCCCGACCTGGGCGGCGCGCCGGAGCAGGCCGTGACCGACAGCAACGGTCATCTGTATGTGGACATCGAAGACAAGGACAATGTCGCCGTCGTTGACGCCAAGATGCTTCAGGTGACGGCTCACTACGATTTGTCGAGCAAGGGCAAGACGCCCGCCGGGCTGGCATTCGACGTCAAGAATCACATCCTCTTCGCCGCATGCCGCAACCCGGCGATGATGGTGATTCTCAATGCCGACACTGGAAACATCATCACGACGTTGCCGATCGGCACGGGCGTTGACGGCGCCTTCTTCAATCCGGCGACGATGGAAACCTTCAGTTCGCAGGGTGACGGCACGCTGACGGTCATCAAGGAAAACAGCCCGACCAGTTTCGTCGTGGAGCAGACGGTCCAAACGATACCGAGCGCGAAAACGTTGACGCTCGACAGCAAGACGAATCAGATCTACCTGATCGGCGCCGAGTACAGTGCGCCGGCCACGCCGCCTCCCGGGGGCCGCGCCGGCCGAGGGCAACTGGTGCCGGATTCATTCACGATTCTCGTCGTCGGCAAATAGCGGTCAGGTAGGTCAGGTAGGTCAGGTAGGTCAGGTGGGTGAGATGGGTCGGGTGGGTCAGGCGGGCACCTTACCCGACCCACCTGACCGAGATGCTTCACTGCCTCGCACTCTGACGGCCAATCGCGGCGATGCGGGGCTGCGGCTCGACCTTGTCCTCCGCCGGCACCTGACCGACGTCGATACCGCCACGCGCACCCGCGTCCAGACATGGATCGAGAACGGACAGGTGACGGTGAACGGCGCGCCTGTCCGCCGGGTGGCCGCACGCGCTCGGCTGGGCGATGTCGTGACGGTCGCCATTCCTCTCAGTGACACCGCGCCCCGCCGCGCAATGACGGCTGAAAACGTGAGGCTGGACGTCCTGTTTGAAGACGCCTATCTGCTCGCCCTCAACAAGCCGGCCGGCATGGTCGCGCACCCGACGTACAAACATGCGCACGGCACTCTGATGAACGCGCTGCTCTGGCATGCGCGTGGGTGGCCTGATGGTCAGCGCCCATCTCTGGTCGGTCGTCTCGACAAGGGCACGTCGGGAATCGTCGTCGTCGCCAAGGGTGCGGCGGTCCATGCCGCGCTGCAGCGCGCGTTGGCATCGAGTGCCCCGGCCTTCGCCGAAGGCTTCGGCGGGACAGGCAGCGAGAAAGATTATCTGGCGGTGGTCTACGGGCGCGTGAACGTAGCCCGCGGAAATATCGACCTGCGGCTCTGCAAAGATCGCAACGACCGCCGAAGGGTCGTCGCGTCGGTGGACGTTGGCGCGCGCAGCCTCACGAAATTTATCCGGATCGCGCGCGTGGCCGCGCCGCGCGCGGGACTGTCGCTCTTGCACTGCCGGTTGACGACGGGCCGTACCCACCAGATCCGGGTCCACCTGGCGGCGCGCGGCTGGCCGCTGGTCGGCGATCCAGCGTACGGCGAACCGCGCTGGTCGCACATCGTCGATGCCACTCTTGCCGCCGCGCTGCAGGCGTTTGGGCGGCAGGCGCTCCACGCGTGGCGCGTCGCTTTCACGCATCCCTTCACGCAGGAGCGGTTGCTCGTCGAAGCTCCCGTACCGCCAGATCTCGATGGCCTGCTCACCGTTTCTGGACTCTCACCGTTGTGGCGGTCGGCGCGATTGTCGTTGGAAGGCGCTCGGCGGAAAGCTCAGACCCACTGAGGCGGCGGGGTGATGGTTTCCTGCGGAGTCGCACCGGGGTCTGGACGACCTGACCCTTCGAGCCGGCTGACGGCGCGGACGGCCATGTCGTGATCGCAGAGAATCTGGCACGACAGTCTGACGCCGGTTAGGCCTTTCTCGGCGAGCCGTTCTTTCTCGGCGGCTGTGTGATTCGCCGGTTCCCCCTCGATGAACTCAACGCGGCAGGTGGTGCACCGTGCGTTCCCGCCGCACGCGTGCATGATATCGACCTTGGCGTCCTGCTCGATGGCGAGCACCAGGCGCTTCCCTTCGGGTACTTCGAACGCTCCATATCCATCGACGATCAGTTTCGGCATGCCTGCATTGTACGGTGTCTGACCATTGCAGGCATTGCGTGGCGCGCCGTTAGAATAGGGATCGCGGCCACCCGCCCCGTCCGCTCTTCAACATGGCGACAGCGACCACATCACGAGCCGATACTGCCGCCCGGCAGTCTCAGGCGAAAGAGCGCACCGCGTTCGCCGTCCTGGCAGCGATCAGCTTCTCGCATCTGCTGAACGATACGATCCAGTCGCTCATCCCGGCGATCTATCCGATCCTCAAAGCGTCGTTTGCGCTCAGTTTCACGCAAGTGGGACTGATGACGCTGGCCCTCATGCTGACCGCGTCTCTGCTGCAGCCGGTGGTCGGCTTCTATACCGATCGCCGGCCCACGCCGTATTCGCTCGTGATCGGGATGGGGTTCTCGCTCGTCGGTCTGCTGCTGCTGTCGGTCGCGGCGTCGTTCGCGATGCTGCTCGCGGCTGCGGGACTGGTGGGCATCGGATCGTCGGTGTTTCACCCGGAATCGTCGCGCGTCGCCCGGATGGCCTCCGGCGGGCGGCACGGTCTCGCACAGTCGTTGTTCCAGGTGGGCGGCAACGTGGGATCGTCATTCGGTCCGCTGCTGGCGGCGTTCATGGTCCTCCCACGCGGCCAATCGAGTATCGCCTGGTGTTCGCTGCTGGCCCTCGTGGCGATGGTGGTTCTGTGGAAGATCGGCGGCTGGTACGGCACGCGCCGGTCTGTCGTGATCGCGACGTCTGCTGGCCGGGTGTCGCCAGATCATCACACGCACGTGTCGCGCCGGAAGGTGGGCTGGTCGCTCGCGATCCTCGCCGCGCTGATTTTCTCCAAGTACTTTTACCTGGCCAGCCTGACCAGCTATTACACGTTCTATCTCATCAGCAAATTTCACGTCTCGGTCCGGACTGCGCAGGTCGATCTGTTCGTGTTCCTCGGCGCCGTCGCCGGCGGCACCATCCTCGGCGGACCGATCGGCGATCGGTTCGGCCGCAAGTACGTGATCTGGGGCTCCATCCTCGGCGTGCTCCCTTTTACGCTGCTGCTGCCGCACGCGAGTTTGTTCTGGACCTCAATCCTCACCGTGGTGATCGGGCTGATTCTCGCCTCCGCGTTCTCAGCCATCGTCGTCTACGCACAGGAGCTGGTTCCTGGCCGGGTGGGCCTCATCTCGGGCGTGTTCTTTGGCTTCGCATTCGGCATGGGCGGGCTTGGCGCCGCCGCGTTGGGCAACCTGGCTGATGTCGTTGGGATCGAATCGGTGTATCGGCTGTGCGCGTATCTCCCGATGATCGGCCTGCTGGCGGCGTTTCTGCCCGATGTGGACAGAGGTTCCGGCAAGCTTGGCGTTTGAGGTCCTATTGCTTGTAAACTGGCTCACTGCTCAGGATTTCTGGTGACGTGTTCTCAAGGAGGACACATGCGTCGTATTGTTTTGCTCTCGGCGGTGCTGCTGGTCAGTGCTCCATGGCTCTCGGCTCAAGCAACTCCGAAAGCCAAACCCAAACCGAAGTCGGCGACGCTGCACTGGGGCCCGGCGCCGGCGGTGTTTCCCACAGGAGCCCGGATGGCCGTGGTCAGCGGCGATCCGAGCAAGTCGGGAACGTTCTCGATCCAGTTGTCGATGCCCGACGGTTACCGGATTGCGCCCCATTTCCATCCAACGGATGAAATAGTCGAGGTCAAGAAGGGCACGTTCCTGGTCGGCATGGGCGATACCTTCAGCGCGGCAAACGCCAAGCCGATGAAGGTCGGCGACAAGGGGACCGTGCCGGCGCAGATGCACCATTTCGCGACGGCGAAGGGCGCCACGATCGTCGCCGTCACGGCCGTGGGCCCCTTTGCCCTCACCTACGTGAACCCGGCGGATAATCCGCAAAAAGCGGCGGCGGCCAAGTAGACCTTCATGCTGCACAGAGTGAGCAAGATCCGGGGTGCGACGGTTCTCGCGAGCGACGGCGACGTCGGACACGTCGAGGAGTTCTTGTTCGAGGACACGACGTGGAGAATCAGGTATCTGATCGTCAATGCCGCGGGGCGGAAAGTGCTCGTCTCGCCAGACTTGGTCAAGAGAAACTGGGGCATCGCGGGATTGAACGTGGCGCTCACGAGGCAGCAGGTCAGCGAGAGCCCAGGCGTCGATGACGTTGATGCGTCGACCACCTCGCGGGTGTGCCGCACCAGCGACGTCACCGGGGATCACATCCAGGCCAGCGACGGAGAGATTGGCCACGTCGACGATTTCCTCATCGACGAAGCGAGCTGGACGATTCAATACTTCGTCGTCGATACGAGCAATTGGATTGGCGGAAAATCGGTACTGATCTCGCCGACCGTGCTGAAGGGCATCGACTGGTCGAACTCGACACTGCAGGTCTCGCTCACACGCGAGGCGATCAAGAACAGCCCGAGCATCGATTCGGTCACGATTGCGCCCGGTGAAAACACACCGTTCATCTGGATCATGTAGCAGGTGAGTGGACCTGATGGAAAACATCCGCATTCGATACTGCAAGGTTTGAAATTATCTTCCGCGCGCTGCCCGTGCGGCGGCGCTCATCAAGCAGGAGATTGGCGTCGAGGCCAAGCTGATCGAAGGCTCGCGGGGCGAATATACCGTGTGGGTCGGAGAAAAGCGGGTCGCACAGAAGGGACCGCTCGGCTTTCCATCGGAGCACGAAGTGCTGGCGGCGGTCCAGGGCGCGCGGGCGCGCGACTGACGTGCTGAGGCTGTTGCGGATGGTGACCGCGACCTTCGCCGCGACGATGACCGGCATCGTCACAGCGATCACGGGCCGCGGCGGCCGTCCAAGCGACGCCCGCCAGCTCGGGCCAGGCGATCCCGCGCCGGATTTCTCGTTGCAGGCGTCCGACGGCCGCACGTATCGCCTGGCCGATCTTGCCGGCCACGCCGTCGTCATGGCGTGGTTCCCGAAGGCTTTCACCGGCGGATGAACGGCCGAATGCACATCGCTCGGTTCGAGCGGTCACGACCTGCGGCGGTTGGATGTTCGATATTTTGCCGTGAGCGTCGATTCGGTGGCGGTGAACGCGCGATTTGCGGCGTCACTCGGCATCGACTATCCGATTCTGAGCGATCCGACCAAGGACGTCGCGCGCGCCTACGGAGTGCTGGCGTCGAGCGGGTACGCGTCGCGATGGACGTTTTACATCGGCGGCGATGGCCGGATTCTCGACGTCAACCGGAAGGTCAACCCGTCGACGCACGGGGCTGAGATCGTCGCGAAGTTGAAGTCGCTATCTCTTAACGTGGAGGACAGATGAACA
>JBGPKK010000163.1:0-10211 GCA_041485905.1 Vicinamibacteria bacterium
ACGCCAGCAGCGACCCGTCAGGCGAGACAGCCACGGCCGGAAAGTCGAGGCCGGCGAGAGGCGCCGTGACCGGCAGATTCACCATGAAGTGGGCCGCAGGCCCGGGCGTGCGAGGCTGCGAGGTCTGGATTCGTGTGGCGACGAGCGCTCCGACAACGACAGCCGCAGCGGTCGGTCCGACGATCCATGCCACCCGTAGTCGCGAATGGCCGTGGGCTCTGGTCGCCTCGCCGTCCGCTGCGGATTCGCTCAGTGCTTCTCCGATCTCGAGACGAGCGTCGCCGATGTCGCGTAACCGTTGTTGGGCATCCTTGTTCAAGCAGCGGCGCAACAGACGGCGAATGCCGGGCGGAAGCGTATCCGGGAGCGCCGACCAATCTGGATCGCGCTCGAGCACTCGTGCGACGACATCGGACGCCGTCACGCCTCCGAACGCGGGGCGTCCCGTCAGCACTTCGTACAACACACACCCGAACGCCCAGATGTCGGTGCGCTTGTCGACCGTCTGTCCACGGGTCTGCTCCGGGCTCATGTACGCGACGGTTCCCATGATGGTGCCCGGAGCGGTGACCCCGAGGTTCACTGTCGGCGCATGCGGATCTCCGCCCGCGTTCCTGCTCATCGTCGCGATCCCGAAATCGAGCACCTTGACCTCACCGCTGTTGGTCAGCTTGATGTTCGCGGGCTTCAGATCGCGATGGACGATGCCCGTGTCGTGAGCGGCCTCGAGCGCTTCCGCCACCTGGCCGCAAATACGAAGTCCCTCCGCTACGGGCAGCGCGCCGCGCGCGATCCGGTCGTGGAGCGTACCGCCCGGTACGAGCTCCATGACCAGAAAAACCCTGCCGTCGATTTCATCGAGCTCGTAGATGGCGGCGACATGAGGATGATTGAGGGCGGCGAGCGCGTGCGCCTCGCGGCGAAACCGCGCGACGGACGAGTCGTCGACGAGCGGCGGATGGATGATCTTCAGCGCGACCTCGCGATTCAGTCGCGTATCGTGGGCACGATAGACCTCGCCCATTCCGCCGACTCCAATGGCGGAGAGCACTCGAAAGGCGCCCACTTGAGTGCCGGGAGCTATCGTCACGTCTGGCCGCGCCGATTATAAGGTGCTCGGCGCAGGGCGGCGAGTGGTACGGCCGGTGGTATGCTGATCGGCGATGCGGACACGGCCTGGCCTTCTCGCCCTGATGTGCTGGGCGGCGCTGTCGCTGGTGATCGCGTCGTGTCGCGGCACCAGCAGTTCAGTCCCCGAATCCAGGACCGTTTCTCCTCGCGCGCCGACCGTCGAGCTGAAGATCGGCGATCCGGCGCCGTTGTTCACGCTACCGGGATCGGATGGGAAAGAGTACAGCCTGGCGAGCTACGCGGGACGCCAGGCGGTCGTCCTCGCGTGGTATGCCAAGGCCTTCAGCAGCGCCTGAACGGCCGAATGCAGGTCACTCCGTGAGAGTGGCGACGAGATTAGGCCTTTCGACGTCGCGTATTTTGCCGTCAGCGTCGACTCACCTGAAACCAACAAGGCGTTCGCACAGTCGCTTGGTGTTGATTATCCGCTCCTGAGTGATCTCAGCAAGCGCGTGGCACGGGCGTACGGTGTCGTCGATGAGGATCAGCCATTCGCGTCGCGCTGGACGTTCTATATCGGAATGGACGGCCGCATCCGCTATATCGACAAACGGGTGAGCCCGGCCACGGCCGGCAAGGCGGTTGCGGCGCAGCTTGCCGAGCTCGGCATCGCCAGGCGCCGCCGAGCTTCCTGACCGCCGCCTCGCGTGAACGTCACCACACGTGGTCCTTCCTGATCTCGTCGTTCGCAGTCGCCGTGTCGTACTCGCCACCGGCACGAGCCCGGCCGCCATCCACATCCGCGCCGGCAGTATCGTCGAGGTCCGCGCCTTCGACGAAGTGCCAGCCGGCTGTCCGCTCGACGATGTGGGAGACGCGGTTCTGATGCCGGGCGTTGTGGACACTCACGTCCACGTGAACGAGCCTGGCCGAACGGAGTGGGAAGGCTTCGAGCACGCGACGCGAGCGGCGGCCGCCGGCGGCATCACGACGATCATCGACATGCCGCTCAACAGCATTCCTGCGACGGTCGATGTGGCGGCGTTCGATGTGAAGCGGCGGGCGGCAGAAGGGAAGTGCTTCGTCGACGTCGGGTTCTGGGGCGGCGTCGTGCCCGGCAACGCGTCCGAGCTCCCTGCACTGGTGGCCGCCGGCGTGCTCGGTTTCAAGTGTTTTCTCGTGCCGTCCGGCGTCGACGAGTTTCCGGCCGTGACCGAAGCCGACCTGCGGATCGCCCTGCCGCTGTTGTCGAAACTGGCGGCGCCGCTGTTGGTGCATGCCGAGCTTCCCGGACCGATCGACGCGGCCACCGAAGGGGTCCTGCGAGCCTCTCCTGACGCGAGGCGGTACGCGACGTACCTCGCGACCCGTCCGAAAGAGGCGGAGAATGACGCCGTCGCGCTGTCGATCGGACTGTGCCGCGAGTACCGGGTGCGCACGCACATCGTCCACCTGTCAGCGTCCGACGCGCTGACGCCGCTTTATCAGGCGCGCGCATCCGGAGTACCGGTCACCGCTGAAACCTGTCCGCACTATCTGACGTTCGCGGCCCAGGATATTCCTGACGGCGCGACCGCCTACAAATGCGCGCCGCCGATTCGCGAGCGGCAGAACCGCGAATATCTGTGGGCGGCGCTCGCCGGCGGCGTGATTCAGATGGTCGCGTCGGATCACTCGCCGTCGCCTCCCGCGCTGAAACATGCGAGCTCGGGCGATTTCCTCCGCGCGTGGGGCGGCATCGCGTCGCTGCAGGTCAGCCTGGCGGCGACATGGACGGGTGCGTTCGCTCGCGGCTATTCACTGAATCATCTCGTCGACTGGATGTGCCGCGCGCCGGCGCGTCTCGCAGGGCTGGGCCGCAAGGGTGCAATTGAGGTCGGCTGCGACGCCGATCTCGTCGTCTGGGATCCCGACCGAGAGTTCACGGTCGATCCGGCGTCGCTCTCCCATCGGCATCCGCTCACACCGTACGAGGGGCGAATGCTTCGCGGGGTCATCGAGCGGACGTACCTTCGCGGGACCTGCGTGTACGAGCGGGGCAAGCCGATGACGACGGCGTCCGGCCAGCTGCTGTCACGATCCGCCTGATTGGGTATAATCCAACTCGCTTTTCGACTTACACAATCTAATCCGGCGGCGGAGAAGGAGAGGCTGGTGGCCTACGTTCAGGTGTCCTCGATCCCGCGGCGGTTCGGCGTCACCGAGCGGCGCGATGCGTGGTGGGCGACGCCGCTCCTCGTGTTTGCCGGCCTCTCGGCGTTTGTCGTCTACTCCACGTGGGCGGCGTTCCAGGGCGCGCACTATTATTATGACCCGTATCTCTCGCCTTTTTACTCACCCGAGGTCCTTGGCGACGCGACGCGCAGCTGGTTTGGAGCGAAGCCAGGCTGGTGGCCCTTCTGGATGCCGTTCTCGCCTGCCTTTCTGATTCTGTGGGCGCCGGGCGGGTTTCGCTTGACCTGTTACTACTATCGCGGCGCCTATTACAAGGCGTTCTGGGCGGATCCACCCTCGTGCGCCGTCGGCGAGCCGCGGAAACGTTACCGCGGCGAGCACGCCTTTCCGCTTATCCTCCAGAACATCCATCGATATTTTCTCTACCTCGCGCTGGTGTTCCTCGTCTTTCTCACCTACGACGTCTGGAAGGCGCTCTGGTTCACCGATCTGGCGACCGGACAGCGGACGTTTGGCATCGGCGTCGGCACGCTGCTCCTGGCGCTCAACGTCACGCTGCTCAGCTTCTACACATTCAGTTGTCATTCGCTCCGGCATCTCATCGGCGGCTGTCATGATTGTCTTTCCGAGAGTCGGAGTGCGGCAGGGTACACGTGCGTGTCGGCGCTCAACCGTCGGCACATGCTGTTTGCCTGGATGAGCCTGTTCGGCGTGGGCATCGCCGATGTCTACGTGCGACTCTGTTCGATGGGGATCTGGTCGGACTTCAGAATTATCTGACGCACTTGGTCAGGTTGGCCAGGTAGGCCGGGTGCGTCGGGTCGGGTCAGACGCTTGAGACCCACCAGGCCCACCAGACCCACCTGACCTACCAGACCCACCCGACCTACTGGACGGTTTTTTTCATGGATTACTCAACTCACGAACACGATGTTCTTGTGATCGGCGCGGGCGGCGCCGGGCTGCGGGCGGCGATCGAGGCAGCGGGCCAGGGCGTCACGGTCGGGCTCGTCTGCAAGTCGCTCCTCGGCAAAGCCCACACGGTGATGGCGGAGGGCGGCATCGCGGCTGCGCTGGCGAACGTCGACGATCGCGACGGCTGGACGGTGCACTTCGCCGATACGATGCGCGGCGGGCAATACCTCAATAACTGGCGGATGGCGGAGCTCCACGCCAAGGAGGCGCCGCAGGGCGTGCGCGACCTCGAGGCCTGGGGCGCGATGTTCGATCGGACCGAGGACGGCCGCATCCTGCAGCGGAACTTCGGCGGGCACAAGTACCCGCGGCTCGCCCACGTCGGCGACCGGACGGGCCTCGAGATGATCCGGACGCTGCAGGATCACGGCGTCCACCAGGGCATCGACGTGCACATGGAGTGCACGGTGCTCACGCTCCTGAGCGACGGCGGCCGGATCGTCGGCGCGTTCGGGTACGAACGGGAGCGCGGGCGGTTCAAGCTGTTCCGGGCGAAGGCGATCGTGCTGGCCACCGGCGGCATCGGACGCGCGTACAAAATCACCAGCAACAGTTGGGAGTACACCGGCGACGGCCACGCGCTCGCGTACGACGCCGGCGCCGACCTCACGGACATGGAGTTCGTGCAGTTCCATCCGACCGGCATGATCTGGCCGCCCAGTGTCCGCGGCATCCTGGTCACCGAAGCCGTGCGCGGCGAGGGCGGGGTGTTGCGCAACAAGGAAGGCCGCCGGTTCATGTTCGACGACATTCCAGAGGCCTACAAAACGCAGACGGCCGACAAGGAAGAAGAAGGGTGGCGGTACACGCAGGGCGACAAGAACGCGCGGCGTCCGCCGGAGCTCCTGACCCGCGACCACGTCGCGCGCTGCATCGTCCGCGAAATCAAGGCAGGTCGCGGCAGCCCGCACGGCGGCGTGTTTCTCGACATCTCGTGGATCAAGGAGCGATTGCCGAACGCGGCCGAGCACATCAAGAAAAAGCTGCCGAGCATGTATCACCAGTTCAAGCAGCTCGCCGACATCGACATCACGAAAGAGCCGATGGAGATCGGCCCGACGACGCACTACATGATGGGCGGCGTGCGGGTGGATGGCGACACGCAGATGTCGTCGGTTCCGGGTCTGTTCGCGGCAGGGGAGTGCGCGGCCGGCCTGCACGGCGCGAATCGCCTCGGCGGCAACTCGCTCTCCGACCTGCTCGTGTTCGGCAAGCGCGCGGGCGCGCATGCCGCGGCGTTCGCCAAGGCGCATGCCGCGGGTCGCGTGAACGAGTCGCAGGTGGACCAGGCCGCGCGTTCGGCGCTGGCTCCGTTCGACCGCAGCGCCGGCGAGGGACCGTACCAGGTCCAGATGGACCTGCAGGAGCGCATGCAGGAACTTGTCGGCATCGTGCGGACGGAAAGCGAGATGCGGCAGGCCCTGGACGTGCTCGCCGCGCTCCGCGATCGCGCGACGCGCGTCGGCGTGACCGGGAACCGCGAGTACAACGCCGGCTGGCACACGGCGCTCGATCTCGCGAATCTGTTCACGGTGTCGGAGGCGATTACGCGCGCCGCGCTCGAGCGGAGGGAGAGTCGGGGCGCGCATTTCCGGGAGGACTACCCGGACAAGGCGGCCGAGTTCGCCACGTTCAACATCGTCATTCGCAAAGGACCTGGCGGCGAGATGGCGATCGCACGGGAACCGATCCCCGAGATGCCGGCCGAGCTCAAGCGCGTGATCGAGGAGAACAAGTAATGGGCACTGCCACGTTCAAGGTCTGGCGCGGTGATCGGTCCGGCGGTGAATTCCGCGAGTACAAGACCGACATCTCCGAGGGGATGGTCGTCCTCGACGCCGTCCATCAGATTCAGGCGTTCCAGGCCAACGATTTGGCCGTGCGCTGGAACTGCAAGGCGGGGAAATGCGGATCGTGCTCGGCCGAGATCAACGGGCGCCCGCGCCTGATGTGCATGACGCGGATGAATTCTCTGCCGCCCAACGAACCGATCACGATCGAGCCGATGCGGTCGTTCCCGGCCATCAAGGACCTGGTCACCGACGTCTCCTGGAACTTCCGCGTGAAGAAGAGCATCAAGCCGTTCAAGCCGCGCCCGCCCGATGCGCCGGACGGCACCTGGCGGATGGCACAGCAGGACGTCGATCGCGTGCAGGAGTTCCGGAAGTGCATCGAGTGCTTCCTCTGCCAGGACGTCTGCCACGTGCTGCGCGAGCATCAACTCCACGAGCAGTTCATCGGCCCCCGGTACTTCGTCTATACCGCCGCGCTCGAAATGCATCCTCTCGACGTGGAGAGCCGCACCGCCGATCTCAAGGACACGCAGGGCGTCGGCTACTGCAACATCACCAAATGCTGCACGAAGGTCTGTCCTGAAGACATCACAATCACGGACAACGCCATCATCCCGCTGAAGGAGCGTGTCGTCGACGAGTTCTACGATCCGGTCAAGAAGCTGCTGCGCGTGTTTCGGAGGTGATCATGACGTTCGAGCTCAAGACCCTCTCGCCGGATGCCGTCCCGCGGGCACTCGCGAAGGCCGAGCGCTATCGGCTGCTCAACGAGCCGGGCGAGGCCGCGAGCATCTGCCTGGACGCGATCGAGATCGATCCTGACAACCAGGAGGCGCTCACGACGCTTGTGCTCGCGCTGACCGAGCAGTTTGGCGAAGATCTGGGGCCGTCGCTAAGCGAAGTGTTGAAGGCGGCTGGGCGGCTGGAACGCCTGCGCCAGGCTCGTCATGCGGGATCCGCATCTGGCGCCGGCCGCGGAGGAGCCGTTCGAGCCGCTGCTCCTGGAGTAAAACCCTCCGGCGCTTGACAAGAGGCCGAGTTATTCAGTAATTTCTGTCTAAACAGAAATGACTGACAAGACTGGTCTGACCTCCGTCCAGCAGCAGTTCATCCTCCACTGGGGCGAAATGGGCGCCCGGTGGGGCATCAACCGCACCGTGGCGCAGATCCATGCGCTGCTGCATGTCTCCGAGCGGCCGCTGAGCGCGGATACGATCGCCGCCTCGCTCGCCGTCGCCAGGTCCAACGTCAGCACGAGCCTCCGCGAGCTGCAGGGGTGGGGCATCGTCCGCGCCGTGCACGTGCTGGGCGATCGGCGGGCCCATTTCGAGTCGATCACGAACGTCTGGGAGCTGTTCCGCACGATCGTGGATCAGCGCAAGCGTCGCGAGATCGATCCGACGCTGGAGATGCTGCGCAAGGCGCTCGACGAACTGGATGGCGCGAAGGCCGGCGATCGCTACACGCGCGAACGCCTCCAGGAGCTGCTCGAGTTCTTCGAAACGATGACGGAGCTGTACGACGAGATCCGGCATCTGCCGATCGGCGCGCTCCGCTCGGTCGCGCGGATGCGCGGAAAGGTTCGGAAGCTGCTGGCGTTCAAATGACGCACCCGTATGACTGGCGGTTCTACTGGATTGCGCTGAGCGTGACGTTGGCGATGGGCGCACCCTTTGGGCTCCTGGGGGGGCTTGTCGCGACTGCATGCGTCGACGCGAAGATCACGCCGCGCGCTGTCATCGTCGACATGCTCCTCGGAGGCTTCTGGTGGTCAGTCTCGGCGCTCCTTCCCTCGTGGGGATTTCCGGCGACGCTGATCCGCAGTCTGGTGGGTGCGTTTCTGATTCCCATGCCGGTCGAAATCTGCGTCTGGTCTTGGCAAAGGTTGAAGAGATAACAAAGGAGGCATGCGATGGATCCCGTTGGCTATTTCCTGATCGGCGTCACCCTGACGGCGGCGCTCGCGATTGGCGTGGTCTGGTATCTGAAGCCGTCGTTGCATGATGTGCTCGTCGACCTCTGCGGCACGACGACACGAGCGGCGTTCTGGACCGCGTTTTCGACTGTGACCGTTGCCCTCACGCCGATCATGTTTGCGCTGCACTACCGGCCGAACATGAGCGCGGGGTCGTACGCGGTCTTCGAGATCGGCTCGCAGTTGGAATGGGCGCTGGCCGGCCTGCTCCTGTCGGTCCTGCTGCTCGCCGCCGTGCTGGCGAAGTTCATCCCGCCGCGCGAGCCGTTGCGCGGCTGACGCCGTACGCAGGCCGGATCGAGACCCGACGAGTGTCGCGGAACGGATGATGATTGCCAAACGCATGGCGATCGTGCTGGCCATCTGCGGCATGATCCTCTGCATCGCCGGGACGGTGAGTGCGGCTCGTGTGTTCATCAGCAACGCCGGCCATCTCACACGCCTCTTCTTGTGGACGCTCCTGCCCTTGGGTGCGGCCGCTCTGGTGTGCGTGCAGGTCGTCCGTGGCGGCGCGCTTTGGACAGTCTGGGTTCCAGTCGGCACGCTCTGGGGATTCGTCGTCGCGGCGATGTGGAGTCTGGGCAGCTTTTATGCGCCAGGTGCGCTTGTGCTTCTGCTGGCGGCCGTCGCGCATCTCGTCGCGTTGCGCGCGTGGCGCAAGAGCCTGCTCGTGTGGCTCTGGTTCATTGCGGGCGTGACGGCTCTTGGTCCGATGTTTCTCTGCATCGGCTGGATACTGGAGGCGACGACTCCGGGTCTGACCGTGGGCACCGCTCCGGCTGTCGTGGTGGGAAGCTGGGTCTTTCTGAGCACGGTGGTCGTGCTCGGCTTGTGGGAGATCGGCCGTCGGCTACCATTGCGATCGTGAAGCTGCGAGATCTGCCGCGGGCACTCGGATTCGACTCGGCGCCGCGCGAGTACCCGCACGACATCCAGACCTTCGTGCTGCCGAAGGAGGGCGAGGTGCGGTTTGCCCGGTGGCTGCACCCGGGCGAGAGGCCGAAGGCGATTACCCAAGAAAGCGTCGATGCGTTGCGCGTGTTCCTGCGCGACGGCGACGTCGCCATCGACATCGGCGCACACACCGGAGACTCGACGGTCCCGATGGCCCTCGCGGTCGGACCGCGCGGCTCGATCTTCGCGCTCGAACCGAACCCGTACGTCTTCAAGGTGCTGGCCGTCAACGCGGCGCTGAACCCTTCAAAGACCCACATCGTGCCGCTGATGTTCGCGGCCATGCCCGAGGACGGCGAGTTCGAATTCGAGTATTCGGATTCCGGCTACTGCAACGGCGGATTCCACCACGGGATCGGTCGCTGGACGCACGGGCATTTCTCGAAGCTGCGCGTCGCCGGGCGAAACCTCGCCCGATACCTGCGGACGCATGCGGCGGACGAAGTGCCGCGCATCCGCTTTATCAAGATCGACACGGAAGGATTCGACCGGGCGGTCGTGCAGTCGCTCGCGGATCTGATCGCGGAGGTCCGGCCGGCCATCAAGACGGAAATCTACAAACACCTTCCGCACGGCGAGCGAGCCGCCTATTACGAGGACCTGCGTCGCCTCGGCTACCGGCTGTTCAAGTGCGAGGGCGAGCACGACCAACGCGGCCAGGAGCTCGGCCCTGGCGACTTCTCGCGCTGGAAGCACTTCGATGTCTTCGCGGTTCCCGAAGAGCTGATCCCATAAGCGCCGCGCTCGTTAGAGCAATTTTCACCATCTTGTAGCGACACTAGCGCCGTATCGAGGCGGCGGGACGGCATCGGCTGCCGCCCCCCGGGTCGGGCGCCGGAACTGTGCGCGTTCGGTTCGTACACTCTCGGTGCCGCGGCGATCATCGGCTGGCTTCGGCTTGGGCCATTCACGGCATGCACCGACAGGGGTTGTTCCATCGGCACGGATCACGGAGAACAGGATCGCCGCGAGGAGAACCTGCCGCGCACAGTTGCGCATCCCGACCGGCCGCCCTCGCACGGGTGGCCGCAGCCGACGCCGTCCCGCCGCCGATCACGCGCCGCGGTCGTGCCGGCCGGCAGCGGCCGTCTGAGCGTGCCGACGCGCCCCGTGACCGGAAGTCGAGCACAGCGATTCCTCACGTCGACTTCGGGCTGCGCGATCTGTGGCCTTTGAACTCGCTGGAGCGGTGCATGCCGTGAATGGCCGGCGTTCGAAGCACCCGATAGTCGACGTGGGGGCGACAGGGTTGGAGCGGAGCCTCGACT
>JBGPKK010000164.1:0-10206 GCA_041485905.1 Vicinamibacteria bacterium
AGCGCGCTGAACAGGATGCGGCCCGCTCGCGAGTTGGGCGTCGTCTTTGGATCGGAAATCATGAAGAAGGTGAAGAGCAGCAGCGCGCCGCTCTCGAGCCGGTGGAGTGGAATCGCCATCGGCTCACCCAGATAGATCGACCGTCCGAAGAGGAGCGCGCAATAGAAGGCGATGAACGCGTACGTCACATCGCCGCGCGACGCGCGGTTGACGACGATGCCCCCGGAGCAGGCCATGAGGAGGGCAAAGAACGCCGCGGATCCCCATTGCGCGGGCGACACCCAGACCTGATTTGTCAGAAGCATCATCGCGACGAGTCCGCCATTGGTCGGGTTGAAGACGTGTTTGCCGTGGAACCGAATCAGGAACTTGCTCGCGATGGTGATGACCGCGGCCAAGATGGCGAGGTCAGCGCGGTTCGTGCGGAGCAGCAGGCAGAGCGACAGTCCGGAGATGAGCGCGCTCCTGACGTTCACCCGTGCCGATCGGCCCACCGTCCATCGATCGCATGCGGCCTGCGTCGTGAGGACCGTCAAGAGCAGCAGACACACGCGCGAGACGGTGATGTCGAAATCCAGCCAGCCCATCCCGTAGACGAGCAGCGAAGCGAGCGTCGCTATCTGGTACAGCCTCGGGTCGGCCATGTCTCCGGCTCCTCTGAGAGGAGAACGATCGAGCCGGGATTCCTTGCACGCGACCACAGGGAAGCCGACGCGATGATGAAAGAAATGACCGGGCGCATAGGTGATGGCTGTGGATACAATCGGCCCAATGCAGCTGCACCGCCCCTGGAGGCTGAAAGGGTGAAACGATGAAGCTTCTACTCGCCACGGTGTTTGTCGCGGCCGCGGTTCTCCAAATAACGGCGCAGTCCCCGGCCGTGACCCCCGTCAGTCACGACACGGTCGCGGACGTCCAGAGCGGCGAGTCGCGGCGTCTTCAGAAAGGCGACGTGATGGTGATTCCTGCGGGGATCCCGCCCTGGTTCAAAGCGGTGTCACCGACGATCAACTACCTGACGGTGAAGGTCATCAAGCCGTAGCCCGCTTCCCTTGCCGGCGGACCGCGTCGGCGCGTGCCGGATCAGCAACTCGATGAACTCCTTAACGTAGTCGACGCTCGCGAGATCCTTTGGCATCGCCGCGCTCCACTGCCGGCGCAGGCCGCGAGCCGTCAGGGGCCGGGCGACCAGCGCGCCCGCATCGACGAGCGGCTGCACGGCCCACCGCGCCAGCACGGCCACGCCGAGATTCGCCTTCACCAGCTCGGTAATCGCTTCCGTGAGCTGAACTTGTTCCACGCGTCCCGGCACGCCGGCCGGTCGCAGCACTTCCTGAAGCACGCGGTTCTCTTCTTTCGGCGGATAGACAAACAACGTCTCGTCGCGCAGGTCGGCCAGCCGCACGTGCGGCTGCCTGGCCAGCGCGTGCTGCGGCGACGCGATGAGGACCAGCTCGTCCTCGAACAGCGGCCGCACCATGAGCCGCCGATCGCGAACCGGTCCGCTCACGATCGCGAGATCGATCTTGCCTTCGAGCAGCGTCGGCACGGGCCGGCTGGTGGCGTCGACGTCGATCCGGACTTCGACGAGCGGGAACCGGCGGCGGTACCGCAGGAGCAGCGGCGGCAGCCAGTGATAGCAGGTGTAGCACTCGGTCGTGATGCGAAGGACGCCGGCGCGCTCGCGCCCGAACTGGCGGATGTCGTCTTCGGTCCGCTGCAGCCGCTCGATCACGTCGCGCGCCGAGGCGAGCAGGCGTTCGCCGGCCGGCGTCAGGACCAGCCGCTTGCCAATCCGGAGAAACAGCGCGGTCCCCAGCTTGTCCTCGATATCGCGGAGCTGGTGGCTGAGCGCCGACTGCGTGAGGTGGAGACGCTCCCCGGCCCTGGTGAGGCTTCCCACCTCGGCGACCGCCGACACGAGCTGCAGATGGCGGACCTCAAGATCCACAACCATGAGCCTACTTCATCATTGTGATGACGACAAAGAGTTTATGTCATGACTGTCCCGGCCTGTAGCATGCCGAAATGCTGTTCGCCGCCCTCGTGCTCGCCTCTGCCTCTGCAGCCGTCTCCGCGCCAGCGTCCCCGCCGCATATTCATCTGGAGATCGCCTTCGACGAATGCTCCGCGCTTCCAGGCGTCGTCGGCTCGATGGCGGTCCATGAAGCGGCGCTCATTTGGGCGCCGTACGGTGTCGCGATCGCGCGTCATGACTCCGTGCGCGAGCGCGACGCCGACGCGATCATTCTGACCGTCAGCACTGCCGACCACGGGCGATCGTCCGGCGCGCCCGCCCGGGACAGCGCGTTCGGCGCCATCCGGTTCGACGACGGCGTGCCCGAGCGCGCAATCACCCTCTTCTACAACGACATCCTCCGGCTCCTGACCTCGACGTCGATCACCGGTTGGTCCGAGCCCCAATGGCCGATCGGCCTTCGCGAGCGGGCGCTCGGCCGCGTCGTCGGCCGCGTGATCGCCCACGAGATCGGGCACTTTCTGCTGCGGTGGCCGAGTCACGGGCCGACGGGGCTGATGCGCGCGCAACACCTGATGCCGGATTTCGTCGGCGTGGCCCGCGCACCGTTCTTCCTCTCGAAGGTGGACCAGGCGCGATGGCTGGCCGTGACGACGGCGGCCAGAGGAGCCGCCGCCGTCGAGAAGTGAGACGGCGCGAGGATTCGACCGACCGGCGTGCCGTGTCCGAGGCTCGTTGTGCGCGCAGGCTTCCGAAAGCATTGCTACGTACGGAAGATGGATTTGATCGCGGGATACATGCGGCGGTAGGCGGCGTAGCCCGCCTCCATCGCCGATGCATTCGCCGCCTCCGGGCGAACGCGCGCTGCCACGCGCACGACGGCGTTGCAGGCGGCGTCCACCGACGGCCAAAGACGCCCACCCACACCGGCAAGAATTGCCGCGCCGTAGGCCGCACCTTCCTCCGCTTCGACAATCTCGATCTCCTGCCCGTATACGTCCGCCTGAATCTGCCGCCACAACGGCGACCGCGCGCCACCGCCGCCGAGGCGGATGCTTTTCATCGGCACGTTCATCTCACCGAAGATCGTGAGCGTGTCTTTGAGACTGAACGCGACGCCCTCAAGACTCGCTCGGACGATGTGCGCTCGTCTGTGGGACGCCGTTAAGCCGACCAGCGCGCCGCGGGCGTGAGGATCCAGATGCGGCGTGCGCTCGCCCATCAGGTAGGGAGCCCACAGCAATCCGTCAGAACCGGCTGGAACAGTCGCGGCCTCGCTTGTGAGTCGATCGTAGGGATCTCGTCCATCGTTGACGAGTTCGCGAAACCAGCGGAGCGAAAGGCCTGCAGCCTGAGTGACGCCCATCACGTGCCATCGACCCGGGATCGCGTGGCAGAACGTGTGCAGCCGTCCGTGTGGATCGACTGCCGGCCGATCGGTTGCGGCAAACACGACTCCTGAGGTTCCGATGGTGGCGCTGACTGCGCCTGGCGCGACGATTCCCATGCCCGTCGCACCCGCGGCCTGATCGCCAGCGCCGGCCACGACGGGCGTGCCGGCCGCGAGTCCGGAGGCGTCCGCGCCGGCGGCGGAAATCTTTCCGCACACGTCGGGCGACTCATGGAGCGACCCCAGCACCGCGCGATCGATACCTGTCGCCTGCAGCATCTCGTCGGACCATCGACGCCGTGCGACATCGAGCATCAGCGTTCCCGAGGCGTCCGCCATGTCTGTGGCGCGATCGCCGGTCAGCCGAAACCGCACGTAGTCCTTCGGCAGCATCACGGCGCGTACGCGACTCCAGAGGTGCGGTTCGTGTTCCCGCGTCCACAGCAGTTTGGTCAACGTGAAATTGGTGAGCGCGGGATTACACGTGAGCTGAATGATCCGGTCGGCGCCAACACGGTCTGTCAGGTCCAGGCATTGCTTGCTGGTACGGACGTCGCACCAGATGAGCGCAGGGCGGACAACTTCGTCCGCGGCGTCCAGCATGACGGCACCGTGCATCTGACCAGAGAAACCGACGCAGCCGATTTCCTGTCCGCGAAGATTCGCATGCGAGAGCGCGTGGCGGACAGCAAGCGTGGCAGCGCGCCACCAGTCTTCCGGCCGCTGTTCGGCCCAGCCGATCTGCGGTGTCGCGAACGGCTCGTGCTCTTCGGTCGCCGCTGCCACGATGCGTCCGTCGTCGCGGACGATGACCGCGCGCGTGCCACCGGTCCCGACGTCGATTCCGAGCACGTGCTCCGGCATCCGTTTGAACCGCGGTATTATGGCCCAACTCTGAAACTCGCCGTGGAGAAGACAATGAGAAATGTCATGACAGGATTCGTCGCAGCCCTGATGCTCGCGGCGACGTTGGCTTCCGCCACTGGTCCCATTCGCGTCATGCTCCTCGACGGCGACAACAACCACAGAACCTGGCCCGACACGTCGAAGGTGATGAAGAAGGTCCTCGACGAGTCCGGGCTGTTCCAGACCACCATCGTGACGGTGCCGCGTGCCGAGATCGGCAACTTCAAGCCGGACTGGAACGAGTATCGGGTGATGGTGATGAACTACAACACCGGGATCAACGGTGTGCTGCCGGAGTGGCCGGCGGAGACCAAGTCCGCGTTCGTGCGGTGGATGGCCAACGGCGGCGGCCTCGTCTCCGTGCACGCGGCCGACAACGCGTTCTCGGCGTGGCCCGAGTTCAACGAGATGATCGGGCTCGGCGGGTGGGGGAGCCGCGACGAGAAATGCGGTCCCTACGTGTATTTCACGGACGGCAAACTGGTCCGAGACGATTCACCTGGCAAAGGCGGCGATCACGACCACAGCATCTATCAACTCACGGTGCGCGACAGCGACCATCCCGTCACCAAAGGCCTGCCCAGGATGTGGCTGCACAACAACGACGAGTTGTACCACTCGCTGCGCGGTCCCGCGAAGAATATGACCGTGCTCGCCACGGCCTACTCGCCGACGACCAAGCGCGACGAGCCGATCCTGATGGCGATTACCTACGGCAAGGGGCGCATCTTCCACACGACCGAAGGACACGATGTGATCGGCATGAGCTCGGTCGATTTCGTGACGACGCTGCTGCGCGGCACCGAGTGGGCGGCGACCGGCAAGGTCACCCAGAAAGTGCCGGTGGATTTCCCAACCAATCCCGACGTGCTCAGCTATCGCCTGGATCTTGCGAAGTTGGAAACGCCTGCCGTGGCGCCGGCTGCCGCTCCGGGCGCAGGACGAGGACCGGCAGATGGCGGTCTAGCCGTGCGGCAAGCTGGATGCGTTGCGCTATCGCGCTGATCCGTTTGCGGCAGCTTTTTCTGGCAGCGCAAAGGCGTACAACGCGCTGCCGCCTCCCATCAGCAGATACTGACGGCCGTCGAGCTCGTAGGTCACCGGAGAATTTCCCACACGTCCGATCCCGGAATGCCAGAGCGTGGCGCCATCGGCGGTGCGAAGCGCCAGCGCATTGCCGGCGGTGTCGCCCGTAAAGATCAGTCCCGTGTCCGTGGTCAGCACGCCCGCGGTAGGGGCGCCGTCGCCCAGCTCGTGGTTCCAGCGGACCTTTCCGGTTTGATAGTCGATGGCTCGCAGGACGCCTTTGCCCGAGACGTCGTAGTCTGCACCCGCCCATCCGTACGCGCCGTGCTCCGGCTTGAAGAAATAGATTCCGTACGCATCATGCGCGCTGACGATGAACAGGCCGGAGCCGGGGTCGAAGCTCGGCGATCGATAGTTGGTCGCGCCGGCCTCATTCGGCGCAATCAGGCGGCCGTCTGCCGCCGGTTCCTTGGCGGAAATCGGAATGGGACGGCCGTCCTTATCCACGCCGCTGGCCCAGTTCACCGTCGCGAACGGAGTCGTCAGCAGACTCTTGCCGTTGATGCGATCCAGGACGAAGAAATAGCCGTTGCGTGACGCTTGCAGCAGCATCTTCCTTTGCGCGCCGTTGAAGTTGGCGTCGACCAGGACGGGAACTTCGGCAGCGTCCCAGTCATGCGTGTCGTGCGGCGAGGCCTGAAAGCCCCACACGAGCTGCCCGGTGTCGGGATTGAGCGCGACGATGCTGCAGGTCCATGGATTGTCGCCTGGGCGGATCTTTCCGTTCAACGTTGGCGTCGGGTTGCCGGTTCCCACGTAGAACAGATTCAGCTGCGGATCGTAGGTGCCGGTCATCCACATCTGTCCGCCGGTCGCGCCTCCGCTGGGATTGCCGGACGTTCCGGCAGGAGGCGTGCTGTAGAACGTCCACTGCGTTTTCCCCGTGTCCGGGTCGAACGACTTCAGGGTTCCAGGAAGGTTGTCGAAATCGCCCGACACGCCGACGAGCAGGTGATTGCGGATCAGAAGCGGGGCATTCGTCGACCAGTAGCCCTTCTTCGAGTCGGCGATCGCGATATCCCAGCGGACCTTGCCGTCCTTCGCGTTGAGCGCGACCAGGTGCGCATCGGGCGTGGTGAGATAGACCAGATCCTTGTAGACAGCCACGCCGCGATGGCCGATGTGAAAGCCTTCATTGGTCGGATACGTGTACCGCCACCGTTGACGGGCCGACCGCGCGTCGATGGCCCACACGTTGTCCGGTGTCGTCACGTAGATGGTGCCGTTGACGAGAATCGGCGTGCCCTTGATCTGCTGCGCCTGACCGGTCTGGAAGGCCCACGCCAGCGTCAACTGGTTCACGTTCGCGGGCGTGACTTGCGTGAGGCGGCTATGCCGCTGCCCCGAGTAGTCGCCGTGATAGGTCGGCCAACTGTCGGCCGCCGGCTTCAGCAGCGCGTCGGAACTGAGCTCTTGCGCCACGACCAAGCCGCAGAACGCGAGCGGTATGGCCAGGGCCAGGGCCAGAGCGAGACGACATGTGTGTTGGTTAGCTTTCATGTTGGCTTCGTGTTTTCGGGTTTTCGTGGCCAATGTCTACCGCAACGTTTGCAAATAGGCGAGCACGTTGTGCATGTCATCGTCGGTGTACTTGGCGAGCTGATCGACGTGAGCCTGGAGCGGATCGTTCACCGTGAACTTCACCTGGTTGGTCGGCCACGACCGGGTCCAGCCGGACCCGTCCGTCAAGCTAATCGTGAACTCATCGCGGTAGGCCAACTTCCCCGTGACGGTCTGGCCTGACGCCAGCGTTACGGCCACCTGCGGCGGAGCAGGCGCGGAACCCCCGCCGCGGGCCGCCGCGGGATAAAGCATCCGCTGGAGGAGCGCCAAACCCTGAAAACGAGTCGCGACGCCAGCGAGATCGCCGCCTGGAGAATGACACCTCGCGCACGCGCTGCCGAAGTACCGCTTGCCGGCCTCGGTGTTGCCGGTTTGAAGATCGGCGGCCGCGACGGTGCGGCGCCCACCCGCGAGCGATTCGGCGGTGATCTTCGCATCGTGCACGAACGCGACGATCGCGGCCACGTCCGCGTCCGAAAGAGTGAAGGCGGGCATGCCCTTCTCGACGCGTCCGTTTCGTACCACAGCGCCGATCTTGTCTCCTCGGGCGTCTTCAGCCACGAGCGTGGAGCGGCTGAGGTCCGGTCCGCTTTCGCCGCCCGTCGAGTCGCGGCCGTGGCAGAAGCCGCATTGCGCAGAAAACCCTCGCTGGCCTGTCTGCACCTGATCCGGAGGATAGGTCTGGGGCGTTACGGTTTGCGGTCGCCGTTGGGCGGCGGGGCTTGTCCCTTCGCGCGTCGGGGGATTCTGAGCAGCGGGACGCTGAGGTGCGAAGACCGCAATGCAGACGCACAGGCCCAGCACGGGCGCCACCCGCGACCTCAAAAAAGGGGAAGGCATCATGAGGCCTCGATCACAGCGTCACCCAGGATGCGCCGCCATCTGCAGATTCGATGGCCTTATAGATGAAGCGCATGCCGCGCACGCCGTCGTGCACGGTCGGGAATTCGTACTCGGCGCGGCTCATCGGCCTGCCGTCGATGTGACGCCGGATCGCGTCGATGGCGCCGATGTAGATGTTGGCGAACGCTTCCAGGTAACCCTCGGGATGGCCCCACGGAATACGCGTCGCCGCCATGGCCGCTGCCGCCAGATACTCGGACCGCCCGCGGGTGAGCGTCTCGCGCGGCCGCCCGTGGCGGTACACCTGCATGTAGTTCGGATTTTCCTGCTCCCACAGAACCGCGCCCCTGGACCCGTACACCCGCAGACGCAACCCGTTTTCTTCGCCGGTCGCGATTTGGCTGACGGTCAGGACGCCCTTACCGCCACCCTGAAATCTGATCAGCGCGTTGATGTCCTCGTCGAGGGCGCGATCGGGGAGAAAGATACTTTTGTCTGCGCAGACGGCCGTCACCGAATCTCCGGTCACGAACTCGACAAGATTGAACGCGTGCGTGCCTATGTCGCCGATGGCCCCGCCGATACCTGATTCCGCCGGGTTGGTCCGCCACGTCGCTTGTCTTGACCCCTGTTTCTCCAGCGGTTCGACGAGCCAGTCCTGCAGATATTCCACGAGGACCTTCCGGACGACACCCATCTCGCCTGACGTGAACAGCTGACGTGCATGACGGACGAGCGGATACCCGGTGTAGTTGTGCGTCAGGGCGAACACCAACTGGCGGCGGTCGACGATCCGGGCAAGCTCTTCGGCTTCCTGCAGCGTGAAGGCGAGCGGCTTCTCGCAGACGACGTGAAAACCGGCGTCCAGAAACGCCTTGGCTGGCGCGAAGTGCGCGTTGTTCTGCGTGACGATGGTGACGAAATCGATCCGCGTGTCGGGCGGCAGTTTCGCCTCGGCCGCCGCCATGTCCTCGTAGTTGTTATAGAGCCGCGCAGGATCGAGATAGAGTTGCTCACCGGTCAGGCGCGTGTTGTCGAAGTCTCGCGAAAAGACGCCCGCGACCAGTTCCACCTGACCGTCGAGCGCGGCCGCGATGCGATGAACCGCGCCGATGAACGCGCCCTGTCCGCCGCCAACCATTCCCATGCGGAGCTTGCGTTTCCAGGAGTTCATGGATGTAACCCGATCACGTCGCGGCAGGCACCGAGAGAGGCGATGGAAGATCCGGTCGCGAAGTGTATCCTAATGGGCCGTTACCAGCAATTGAGGCGTCTCGTGATTCAACCATTCGCACCGAAGTTCATGAAGGTGGGTCTGCTCACTTCCGCACTGCAGGAGCTGACGCCGCGCGAAGTGCGCGATCCCGATCCGGATCGTGCCGTCGAGGAGTGGCTCGACTTCGCGCGCGAGTTGGGTGCGTCTTATATCCAATTGTCGGCCGCCCTGCATCCCGCTGAGACCGACGTGCCGGCGGACGCGATGCTCGATCCGGTGGCGAACACGCTCGATCTGCGTCAGCCGTTCGACAAGAACCGGGCCGGGCGTGTCGAGGCGGCGCTGAGGACGAGCGGCGTCGGGCTGTCGGATATCGCGTATTTCGACAACATGCTGCACCACGACCCGGCGCTCCGCCAGAAGAAGCACGCCTTCCTGCTGCGCGTCTTCGACGCCGCGGTGCTCCTCGGCGTCGATGCCGTGTGCGGCTTCGTTGGCCGCAACCAGCAGCACACGATGGACGAGAATCTGCTCGACTTCGAGGAGCAGTTCGTCCCGCTGCTGAAGGCGGCGAAGGCGCGGGGCCTCACCTACCGCGTGGAGCAGTGCCCGATGCCGGGCTGGACGACCGGTGATAACTGGCACAACAATATCGCGTACACACCGGGCACGTGGATCGCGCTGCATCGTCTTTGCGAAAAACACGGCGTCGGCGATCAGTTTCGGATTCACTACGACCCGTCGCACGCGATTCTGATGGGGCAGGACACCCGGTCGATCTTTCAGTATCTGAAAGACACCGGCTACCACTTCCTCATCGGCGGTTTTCACGTGAAGGGGCAGGTGATCGATCCGAAAGGCCTGACCGCCTGGGGCTACGGCGGCCAGACCGTGGAGCGTGGAGACTGTGTTGGAGGAAAGCCGTCGCCCAAGCCGGCCGATCAGGTGAATGCGTGGAAGAAGCAGGTCGCCTTCTGCGAGCACGAGCTGCCGGGTACCGCGCGGCACGATCCGCTCGCGTACCTGCAGAACCGGACGGTTGACTGGCTCGATCATCAGCTGGCGGCGCGCGAGCTGCTGCAGCTCGACGTGGCAAACACGCACCTGGTGATCGAGCACGAGTACCCGAAGGCGCGCATTCAGGAACGCGACCGCCTGACACCGATCCTCCAGGGATCGATCGCGTTCGTCCGCCGCATCGACGAAGCGGCGGCGTGCATGTAT
>JBGPKK010000165.1:0-10165 GCA_041485905.1 Vicinamibacteria bacterium
GGCGGCGGCGCACGCGGACGCGAGTAGCAAGTAGGGCGGACCTTCAACCAGCTACACTGAGGCCGTGCCCGCCATCGGTCCTCATCGGTATCTCGAGGCGCTGCCGCCGAGCGCGTCTTCATCGTCGGGCCGGCCGCGCGGGGCGGCCGGTCAGTTGAAGGGCACGCTCGTCCTGATTCACGGCTTCCCGCTTAGCGCGCGGATGTGGGAGCCGCAGCTCGATCTCGCCCAGCAGGGCTGGCGCGTCATCGCTCCTCAGCTGCGCGGCTTCGACGGGCCGCCGGCCGCTACCGTCGCGACATCAGTTGACGACTTTGCCGGCGACGTCATCGATCTTCTGGATGCGCTCCATATCGACCAGGCGGTCATCGGCGGCTTATCGATGGGCGGATACATCGTCTTCGCGATGTTTCGGCACGCGGCCCGGTATTTTCAGGGCATGATCCTCGCCGACACACGCGTGCAGGCGGACACGCCGGAAGGCGTCGAAGGTCGCAAGCGGATGATTCAGCTCGTGCGCGAGAAGGGCGCATGCGCGGCGGCCGACGAGATGCTGCCCAGGCTCGTCGGCGATTCGACGCGCGCCGCGAGGCCGGAAGTCGCAAACCGTGTCCGCGACTTGATCCTGTCCAACCAGACGGACACGATTGTCGGCGCGATCACGGCGCTGATGAACCGCCCGGATGCGACAGCGCTCTTGCCGACAATCCAGTGCCCCACGCTCGTGGTGGTCGGCGATGAGGACGGCCTGACCCCCCGCGCATTCAGCGAAGACATCCAGCGGGGCATTCCCGGCGCGGAGCTGGTGGTCGTGCCGCAGGCCGGCCACATGTCGAACATGGAACAACCCGCGGCGTTCAATCTGGCGCTCGCACGCTTCCTCGAGCATCGGATATAGTCGATCTCCTATGCGCCTGGTCTTCGTCTGCTGTCTGTTGATCCTGTGCACGATCGCGCCGCCGGCGGCCCAAAGCGACGGACCCGACGCTGCGCGGCGCAAGGCGTACGACGAGCTCCTCGATCTGAACGTCCGCGACGGCCTCGTGTACTACCGCGCGCTGAAAGCGGAGCGGGGACGGCTCGATCGGTACGTCGCGTCGCTGACGGACGTGTCGATCGATGCGGCGCCGCGCGACGAGCGGCTCGCGTTCTGGCTGAACGCCTACAACGCGCTCGTGCTGAAAACCATCGTCGATCACTATCCGATTCCGCAGCGCACGGCGGAATACCCCGCGCACAGCATCCGGCAGATTCCGGGCGCATTCGAACGGACCGTGCACCGCGTGGCCGGGAAAATGATCACGCTGGATCAGATCGAGCAGACGACGCTTCCGGAGTTCAACGATCCGAGGGTCTATCTCGCCCTCGGTCGTGGCGCGCTCGGCAGCGGGCGGCTTCGCAGCGAGGCCTACGCGCCGGCGACGCTCGAGACGCAGTTGAAGGAAGTCGTCGCCGAGTGCGCCAACCGCTCGCAGTGCATCGACATCGACCGCGCGAACAACCAGGTGAGTGTCAGCTCTGTCTTCTCGTGGCGCTCGCAGGAGTTCATCACCGCGTACGCCGAGAAGGCGCCGGACACGTTCGCGGCCCGCAGTCCAATCGAGCGCGCCTCCTTCGCGTTCATCCAGCCGCACCTGCTGACCACGGAACGGGAATTCCTCGACAAGAACCAGTTCAAGGTGGTCTTCAAACCGTTCGACTGGTCGCTCAACGACCTCACCGGACGGGGAGGACGATAACTGGATCTCGGTCTCACCGACAAAGTAGCCATCGTGACCGGCTCCAGCCGCGGTCTCGGGCTGGCGTGCGCGACCGCGCTCGTCGAAGAAGGCTGTCGCGTGACCATCTGCGCGCGTGGCCACGACCGGCTCGCTGAAGCGGCGGCCGGGCTCCACAGGATCGCGGGCGACGATGGCCGGGTGCTGGCTGTTCCGGCCGACCTTGCGGCCGAGCACGGGGTTGCGGACCTCGTCTCGCGCACCGTGGACGCGTTCGGTGGTCTCGATATCCTCGTCAACAACGTCGGCCTCGCCGGTGGCCGCACGATTACCGACACCACCGATGCCGAGTGGCAGGAGGCGATCGACCAGACCCTGTTTCCTGCCGTGAGGGCCTCGCGCCTGGCGGTGCCGCACATGCGCCGCCGTGGAGGAGGCGCAATCGTGATGATCGCGTCGATTTGGGGACGGGAATCGGGCGGTCGGATGACCTATAACGCCGTCAAGGCGGCTGAAATCAGCCTGGCGAAGTCGCTGGCGCAGCAGTTGGCGGCCGACAACATCCGCGTGAACAGCGTGGCGCCCGGGTCGATTTTGTTTCCAGGGGGCAGTTGGCACCGGCGGCAGCAGGAGGATCCGGCGGCGATCGCCGAATTCGTGCGCCGCGAGCTGCCGTTGGGGCGATTCGGCCGCTCCGAAGAGGTCGGAGCGGTCGTCGCATTCCTCGCGTCGCCGCGAGCAAGCTGGATCAGCGGGGCATGTGTGCCCGTTGACGGCTGCCAGTCACGCTCCCAGATCTGATTCGCAGACGCCCGTGTTCAATCACGGCAGAAGGCGGCTCGGTTCGGGATTGTCTGCCGCCCGACAAGCGCGCGCCTGAGTGGGCGCGCGCGGCGGCGCTGGTGACCTTGGCGGAAGTGATGGAACGGCGGAACCTGACGCGAACGACGAATCCCTCAGGATTCTCGTGCTCGCCTGTGTCGGGCTCGCCGGTCTCCGAGTGCAGGAAGAATCCACGGCGCCGCAGTCGCGGCTCGTTTACATCCATCTCCACCTCTCCTCTTTAAGAAATATCGGCCGCTATCGAAAGAGTAACAGTCGTCGCCGGACGCGTCAAAGAAAAACGACACGTCGGACAAAAAAAGATCGTCGCGCACGCGCTCAGCCGCGACGCGAACCGAAGCAGACGTAGTAAACCGGAAGGCCGGCGAGGATGAGCGCGAACGTGACGATCGTCGGAGCCGGTTCGTTGATGAGTGCATTGACGACGAACCACGCGACCGACAGGATGAAAATCGCCGGGACGACGGGATAACCGGGGACCTCGTATGGCCGCGGCAGGGCCGGCTGCCGCCTGCGCAGCCGGAAAATCGCTCCGATGCTGAGCGCGTAGAACGGCCAGACCGCGAGGACGAACGTGCTGGTGAGGGCTTCGAAGCTTCGACTGAGCACGAGTGTCATCCCGAGCAATCCTGCCAACAGGATGGCGACGTGGGGCGTCCTGTATCGCGGGTGGACCCGAGCCATCGCGCCGAACAGCAGGCCATCGGCGGCCATCGCGAAGAAGATGCGCGGCGACGCCAGCATGATCCCGTTCAGCGAGCTGAACGTCGAGATCATCACGAACGCGGAGACGACCACGACCCCCGTCTGGCCGAAAATCGCCATCATCGTGTCGGCCGCGACGAGCGGCGATCGCGCGATGGCGTCGATCGGCATCATGTAGAGATACGCGACGTTCGCCAGGACGTAGATGACGACGATCGCGGCGGTGCCGCCGATGATGGCCCTGGGAAGATTCTTCTGCGGGTCCATCACCTCGCCGCCAGCCAGCGAGAGGTCGCCAAATCCGTCGTAAGCCCACAACACGCTGACGAGCGCCAGGCCCACATGACCGACCGTGACGGTCGTGTAGCCGAGGGTCGCCACGTGCGTGAAGGTGCCCCCATGCTGTCCGCCGAGGAGCAGCGACGCCGCGATGAGGGCACCCAGAGCGGAAAATTTCGCAGCGGTCGACAGGCCCACGATCATGGCGCCTACGTTGACGCCGACGATGTTGGCCGCGGCCGCGAAGGCAATCGCTCCCGCGGCGGACGCTCGTGCGGCAACCGTGTGGTTCGTCGGGTTGACGCCGAGCGATCGCAGGAGATACTCGCCGAACACGATCGCCACGCCGCCCAGGGCGGATGCCCGAATGAGGACGAGCTGCGACCAGCCGAAGAGGAATGCGGCAGGCCGGCCCCATCCTTCACGAATGTAGGCGTAGAACCCGCCGCTCTCGGGCAGCGCTGCCGCCAGTTCGGCGAACGACAACGCGCCGCACAACGTGATGAGGCCGCCCACCACCCAGACGGTGAGCATCAGGATCGGGATCGGGACTTGCCGCGCGATTCCGGCGGGCGATCGGAAAATCCCCGAGCCGATTGTGATGCCGATGACGAGGGCAATGCCGCTCCATAGCCCGAGCGTCCGCGGCAGACGCACTTTCACCTCTTGATCGCCCCCGTCGCGGCTGGTACTATCGGCACCCATGGCGGACAGCAGGTTAGCCGAAAGTACTGGTCTCGTCACGAGCTCCAGACGTGACGGGGCGCTCGACGAGGCGTTGCAACGCCTGGCGGCCGGCCAGGTGCTCGACCGGCCCGATACGCCGGATCTGCACGTCACTGCACTCAGACGTCTTCCGCCGGTGCCGGCCCAATTCGCCCCGTTCCCCGACGCCCTCGACGACCGCCTGCGCCACGCACTGGGCACACGGGGGATCTCTCAGCTCTACACGCATCAAGCGCTGGCGATCGGCCACGCGCTGGCCGGACGAAACGTCGTGGTCGTCACGCCGACCGCGTCGGGCAAAACGCTCTGCTACAACGCGCCGATCCTGAACGCGATCCTTCAGGATCCGGCGAGCCGCGCGTTGTATCTGTTCCCGACCAAAGCGCTCGCTCAAGATCAGCTCGCCGAGCTGCAGACGCTCTGCGAGACGCTGGCGGCCCCTCGACACGGCTCGGGGCAGGCCGGCTCCGGCGATCAGGGCCATCAAATCGGGGCGTTCACCTACGACGGCGACACGCCGCAGGATGCGCGCCGCACGATTCGCTCGCGCGCCCAACTCGTGCTCAGCAATCCCGACATGCTGCACTCCGGCATCCTGCCGCATCACCCGCGCTGGGCGAAGCTGTTCGAGAACCTGCGCTATGTGGTGATCGACGAGCTTCACGCCTACCGCGGCGTGTTTGGCAGCCATCTCTGCAACGTGCTCAGACGCCTCCGCCGCGTCTGCCGCCATTACGGATCGAATCCGGTGTTTATCTGCTCGTCGGCGACTATCGCCAACCCGCGCGAGCTGGCGGGGCGGCTCACTGAGCAGCCGTTCGAGCTCGTTGAGGAGAGCGGCGCGCCCCGCGGCGAGAAGTTCTTCATCTTCGTCAACCCGCCTGTCGTCAACCAGCAGCTCGGGATCCGGCGGTCATATCTCGGCGAGACGCGGCGGATCGCGTCGGAGTTCCTGAAGCGCCACCTGCAGCTCATCGTCTTCGCGCAGAGCCGGCTCGCGACCGAGATTCTGACGACCCACCTGAAGGACGACTTCGAGGACGTGCCTGGTGCGCCGGAGCGTATTCGCGGCTACCGCGGCGGATATCTTCCGAACCGCCGTCGTGAAATCGAGAAAGGGCTGCGCGACGGGGCGGTGCGCGCGGTGGTGTCGACAAACGCGCTCGAGCTCGGCATCGACATCGGTGCGCTCGACGTCTGCGTAATGGCCGGCTATCCGGGCACGATCGCCGCGACGTGGCAGCGTGCCGGACGCGCCGGCCGCCGGGCGAGCCGCTCGGCGGCTGTGATGGTGGCCAGCAGCGCGCCCCTCGATCAGTTCATCGTGCGGAACCCGTCCTACTTCTTCGACGCGTCGCCGGAGCGGGCGCTTATCGATCCGGACAACCTCCACATCCTGGTCGATCACATCAAGTGCGCGGCGTTCGAACTGCCGTTCAGTACCAGCGAGGAGTTCGGCAGGCATAACCTGCAGGAGATTCTCGGGCTGCTGGCCGAGCAGGGGCTGGTGCATCGCAGCGGCCCTGCGGACGATTTGGATTCCCCTTCAGAGTCCGCCGAGCGCGAGAGTCTACGCTCGAGCGCGAGGACCAGCGAAGCGCTGCCAGCGCGTGGGGGTGGGGCCCCACGCGAGTTAGGTAGGTGGACGTGGACCAACGAGTCGTATCCGGCCGACGCGGTCAGTCTGCGCTCGGTGTCATCCGATAATTTCGTGGTCGTCGACACGACGCGCGAGACGCGGGTGATTGGCGAGACCGACTTCACGAGCGGCCCGCCGACGCTGCATCCCAAGGCGATCTATATCGTCGAAGGACAGTTGTATCAAGTGGAGCGGCTCGATTTCGACGGGCGCAAGGCGTTCGTGCGCGAGATCGACTGCGATTACTACACCGACGCGATTACCTATACGCGCGTGACGATCCTGGATACGTTCGCGGAAAAGGGGCATGGCCCCTTTTCGAATGGCGAAGTACAGCGGCTCGCCCACGGCGAAGTGCACGTGGTATCGCGCGTGGTCGGCTTCAAGAAGATCAAGTTCTACACGAACGAGAACGTCGGTTCCGGCGAGCTGGACCTGCCCGAACAGCAGATGCACACGACGGCGTATTGGCTCACGATTCCCGCGCCGACGATGGCGCTGCTGCCGTATGCGTCCGACGACCGGCGTGACGGCGTCCTCGGGGTGGCGCACGCCATCCGGCAGGTCGCGCAACTGCTGCTGATGTGCGACCGTCACGACATCGGCATTTCGATCGATATGGAAGAGGGGACCGGCAAGAGCCCGCGCTTGTTCATTTTCGACAATTATCCTGGAGGCATCGGCTTCAGCGAGCCGTTGTTCCGGATGCACGACGAGCTCCTGACCGGCACCCGCCGCCTCATCGCCGAGTGCGAGTGCAAGAGCGGATGTCCCAGCTGCGTGGGACCGATCGGCCACACCGGCCCGCTCGCCAAGGCGGCGGCAATGAGGATTCTCGAATTATTGCTGGCACGAGAGCTGGCCCCCGAGACCGCTGAGCACGCCGAGGTGCAACCGTCTTGAATTCGCTGGCCGATCGCATCCGCGGCGTCCTCAAGACCCCGGGCGTCAGTAATGTTAGCCCTGCGTCCGCCGCGGCCCTGAAGGCCCTGACGGGCTGCGCCACCGACGATCTCCAAGCGGTCCTGGGCGGTGAGTGGCGGCAGCACGATGGCGCGTCGTGTTTCGTGGTCGAGACCAGGCGTGAGCCGTCGTGGGCACACGGGAACGAAACCGTCGGCGCCCTTGCAGGCCGGCTGGCGGACGCTGCGGCTGAAGCGTCGCTCGTGGCGGGCTCGCCGGCCCCTTCACCGTTTGTCTTCTTCGACCTCGAAACGACGGGGTTGAGCGGCGGCGCGGGCACGTACGCGTTCCTGTTCGGCTGCGGCTCGTTCGAAGACACCGGCGCCTTCGTCACGCGGCAGCATCTGCTCGTCCGGTTCGAGCAGGAGCGGGCGCTGCTCGCATCGGTTGCCCGCGAGCTGGCGCGAGCCGGCGCGCTCGTCAGCTTCAACGGCAAGAGCTTCGACGCCCCGATCCTCGAGACGCGGTATCTCTACCATCGGCTGGAGTGGACGGGCGCGGGCTTGCCGCATGTGGACATGCTGCACACCGCGCGGCGCTTCTGGAGGCGTGAGGGCGGCGCGGACGCGACCGAGTCGAGCTGTTCGCTGATCGCGCTGGAACAGCAGTTGCTCGGGATGCGGCGTCAGGGCGACGTGCCGGGGCCGGAAATTCCGTCGCGCTACTTTCATTTCGTGCGGACGGGCGACGCGCGGCCGCTCGGCGCGGTATTCGAGCACAATCGGCTGGACCTGCTGTCGTTGGCGGCCCTGGCGGCGCGAGCGCTGCACCTGGTCCGGCTGGGACCGGATGCGACTCGTGATCCTCGCGAGGCGCTGGCGCTTGGACATGTGTACGGCCGGGCAGGTTTGGCCGCGCGCGCGCGGGGCGCGTACCTCCGCACGGTCTCACTCACCGGAGCATCGATGGGGATGAGCAACGCCTCGATGGCGTTCAGCGACGCCTCGATGGCGTTCACCGACGCCTCAATGGCGTTCACCGACGCCTCAATGGCGTCGTTAAGAATCGACGCGTTGCGAGCGCTCGCGCTGGCCTCCCGGCGCTCCCGCGCCTACGACGAGGCCGCCGGCTATTGGCGTCAGATCCTCGACGTTCGCGGTGGTCCCCGTCACGTCGCGCGCGAAGCCAGCGAGGCGCTCGCCATTCATCACGAGCACCGGTTGCGCGATCTCGCGGCCGCGAGAGCCTTCGCCCTGCGGAGTCTCGACAACGGGACGCGCTGGAACGAGGCGGTGCGGCACCGACTCGCGAGGATAGACCGAAAGCTGGAAAGGTTGAAGTCTGAAGTCTCAAGTCTGCAGTTTGGCGAACCGCCAGATTTGAGACTTGAGACTTGAGGTTGGCTACCGTGCGGCGGCGGGCGCTTCCTTCTTGGCCTTCGCAGCCTTCTTCCGGCTCTCGGAGGTCTGGGCCCCGAACTTCTTGTTGAACCGCTCCACGCGGCCTTCAGTGTCCAGCAGCTTCTGCTTGCCGGTGAAGAACGGGTGACAGTTCGAGCAGATTTCGAGGTGCAGCTCGGGCTTGGTCGACCGGGTCTTCCAGGTCGCGCCGCACGCGCACCGCGCGTCGACGTCGTGGTACTTGGGGTGAATGCCTTCCTTCACGGCCAGCTCCTTACGCTCTCGGGGAAAACCCCATTATAACAGGCCTGGTGGGCCGGCCATCGCGGGCTAATCCCACGCTGATTCAACACAGAGAGACACCATGGACACAGAGGACCAAACCTACAGGTCGTAACCTTTGTGTCCTTTGTGCTATCCGATCGCCGTCGTCCGATCCCATCGGTGGGCGGTGAGCGCGTCGCGGACACGCGGGGGCAGGGGTTCGCGTCCGCTGGCGGCGAGATTGCGCTCGACGTGGCCGACGCGCCGCATGCCGGGAATGGTCGTGCTGACCGCCGGGTGAGCGAGGATGAACCGGAGGGCGAGCTCCGGCAGATCCATGCCGTCTGGCACGAGGGGCCGCAGACGCTCGACGCGCGTCAGCGTCGCCTGCAGATTCTCCGGTGTGAAGTACACGTTCCGCCAGTCGCCCTCGGGCCACCGCGAGTCGTCGGTCAGCGCGCCCGTCAGGCTGCCTTCGTCGAACGGCACGCGCGCGACGATCGCGATGTCGTGTTCCTGGCAGTACGGAAACAGCTCGTCTTCAGGAGCCTGATCGAAGATGTTGTAGACGACCTGCACGCTGTCGATAAGGCCGGTGCCGAGCGCGCGCAGGACGTTGGACGGCTGCCATCGGTTCACGCTGATGCCGAACGCGCGCACGAGGCCTTCGCGCTTCAGGCTGTCGACGGCGCGCTGCCAGCCATCATCGTCGGTCCACTGATCGTTCCACACGTGAAACTGCTGGAGGTCGATTCGGTCGACGCCGAGATTGGCGAGGCTCTTTTCCGTGTATTCGCGAATGTGATCGGCGGGATACGTATCGGCGACATCGTATTCGGAGGTCGCCGGCCAACGCATGTTCTTCGGCGGAATCTTCGTGGCGACGATCAACCGCGCGCCCGCGTGGGAGCGCAGCGTTTCGCCGAGGAGCTTCTCGCTTCGGCCGTTCCCATACACCCACGCGGTGTCGAAGAAGGTGCAGCCCAGGGAGATGGCGCGGTCGAGCGCCCGGAGCGACTCCTCGTCGTGGGACCCGGTCCAACCGCCCATGCCCCACATGCCGTAGCCGATTTCGGAGACGTCCCAGCCGGCCCGGCCGAATCGACGAGCGCGCATACGGATGTGGGAGGGTGACTCTATGCCTTGCCGCCGTTCGACATCGACAACAGGAAATCCTGATTCGTCTTGGTCTTCGACATCTTGGAGAGGAGCAGCTCCATCGCCTCGACGGGCGACAGCGGCGTCAGCACCTTGCGCAGCACCCACACACGGTTGAGGTCCTCTTTCGGAAGCAGGAGCTCTTCCTTCCGCGTGCCGCTCTTCTGAATGTCGATCGACGGGAACACCCGGCGGTCCGTGAGCTTGCGATCGAGGTGGATTTCGAGGTTGCCGGTACCCTTGAACTCCTCGAAGATCACTTCGTCCATGCGCGAACCGGTGTCGACGAGCGCCGTCGAGATGATCGTCAGCGAGCCGCCCTCCTCGATATTGCGCGCCGCGCCAAAGAAGCGCTTCGGCCGCTGCAGGGCGTTGCTGTCCACGCCGCCCGACAGGATTTTGCCGGACGGCGGCACGATCGTGTTGTAGGCGCGCGCGAGGCGCGTGATCGAGTCGAGCAGGATGACGACGTCCTTCTTGTGCTCGACGAGGCGCTTGGCTTTTTCGATCACCATTTCCGCGACCTGCAC
>JBGPKK010000166.1:0-10149 GCA_041485905.1 Vicinamibacteria bacterium
GCGTCTCGATCCGAAGACCGGTCGGCCGGACGTGAATCCCGATCGGAAGCCCGGCACCGGCAAGATGGCCGATCACTGCCCGTCACTCTGGGGCGGGAAGAACTGGCCGCCGATCGCGTTCAGCCCGAAGACGCGGATGATTTACATCCCCGCCAACGAGAATCTGTGCGGCACATCCATCGGGGAGAAGGCGACCTACAAAGCCGGCGAGCGCTACACCGGCGCGACGACCACGTTCTATATCGCCCCTGGCGCCGACCACATCGGCGAAGTGCAGGCGTGGAACGTTGACACCGGCAAGCGCGTGTGGACCCACAACTACGCGAAGTCGCAGACGTGGGGTCCGATGCTGGCGACCAGCGGCGGACTGGTGTTCAGCGGCGGCACCAACGATCGCATGTTCCACGCCTTCGATGCGTCGAGCGGCAAGCTGGTGTGGGAATTCCCGACCAACTCGGGCATCACCTCGCAGCCGTCGTCTTTCATGGTCGACGGCAAGCAGTACATCGCCGTGCAATCGGGCTGGGGTGTCGACGCGCGCGGCATGCAGACGCGTCTCAATTCGGTGTCCCCCGGCAACTTCCCGGACGTGCCGGAGGGCGGCGCGGTCTGGGTGTTCGCGGTGAAATAGCGTTTCCAGGCGCCTTGATTTTCGTGCACGTTCGAGCAAGACTGCGCGCCCACTCGCCTCGCGATCGTTGCAAGCAGGTCCTCGCGGTCTACTCAGTGGCAAGTTAGGCATACAAGTTTAGATGTCACGTCCAGATCTCGGTTGGATGATCGGACGCCGGATCGCAGAGATCCGCCTGGTAGAACCCACTTCTTGGTGGTTCGATTTGCTGGGCGGCGGGAGTCTTCGCGCTGACACTCTGTGGCGTATCGTCGCCGGTGGTCGAGTTCACGCAACGAGTGGAGACCACGGTCACAGGTTCGGATTGCCGAAGCCGGTTGACTCAGCAGCGCGCGCCGTCCAGATTCTTTCGAATAGCTTGGTCCGGCAGGCGTCCCTCGCTAGAGACACCGGCGACGTTCTCCTCGAGTTCGACAATGACTCGAGACTCGAAATTGTCACGACGTCGAGCGGCTACGAAGGTTGGTCCATTTTCTTCCCGAACGGCGATGAAGCAATCGGTCTGGGTGGCGGGCAGATTGAGCTGCGGAGGCGTGATGGCTAGCGCGCGTGTGAAGCGACCGGGGTTATATTCTTGTATGAAACAGCGGTCTCCATCCCCGACGAGGTGTTCGAAAAGGTTGAACGACTCGCCCGGCGGGCGCGGCGGTCTCGGAGCGAGGTCTTCAGCGCCGCCCTTCGCGAGTATGTCGCGCGTCACACGCCTGACGAGGTGACGGAAGCGATGGATCGGGTCTGCGCCGCCGTGAACGACGAACCCGACGGCTTTGTGACAGCCGCGGCTCGGCGGGCTCTGGAGCGGACCGAGTGGTGATCTCGCAGGATTGATGTTGTTCTTGGCCGATAGCTCGCGGCTTCTGTCTTCGCGGTGAAATAGCCGCTCCTTTCCTTCTCAACCTTTTCTCCTCGGACTTCCGGCTCGGCGCCGGCACGCCGGGCCCCGCCCGGGAGGTTGACAGCGTTCACAAATTGATATATTGATATTACTAATTGCAATGGAGCTCGGCCAGAAACTCCTGATGCTGCGCCACCTCGAAGGTCACCTCCGCGGGCTCGACCGCGCCCTGACGCAGACCGAAGTCGTTCACGCGATCAAAGCGGAGCTGCACAGAACCATCAGCCAGTCCTATCTGTCGCTCATCGAAAACGGCACGCGTCCGCACCTCTCGCACGGATCGCGGCAGCTGCTCGCGAAATTCTTCAAGATTCATCCCGGCTATCTCGTCAGCGATCCGCCCGGGTTTCAGACCGAGCTCAGTTCGGATATGCAGCCGGTCGAAAGCGCGCTGGATCGGTGGCTCCTCGAAGGCTGCGCGCGCCTTGGGCACGATCGGACGCTCGGCGCGGCGCTCGATCGGCTCGCCGCTCATCCCGACTCCCGGGGTTGTCTCGTGCTGCTCGGCGAGATGCTGGCGATGCCGGGGCTCGTCGATCGTCTGTCGGACACCTTGATGCCGAAGGAGCGGACATGAACTGGCCTGCGATCTTTCTCGGCTGCTTTGTGGTCGGCTTCACGCTCAGCGCCCTGTCGTTCGCGCTGAGCGCCGTCGCGCTGCACTTCCACGTGCACGTGCCGTTGGTGCACCACCTGCACCTCCCGCACGCGCACGCGGGTCACATCGGCCACGCCGGACACGGTGGGCACGCCGCCGTTTCGCCGATCAACTTCGCCACGTTGATGGCGTTTCTCGCGTGGTTCGGGGGCACGGGCTATCTGCTCACGTCGCAGTTCCGCTGGCTGGCGATCCCCGCGCTGACGATGGCGACGCTCGCCGGCGGCACCGGCGGCTTCGTCGTGTTCTGGGTGATGGCGCACGTGCTGTGGTCGCCGGATGAAAACATGCAGAGCGCGGACTATCAGATGGTCGGCGTCCTGGGACGCGTCGGCCATTCGATTCGCGACGGCGGGACGGGCGAGCTGATCTACACGCACGGCGGGACCCGGCATTCCTGCGGCGCGCGCAGCGCCGACGGCCGCGCGATCGAACACGGGGCGGAGGTGGTGGTGACGGCCTACGACCGCGGCATCGCGTATGTGCGGCGCTGGGACGAGCTCGCGGCCGACCAATCATGAAAGGGAGGATTGACTATGAGGCTCGACTCGCTGGGCATCGAATTCTGGGTGATCGTCGGCCTGATGGTGCTGGTCGTGGCGCTGCTCAGCTCGTTCATGGCATCGCTGTACAGAAAAGCAGGCCCGCACGAAGCGCTCATCGTGTACGGCTTCCGCGGCACGCGCATCGTGAAGGGTCACGGGACGGTCATCTTCCCGATGGTCGAAATGTCCCATCAACTGTCGCTGGAGCTGATGTCGTTCGACGTCGCGCCGGTGCAGGACCTCTACACGAAGCAGGGGGTCGCGGTGACCGTCGAAGCCGTCGCGCAGATCAAGGTGAAGTCCGACATCGAATCGATTCAGACGGCCGCGGAGCAGTTCCTCACCAAGTCGGACGAACAACGCGAGAGCCTCATCCGTCTCGTGATGGAAGGGCACCTGCGCGGCATCATCGGCCAGCTCACCGTCGAACAGATCGTCAAAGAGCCGGAGATGGTCGGCGAGCGGATGCGATCCACCTGCGCGGACGACATGACCAAGATGGGCCTCGAGGTGGTGTCGTTCACCATCAAGGAAGTCAAATACAAGAACGTGTACATCGACAACTTGGGTCGCCGGGACGGCGCGCGGTTCAAGCGCGACGCCGACGTGGCCGCCGCCGAAGCCGATCGCGACACCGCGATCAAGCGCGCCGAGGCGACGCGGGCATCCGCCATCGCCAAGGCACAGGCCGATCAGGAGCGCGTGCTGGCCGAGACGCTGTCGCAGGCCAAGCAGGCCGAGGCGCAGCGCGATCTCGACATCAAGAAAGCAAACTATCTCGAGACCGTCAAGAAGCAGCAGGCCACCGCGGACAAGGCCTACGAGATCCAGACCAACGTGATGCAGCAGCAGGTCGTCGCCGAGGCGGTCCGCATTCAGCAGATCGAACGCGAGCAGCAGATCAAGGTCCAGGAAGCCGAGATCCAGCGGCGCGAGAAGGAATTGGTCGCCACGGTGCTGAAGCCGGCCGAAGTGGACCGCCAGCGCATCGCCGTGCTGGCCGACGCGGAGAAGGGCCGGCTCACAGCCGAGGCCGAAGGCCACGCGGCCGCCACGCGTACGCAGGGCGAAGCGGAGGCCGACATCATCTTCAAGAAAGGCGACGCCGAGGCGCGCGCCATGAACGTGAAAGCCGCAGCGTTCCAGGAATACAACCAGGCCGCCGTCATCGACAAACTGCTCACTGGGTTGCCGGATATCGTCCGGGCGCTGGCGGCGCCGCTCTCGAAGGTCGACAAGATCACGATCGTGTCGACCGGCAACAGCGGAACCACCGGCATGCACAAGCTCACCGGCGACATGACGGCAATCGCCGCGCAGGTGCCGGCGCTGTTCGAAGCGCTGTCGGGCATGCCGATGGCGGATCTGCTGTCGAAGGTCAGGAAGATTGGCGACAAGTCCCCTCGGCCGGACGAACCGGCTGGAGCCTGAGCGGCATCGCGTCAGTGAGTGGGTCTGGAGCACCACGAACAGGAAAAGAATAGGAGCACACCATGGCAGTCCTCGAACGCGTCGCGACGCTCGTCCGCGCGAACCTGAACGATCTGATCGACCGCGCGGAAGATCCCGAGAAGATGATCAAACAGGTCATCCTCGACATGGAAAACCAGCTGCTGCAGGTGAAGACGCAGGTGGCGATCTCGATGGCCGATCAGCACCTGTTGCAGAAGAAGCAGAAAGAGCAGGACGACAAGGCGGCCGAGTGGATGCGCAAGGCCGAGCTCGCGGTCGCCAAGGGGCAGGACGACCTGGCGCGCTCCGCGCTCGAGCGCTATCAAAGCTTCACGAAGCTGGCCGAGGGGTACACCCGCCAGGTCGCCGATCAGCGGCTGCAGGTCGACACGCTGCGAAACGCGCTCGACAAACTGGATCAGAAGCTGAGCGAGGCGCGTGCAAAGAGCGATCTGCTGATTGCTCAGCACCGCCGCGCGCGCGCGCTCAACACCGCGAGCGACGCACAGCTCGCCCTCGGGGATCGGTCCAACGTCGCCAGCTTCGACCGGCTGCGTCAGAAAGTGCTGCGCAGCGAGGCGGTCAGCCAGGCCAAAGCCGAGCTCGTCGCCGACGATGTCGACCGGCGATTCGACGTGCTGGAAAAGGAAGACGAGATCGGCCGGCTGCTCGACGAGCTCAAAGCGCGGCACACGCCGTCGGCAGCCAAAGGCGACCATGACGCATGACCGAGGTCCTTGCTGATCTGCTCGCCAACAATCGCGCGTGGGCCGAGCGGCAGACCGAGCGCGAGCCGGCATTCTTCGAGCGCCTGCGTGCCCTTCAGGCGCCGGACTATCTCTGGATCGGCTGCGCGGACAGCCGCGTGCCGGCCAACGAGATCGTCGGGCTCGCGCCGGGGGAGCTATTCGTGCATCGCAACGTGGCCAACGTTGTCGCGCCTGACGACATGAACTGTGTCGCGGTCCTGCAATACGCGGTTGAGGTGCTGGCGATCAAACACGTCATCGTGTGCGGGCACTATGGATGCGGTGGTGTCGAGGCCGCTCTCGGCGCCACCCTGCACGGTCCCCTCGAGCGGTGGCTTCAGCCTGTGCGCGACGTGCGCGCCGCTCACGCGACGGAGCTCGAACGGCTTTCGGAGCCGGACGCCCGGTGGCGGCGCTTGTGCGAATTGAACGTCACTGAACAGGTGCGCGCCGTCGCTCGCGTGCCGGCCGTTCGCGAGGCGTGGCATCGCGGGCAGTCTCTGGCGGTCCACGGCTGGATCTACGACTTGCGCGACGGCTTGTTGCGGGACCTGAACGTGAGCCTCATGGCCCTACCCGACTAATTCGTACCGCCGAGGACGCCGAAGACGCGGCCGCTTGACATCCTTCGCTGCAGCCTGCTACCTTGCCTTAACAAGGTAGCTTTAATAAGTGGCTGGCAACGAAAAATTCGCCTCCATCCGCAAAGGATTGCTGGAGTTCCTGATCCTCAAGATCGTCTCCGTCAACGAGGTCTATGTCGCCGACATCCTCGATCGGCTCAGCACCACCGAGTTCGCCACCCAGGAGGGCACGCTCTATCCCTTGCTGAGCAAGATGCGTCGCGACGGCCTGGTCGACTATGTCTGGCAGGAATCGGACGCGGGACCGCCCCGCAAGTACTACCAGCTCACGCCGAAGGGGACATTGCAGCTCGCGGAGCTCAACGAGTACTGGAAATCCATCGACGCGACCGTCAACCAGCTAGGAAGGTAGGTATGCAGAAAGTCGTCACGATCAACTTGAACGGCAACGCCTACCAGCTCGACGAGGCCGCGTACGACGCGCTGCACGCCTATCTCGATCATGCGGAGGTCCAGCTTCGGGACAATCCCGATCGGGCGGAGGTGGTCGCGGACCTGGAACAGGCGATCGCCGAGAAGTGCAGCAAGGTGCTCGGTCCGCATAAGACCGTCGTCACGGCCGCGGAAATGGCGCAGATCCTCAAGGAGATGGGGCCGGTCGAGGGCGCGTCTCAGGCGGACGCGGACGCCGGCAAACAGCCGGCAGCCGGCGAAGGACCATCCATCGGCGCACGCCCGCGAAAGCGGTTGTACCGAATCCACGAGGGCGCGATGTGGGCCGGCGTCTGCAACGGGATCGCAGCCTACATCGGTATAGACGTCGTCTTCGTACGCATCATTTTTGTGATCCTGATGGTGTGGACTGCCGGACTGGGGTTCATGGGTTACTGGATCCTGGCGATGATCATCCCGGAAGCGTACACGTCCGACGATCGCGCGGCGGCGCACGGCGAGCCGCCGTTCAACGCGCAGGAGATCATCGATCAGGCGAAGAAGACCGCGGCCAATTTCAAAGGCGCCGCGGAATACACCGGCAGGGAATGGAAGCGCCACTTCCACGAGCAGCGCCGCCAGTGGCGCGCGCAGCATCGGCAGTGGAGGCGCCAGTGGCGCGATCAGACGGGGGCCCGCTGGTGGGGACCGCCGCGGCCCGGTCCGATCGTCCCTCCCGCCGTCGGCTACTCGACGCGCGCGTGGGTCGGGCTGATAACGGTCTTCAGCATTATCAGCGTGGCCCTCTTCGTCGTGCTTCTGGCGTCGATCGTCTCGCTGCTCAACACGGGCGCACTTTTCGGGTGGGCGCTGCCGGCAGGAATTCCGGTCTGGGCCGGAATTCTGATGGTCCTCGTGCTCTTTCAGATTGTGACGTCACCGATTCGAGTGGCACGGCACGCCTCGTACTACGCGTGGGATCGCTACCGCGGTGTGTTCGCGGTCTGGGATGGACTCTTGTCGACAGCCCTGACGATTCTCGTCCTCTGGCTGCTCTACACACACATGCCGCCAACGCACGGCCTGCGCGAGTTCCTGCACAATCTGCCCGAAGCGTTCAGAAGCCTCGGGGGCGAGGTGAGTATGTGGTTCCGGGATCTCGGCGAGAAATGGCGGTAGTGATGTGGCGCAGGGCGTCAGCCCTGCGAGCCGCCCGCGTTCGCAACGCTAAAGCGTCGCGCCACACGGCGCAGGCGGCGGGCAGCCGCTCATTCAGCGCACTGTTACGCCCAGATTTCGGCGTCGGTGGGGACCTTCTTGCCGCTGATGATCTTCCCGATCCGCGACACGTTCATCAGATGCTTGAAATCCAGGTTCTCGGAAATCGAGTTGCCGCCCCACGATCCGCAGCCCAGCGTCGTCGTCGGCGCGAAACCGTTCGTGAGTGAGCCCCCGGCAGTGAGCGCGCACGCCTGGTTGACGACCAGGCGGCTGACCGGCAATCCGGCGCCGGCGCAGCGGATGTTGGCGTCGTTGTTGGAGTGCACCGCGGCGGAATGTCCCGCGCCTTCCACCAGCAGATTTTCCCTGGCCTTCTCGACCGCTTCCTGGAAGCTCTTATACGGCAGGATGGCGACCACAGGACACAGCTTCTCTTTCGCCAGGACGTCGTCGGTGCCGGCGCCCCTGGCCGGCAGCAGAATGATGCGCGCCGTTGCGGGCACGTCGATTCCCGCGAGCGCGCCGACCTCTCTCGGCGAGCGGCCGACGACGTCTTTGTTCAGGCGGCCGCCCGGAAACACGACGTCGCGCAGCTTCTGAATCTGGCCCTCGTCTTCCGTGTACCAGACTTTGCCGGTGTCCTCGAACGCCTTCACCGTTTCCTCGTATCGCTCTTCGGGCGCGAACACGAACTGCTCGTGCGAGCAGATGATGCCGTTGTCGAACGACGCGCCGGCCACGATCTTGTCCACCGCGTCCTTGAAGTTCGCATCGCGATCGATGATGACCGGCACGTTGCCGGCGCCGACGCCGAACGACGGCCGGCCCGACGAGTACGCGGCCTTCACCATCGCGCCGCCGCCGGTGGCGACGACGACGTCGACGACCTTCATCAGCTCCTGCGTCGCCTCGATTGAGCCGTTCTTCACCATCTGCACCAGATGGTCGGGCCCGCCGTTGGTCTTGACGACCTTCATGAACTCCCGCGTCATCACCTCAGTGCATTTCTCGGCTTTGGGGTGCGGGGCGAAAATCACCGCGTTGCCCGCCTTGAGCGCAAACATCGCGTTGCACATCGGCGTGACGATGGGGTTCGTGACCGGGGTCACGGCGCCCACGACGCCCATCGGCTTGGCCACGAACACCATGTTGGCGTCGGTGTCTTCGCCGATGATGCCGCGCGACTTCTTGTCCTTCAGGTTGTTCCAGATGACGCGGGCCTTGCCCTTGTTCTTCAGAATCTTGTCTTCGTAGACGCCGATGCCCGTTTCGTCAACGGCCATCCTCGCCAGCATCTCAGCGTTGTCGTAGACGTACTTGCCGATGCCCTTCACGATGGCATCCACCTGCTCCTGCGAAAACGACTCGAACGCCACCTGCGCCTCGCGCGCCTGCGTGACAAGCTCGCGAATCTGGGCGTTGGTGGTCGCGACCGGTTCCTGAACGCAAGTACTCATGGCTTCCCTCAAAACTGTGGTGAATTGCCCTTTACACGAGCACTACATTTTAGTTCAAATGCTGCTGTTCACACCAGATTCCAGGGAGGATTGCGATGCCATCGTCAGCTCGAGCGGGATTTTTAGGCGGCGCAATTATCGCCGCCGTCATGGTGGTGGTGGCCGTGATGTCGGCGCAACCCAATCCCTATCGTCGCGTCGTCGACTGGGCGCAGCTTCCCGCCGGCATGACATGGGCGGCGGTGATCGGCGCGGAACCCGGTCCCGACGGCAACATTTACATCCTGCATCGGTGCTTTGAAAATTCGTGCGCCGGACGGACCGAGCCGCCGCTGCTGAAATTCAATCAGGCCGGCAAGCTGCTGAAGACGTGGGGCGCCGGCATGTTCGTCTTCCCTCACGGCTTCCATATCGACCGCGACGGCAACGTCTGGGTTACCGACGCGCGCGCCGCAGGCGGAAAAGGTCACCAGGTCTTCAAGTTCAGTCCGGACGGGGCGCTGCTGATGACGCTCGGCAAGGCTGGCATCCCCGGCGACGGCCCCGATACCTTCAACGAACCGACCGACGTCGTCACCGCACCGAACGGCGATATCTTCGTCACCGAAGGACACATCGACGCCAACACGGGAAAGGTTCCGGGCAACAACCGGATCGTGAAGCTCTCGAAGGACGGAAAGTTCATCAAAGCCTGGGGTACCCCGGGATCAGGGCCGGGCCAGTTCAACGCGCCTCACACCATCGCGATGGATTCCCGAGGACGCCTGTTCGTCGGCGACCGCAACAACAACCGCATCCAGATCTTCGATCAGAACGGCGCCTTCATCGATCAGTGGAAGCAGTTCAGCCGGCCGAGCGGAATCTACATCACCAGGGACGACACGATATACGTGGCAGACTCCGAGTCGTGGGGACCCGACAATCCCGGCTGGAAGAAAGGCATCCGCGTCGGAAGCGCGAAAGACGGGTCGGTCAAGTACTTCATCGAGGACGTCGAATCGACGACCACGGAGCACAGCGGCGCCGAAGGGGTCGGCGTGGATGCGAAAGGCAGCGTATACGGCGCGGTCGTCCGCCGGAAGATGCTGGAGAAGTTCGTCAGGCAGTAACTCGATATCCAGGTCGGCGCCCTTACGGGAAGGCGCGCCGCGTCCGCAAGGCGGCCATCGAGAACATTTCTCACGAGCTTTGACAGGCGCGATACGTACGCTTGACACCACAGGGGGGCGGCGTATGATCTGCCCCGAAAAGGGAGCGACAAATCAGAAGCTTGATCGAGAAATCCTTACGCACTCGAACGGGAGGAGAAGATTCATGAAGTGGACGTTCAGCGTTGTCGTGTTTGGCCTCATGCTGGTCACGGTTGGACTCGTTCGCGAGATGGGTGCACAGGCGCCGGTCCCCGTGGATGAAAGTGTGGTCAAACAGGGACTGGCGATTGCCCCGGTGCCTTTAAACCTCAGAGGGAAAAACCGCGCTCTCGTCGGCCTGGGCAGCTACCTTGTCAATGCCGTTTCAGAATGTA
>JBGPKK010000167.1:0-10148 GCA_041485905.1 Vicinamibacteria bacterium
CTGCGAAGCGACGCGTTGTCGATGATGCCGAGCATCGAGCGAGTGCGCGCGGCGTCGCCCGGGGCCGGCATTTTCGCCATCGCCCTGGCCGCCGATTCGGATCTGATTCTTCAGGCCATGCGCGCCGGCGCGAACGAATTCTTCACGTGGCCACCTTCGGCCGAGGCTTTTCATGGCGCGATTCGGCGGACCGGCGCCCGCCGCGAAGCGGCGACGGGTGCACGGCCCACGGCGACGACGCTGGTCTTTTTCGGCGCCAAAGGCGGTGCCGGCACGACGACCATGGCGGTCAACTGCGCGGTCGAGGTCGCCAGGGTGAGCAAGCGCTCGACGGTCATCGTCGATCTGAAGCCGGGACTCGGGGAAGTGGCGCTGTTCCTCGGCGTCCGGCAGCGCTACAGCATCCTGGATGCGATCGACAACCTGCACCGGCTGGATCGCGAGTTCCTGCGCGAGCTCCTCGTCAAGCACAAGTCGGGCCTGGAGATTCTGGCGGGCTCGGACAATTTCGATCGTCCGGGCGCGGCGGATGCCGGCCCGATCGAAGAGATGCTCCGGCTGCTCGCGCGCCAGTACGAGTACATCCTCGTGGACGCCGGCAGCCAGGTGAATTCGTGCGCGGTCGCCGCGTTGTACGCGGCCGACACAATCTTTCTGGTGGCCAACCCGGATGTGCCGTCGATCCGCAACGCGCAGCGCCTGCTCGATCGTGTCCGGCAGCTCGGGGCGTGCGGCGAGCGGGTGCGCGTGCTGCTCAATCGTGCCGCCGAGCCGTATCCGATTCCGCCCAAGCAAATCGAGGGGGCGATCGGCCACCCGATTCATCACACGTTCCCGAGCGACTACAAGACCGTGTCGGCGGCGCTCAATTCCGGCGTCCCGCTGGCGCTCAGCGGCAACTCGGACATCGCGGTACAGTTCGATTCGTTCACGCGAGGCGTTCTCGATCCGCAAGTCGAGATGCCGTCGCCCGCACCGAAGCGCAGCCGGCTCGGTCTCGACCGGCTGGCGTCCATCTGGTAACCCATATGAACATGCCGGCACAGGTCGCCCCGCCCGCTCCGACGTCTGCGTTCGCGACCAGCTCGCGGCCGCCGATGCGCGCGCAGTACCTCGAGCTGAAGGCGGCCATCCACCGCAAGCTGCTCAACCGGCTGAACCTCGAGGCGCTCGCCCAGGCCGACCGGCCGCGCGCCGAGAGTGAGATTCGCACGCTGGCGACCGAACTGCTGATCGAGCACGGGACGCCGATCAGCCTCGCCGAGCGCGATACGCTGTTCGTCGAGCTGATCGACGAGGTTTTCGGCCTCGGCCCGCTGGAACCGCTGCTGCGCGATCCGTCCATCAGCGACATCCTCGTGAACACGTACCAATACGTGTTCGTCGAGCGGGCGGGCGTGCTCGAGCGCGTGCCGGCGACCTTTCAGGACGACAAGCATCTGCTGCGCGTGATCGACCGAATCGTGAGCCGGGTCGGCCGCCGCGTCGACGACAGCTCGCCGATGGTCGACGCCCGGCTTCCTGACGGATCGCGCGTCAACGCCATCATTCCTCCGCTGGCCGTTGACGGGCCGCTGATGTCGATCCGGCGTTTTCCGGCCGAGCGCCTCAAGGCTGACGATCTCGTGACGCTGCGCGCGCTGACCCGACCCATGATCGATTTCCTCACCCACTGCGTCCGCGCGCGTCTGAACTGCCTGATCAGCGGTGGCACCGGCGCTGGCAAGACGACGCTGCTCAACGTGCTCTCCGGGTTCATCGGCGAGCGCGAGCGCATCGTCACCATCGAGGATGCCGCCGAGCTGCAGCTGCATCAGGAGCACGTCGCGCGCCTGGAAACGCGGCCGCCCAACGTGGAAGGGAAGGGGGCGATCCGGCAGCGGCAGCTGGTCATCAACGCGCTGCGTATGCGTCCCGATCGCATCATCGTCGGCGAGGTCCGCGGCGAAGAAGCGCTCGACATGCTGCAGGCCATGAACACGGGCCACGACGGCTCGCTGACCACGGTCCACGCCAATACGCCGCGCGACGCGCTGTCGCGCATCGAGACGATGATTGCGATGGGCGCGACCCATCTGCCCGAGCGGGCCATGCGGCAGCAGATTTCGTCGGCGATCCAGCTCGTCGTGCAGCAGACACGGCTGAGCGACGGCTCGCGTAAGGTCACCAGCATCTCGGAGATCACCGGCATGGAAGGCGACGTGATCACCATGCAGGAGATCTTCATGTTCGAGAAGATGGGGATCACGCAGGACGGGAAGGTCATCGGACGCTTCCGCGCGACCGGCGTCAGACCTCGATGCTGCGAACGGCTCAAAGTCTCCGGCATCCACCTCCCGGCCGACATGTTCGAAGGGGTCACGGAGGTCCGCTGATGCTGCTGCCGATCTTCGTGTTCTTCGTCGGAGCCGGCGCCGTTGTCGGCGCATACGCGGCCATCGCCCATGTGCCGGGGGCGCTCGCGGGTCGCCGACTCGATCGGCGTCTTCGTGACGTGTCGGCCCCCGCCGAAGACGACCCGGAGCACGCACATTCAACCGTCGTGATGCGGGAGATTGTCGGCCCGTTACCGGGCGTCGATCGGTTCGCGGCCGGCTCGCGCCTCGCCGTGCTGATCGAACAGTCAGGGTGCCGCACGACCGCGAGCGCAGTGGTGCTTATGACTCTGGCGGCTGCAGGCGCGTCCGGCCTGCTTGCGTTCATGTTCGTTCACCAGTGGTATGCGGCGCTGCCGGCCGCGGCGCTGGGAGGCGCGCTGCCGACGTGCTTCCTGATGTATCGCCGCTCGAGCCGCTTGAAAGCGTTCGAGGAAGAATTCCCCGAGGCGCTCGATCTGCTCTCGCGCGCGCTGCGCGCGGGCCACGCGTTTCAGACAGCGATGGGCATGGTGGCCGACGAGCTGAGGCCGCCGGTCGGGCCGGAATTCAAGACGACGTTCGAGCAGCAGAACTTTGGCTTGCCGCTGCGGGATGCGCTGGACCAGCTCGCCGTACGCGTGCCGATCCTCGACGTCCGATTCTTCGTTACCGCCGTGCTCATCCAGCGCGAGACCGGCGGCAATCTGTCGGAGATTCTTGACAACCTCGGGCACGTGGTTCGCGAACGGTTCAAGATCCGCCGGCAGATCCGCGTCCACACGGCGCACGGGCGATTCACCGCGTTCGTGCTGCTGTCGCTGCCGCCGCTGCTGGCGGCGGCGCTGATGGTCATCAACCCCGACCACATGAATCTGCTGTTTCACGAAAAGGTCGGACAGACGGTGCTGATGGTCGCCATCGTCATGCAGGCCATCGGGTTCGTCTGGATCCGCAAGGTCATCAGGATCGAGGTCTAGCCATGGTGCTGTTGCCGGTTCTCGCATTTCTCTTCGCGTCGCTGCTGGTGACCGCCGTTGGGCTGGCGCTGACTCCAAGTTCGAGCGCGACGATCGATCGGCGTCTCGGCGAGGTGCTCGACTCGAGCGGCATGCCGTTGTCCGACGGCGGGTACGGCCGCACGATGATTGGCGCGCTCAAGCGGGTGGGTAACATGGCGCCGCGGCCCGTGGCGGAGATGGGCAAGCTGCGGCAGCGTCTCATTACGGCCGGATTCCGCGGTGGAGAAGCGCTCATCACGTTCCTGGGGATCCGCATCGGCGCCGCCCTGGCGGTATTCGCGCTGTTCATGACGGGCCTGGTCCCGCGACAGAACCTGTGGACGGCGCTCGTGGCGTGCGGCTTCGGCTACGTGCTGCCTGGCATGGTGCTGGCCCGTATGGCCAAACGGCGGCAGCATCGCATTCGGCTCGGGCTGCCCGACGCGCTCGATCTCCTCGTGGTCAGCGTCGAAGCCGGCCTGGGACTCGATCAGGCCATTCAGCGCGTCGGCGCCGAGCTGGCGTTCGCGCACCCCGATTTGTGCGATGAACTGCGGCTGATCAATCTCGAGCTGCGCGCGGGCAAGGCGCGATCCGAGGCGCTGCACAATCTCTCCGATCGCACCGGCCTCGACGACATTCGCGCGCTCGTGACGATGCTCGTGCAAACCGACAAATTTGGCACCAGCGTGGCGCAGTCGCTGCGGGTCCACTCGGACACGGTCCGGACCAAGCGGCGTCAGCGCGCGGAAGAAGCCGCCGCCAAAACCGGCGTGAAGATGGTGTTTCCGCTCGTCCTCTGCATCTTTCCGGCAATTTACGTCGTGACGCTTGGCCCCGCGGCGATCAAGTTCATGCAGTTCGGTCTGATGGGGCCCGGGAATTAGCCATGCTTACTGCAGTCCTCGTCAACGAACCGCCTGACACGATTGCCGACGGCCGCGCGCCGGCGCCGCGCGCGCCGGCGACGATTGAAGCCACCGGGATCGGCGCGGATCAGATCGGGCGGTTGCTCGTCAAGACCCTGTACAGCGGCGAGGCCACCGGTCTCGCGCTGGCCGCGCGCCTGCGGCTTCCGTATCCGCTGGTCGAACCGATTGTCGAGCACGCGCGGGCTGAACGGATGATCGAGGTGCGCGGCGCCGCCGGATCGGGCACCGCGGGCTTCCGCTACGCGCTCACCGACCTGGGTCGCGACCGGGCCGCGCAGTATCTCGCCGCGAATCAGTACGTCGGTCCTGTCCCTGTCCCGCTGGCCGCCTACGTGACCACGATGCGCGAGCTCGCGGCGAGGCGTGGGTATATCGAGCGAGCGCAGCTCCGCAACGGCTTCTCGCACCTCGTCATCGGCGACGATGTGCTCGAGCAGCTGGGACCCGCCGTCAACGCCGGCAAGGCCGTGTTCCTCTACGGGCCTCCGGGAAACGGCAAGACCGTGATCGCGGAGGGAATGGGCCGCATGCTCGGCGGCGACATGTACATCCCGTACGCGATCGACGTCGACGGTCAGACCGTCACATTGTTCGATCCCGTCAACCACGAATCACTGGACACGGCGGACGGCGAGACCAATCAGGTATCGATCGTGAACGTGGCGCCGCGCGATCGCCGCTGGATCCGCATCAAGCGTCCGGCCATCATCGTCGGCGGCGAGTTGACGCTCGACATGCTCGATCTGACGTTCAACCCGATCTCGAAATTTCACGAGGCGCCGATTCAGTTGAAGGCGAACGGCGGTGTCCTCCTCGTCGACGATTTCGGCCGGCAGCGCATCAGACCGGAGGAGCTGCTCAATCGCTGGATCGTGCCGCTCGAGAGCCGCGTCGATTACCTGACGCTACACACCGGCAAGAAATTCCAGATACCGTTCGACGTCCTGATCGTGTTTGCGACGAACCTCGATCCGGCATCGCTGGTGGACGAAGCGTTCCTGCGCCGTATTCCCTACAAGATCCCGATCGGCGACCCGACACTCGAGGAGTTCACGCGCATCTTCGAGCTCAATTGCCGCGCCCGCAACCTCCGGTTCCATCAGGTGATGGTCGCCTATCTTCAGCGCCGGCATTACGGGCCGCATCGGCGGCCGATGCGGGCGTGCCACCCGCGCGACCTGCTCGAGCAAATCACGGCGCTGTGTCGTTATCAGGGGAGGGAACCAGTCATCTCCCGCGAGCTGCTGGACGCCGCGTGCCGCGCATATTTTGTGGACGGTCCGCCGGTGACGCCGAAAGAATCCGCCCCGAGGCGGTTGTAGGTCCGGTGATGCCGGTCAAACGCTTTCGCGACGTGGCCACCGACCTGATAGCCCGATTGACGGTGACGACCTTGTTCGTCATGCTGTCGATGAACCTGCTGGGCGACTTCGTGCACACGCAACGGCTGACGGGGTTGCTGCTGCTCGTGAGCGAAGCGCTGGTTGCCGTGCTGACGCTGGTGCGCCGGCGGACACGCATCGTCGATCGATCGCCGGCGGCGGCGCTGGTGACGGCGATTTCTCTGATCGGCCCGGCGCTGTTGCGGTCGGCCGACGGCGCCGGTGTGGTGCCCGACCAGCTGACGGCCCTGGTGTCGGTGGCGGGACTGATCGCGGTGATTGCCGGCAAGATCACGCTGGGGCGAAGCTTCGGGATCGCGCCGGCGAACCGGGGCGTCGTGGTCGCCGGTCCGTACGCGCTCGTGCGTCACCCGATTTACGCCGGGTATCTGCTCAGTCACGTGGCGTTTGCATTCGCGTATCCGACGGCGTGGAACATCGGGGTGCTGGCGGCGACCGACGTGGCGCTTGTCCTGCGCGCGCTGTGCGAAGAGCGCGTGCTCGCCAGCGATCGGTCGTATCAGGTCTACTGCCGGCGCGTCGCGTGGCACCTCGTGCCGGGGGTTTTTTAGGTGCGACTTAACCCGCTTGTTACGCTGATCAACGCGCGATCGGGCCGGATCGTCGCCAGTGCGACGGAGCTGGCGCTGACGCGAAGCGAACGGCGACGCGGCCTGCTCGATCGTTCCAAGCTCGATCCTGCGTCGGCGCTCGTCATCGCGCCGTGCGTGATGATTCACACGGCCTTCATGCGCTTCGCGATCGACGTGATCTTCGTGGATCGGACGGGCCGGATCATGCGTGTCGTGCGCGATCTGGGACCGTGGCGCATCGCCGCGTCCTTGGGCGCATACGCCACGATCGAGCTGGCATCGGGCGCGCTCGAATCGTGCGATGTCGCAGTTGGCGATCGGCTCTACCTGGAGGGCGCCGCGGGCGCGGGGTTTGGCGTCGGCCCTCTGCGGGCGCTGTCGTCGGGGCTCGGCACTCTGCGAATGACCGCTTCCAGTCCGGCCCGCTCCGGGTCGTAAATGCCCCACTCGTCGTGAACGGGTCGCGCGGACACCTGCCCGTCCGCCGGCGTCGCCTTCGGTACCACACCTGCTGCAGGGGCAAGCCCCATTCCTTGCGAGATCGCCAAAAAGATATCGGAAAAGCGGGCGCAAGACGCCGACACGGTCTGACAGATTTGGCGCCCCCGTTACGATTTTCGATACGACGCAGTCACCGTCGTCTTGATGCCGCCGCGGACCGCGAAGTCGCCGACCACCTCCATACGGCGCGGATGGATCGCCGCGACCAGGTCGTCGAGGATCTCGTTGGTGACGTGCTCGAAGAAAATGCCGCGGTTCCTGAATCCGACGATGTAGTACTTGAGCGATTTGAGCTCGATGCAGTGCGCGTCGGGCACGTAGGTGATGCGAATTTCGCCGAAATCAGGCAGGCCGGTCTTCGGGCACACCGACGTGAATTCGGGACACGCGATCGCGATTTCGTAATCGCGCCCGGGCTGCGGATTGAGAAAGGTCTCGATCGTGGCGCTTGACATACGCGAAAAATTCTAGCATTACGGCCGTAAAAGCGCTGGTTTTCACGGAAGGGCTGTTTGACACTCGGGAGGTCGCGCGCTAGGATACGGCGATTTTCCGAGCAAAACCGCGATCAACGCTGCGCGCCCGGCGATCGACGGAAGAATGATGACGCGCGTCAAGTGAGGGGGGCAGAATGGCTGACGCCCGCAGGATGGGCAAATCGGAGCTGTTTTCGCACTTCGCCGAGCGGTTCGAAGTGAAGCGGACGCAGGCCCGCGAGTACTTCGACGAGCTGACGGCGCTGGCGGAACGAGAGCTGAAGCGGTCGGGCGAGTTCGTGCTGCCCGGCATGGTGAAGCTGGTCGTGCAGAAGCGTAAAGCGCGAATGGGCCGTAATCCGGCCACGGGCGAGGCCATCAAGATCCCCGCGAAGACCGTCGTCAAGGCGCGCATTGCCAAGCAGTTGAAAGATGCCGTGCTGCCGCGCAAGTAGGCCACACGGGCTCCCCAACCACTTGACCTCAGAAGGCTCCCGGTTGTGAGACGGCGTAGCGAGGGCGGTTCGTCGCCCCCGCTACGCCTCCTCACATGCCTTACGTTGCTTGCGTTGCCTACAGGGAGCGTCTCTCGGAGAGATCAGGCCGCCGTCCGTCCCGCCAGCATCCGGCTGTAGAGCGTCGCCGGCACGAGGCACGTCGTCCGCGCCTCGAGATTGGTCACCGAATCATCGTCGAGAATGATGCGGTCGCCCGGCCCGAGGAGGATCTCGGCGCTGTACCGGCGCGCGCCGCGCAGCGTGCGCAGCTCGAAGTAGCGAATCGGGAACGTCCGGTCCTCGATCGCCAAAGCCTCCGTTTTCAGGAGCGTGCGAAACATAATTCGTAACCTCGCTTCCACATGACGAGAGGGCAGGCCCGCTAACCCTGCAAAGACGGGGCCGAACCCCCGCCACCAACGCGGAATTCACCTTTCAGCTTGCCGCCGCGTGCGCCGCGCGATCGTGTCTGACCGGGAACCGCACCCTGAACGCCGTGCCACACCCCAGTTCACTTTCGACGGTGATGGTGCCATCGAGCTGCTCCACGATGCGCTTCGAGATGGCGAGTCCCAGGCCCAACCCGCGGCGCTTCGTGGTGACGAAGTCGTCGAAAATCGCCGACAAGCGCTCCGGCGCGATGCCCGAGCCGGTGTCGGTGACGCTGATCTCCACGTGATCGCCGACGCGCGACGTGGCGACGGCCACGCGCCCGCCCTGATCGGTGGCCTGTATGGCGTTGGTGATCAGGTTTCGGTACACGCGGCCGAGGGCAAATCGATCGCCTTCGATGAGGAGCGTCTCGCGCGCGTAGACGGCCTCCACGGTGACACCGACCCGTTCGCCTTCCGCGCGCATCGGCTCGACAGTCTCCGCGACCGAGGCGTTCACGTCCAGCGGGAACCGCTCGAGCGGCCTCGGCTTCACGACGTTGCGCAGGTCGTCCATGAAGCGCTTGAGCGTTTCGAGCTCGCGTTCGATCGTGACGCGGAGCGACTGTCGCGACTCGTCGTCGATGTCCTCGCGAACGAGCAGGCGCGTGCTGTTGCCCAGGTTCTGAATCGGATGCGAGAGATCGTGTACCAGTCCCGCGGCGATGCGGCCGAACATCGCCTGGCGCTCCTGGCGTTTGACGTTTTCCTGCAGCTCGACGAGGCGATCGGCCATCGTGTTGAAGGCCTCGCCGAGAGCCGCGAACTCGTCGCTGGTCCGGATGTCCACGCGCGTGTCGAGCTGGCCGGCGGCCACCGCGCGAGTGCCGCGCTGCAGCTCGTGAATCGGCGTCAGGAACTGGCGGCCCGAGAAATAGCCGACCGCGATCATCCCGAGCAGGGCGATTGAGATGGCGACGATGAGTTGCCACTGCAGCTCGGTCGCGCTGGCGTAGGCCTCACTGGTTGGCTGCTCGACGATCACGGTCCAGCCGAGCGGCACGATACGGGCCGCGACGCCGAGCTGCCGCCGGCCGTCCTCGTCCAGGTACTCGTCGGCCACGGGCGCGTCCCGCTGCGACGCGCCGAGCGCCTGCACGAGGGGGTGCCCCTGCATGTTGCTCGAGCGCGCGACGAGCGCCTTTTTGTCGGGATTGCCGTGGGCGATGAGGTCGCCGTTGGGCGCCACGACCAGAGCAAATCCGTGCTCGCCGAGCCGAATGCGGTCGACCATCCGCCACATCTCTTCAAGGCTGAACTCGCCGACGAGCCATCCCGCGGGTTGATTGAGCCGCGTCAGGTGAATCGCGAACACCGTCGTGGGCAGCAGGTCTTTGTCGACGCGGATCGGCGACATGATGACGCCGTTGATGGCGAGCAGGGATTGCTTTGGAATCTGCAAGCGCGACGGTTCCACGCGGCTCGACGCCAACACCTTGTCCGCTTCGTCCAGCAGCGTGATCTCGTGGAACTCCCGGAACCGCAGGACGTAGTTTTTCACGATTCGGTCCTGCTGCCACGGTTGCAGGCCCGTGTCCTGCATCTCGGCCCCGAGGGCTTTCAGCAGCTCTGCGTTGGTGGCGACATAGCGGCGGATTTCTTCAGCCGCGCGCGTGGCGACATTCTGGTTGCCGCTGACGATCGAATCGTGAATGCCGCGCTGAAGCGAGAGCAATGAAACGAAGCCGTACGCCAGCAACGGGACGATGGCGGCAATCGCGAGGAGCAGCGCGAACCGGGTGGCGATGTGGCGAATTCTGAACGCCATCACAGTCTCTAATTGTGGCTCGCGCGCCTCGCGCCGTCGGCCGGCCGCCACAAATGCAGCGTGGCGAGGACGTCAGTGTCGGGTTCAGCCGGCACGTAAAATCGTGTGCTCACGGCGCGGGCGCGCTCTCGCCATGCGAGAAAGACCGCGGGGGGATCGTCAATGATAGCTCGCTGAAACGCCGCAACGCCAGCCTTGTACCCCGCGTCGTCA
>JBGPKK010000168.1:0-10032 GCA_041485905.1 Vicinamibacteria bacterium
ATCTGAGCGAGCGTGCGTGGGGCACGGTACGGGAAGACTATTCGGCCGGTGGGACGGCGTGGGAGCATTTTCCACACGATCACGCCCGATCGCGAGCCTATCGCTGGAACGAAGACGGCCTGCCTGGCGTTTGTGACCGCTACGTCGGCCCCATTACACGGCGCTACCACGGGTTGTTGGTGGCGGGCCACCAAGCCTCCGGTGGGCCGTATGGTCCTGCTCTCAAAACTTGAAGAGACGCTGATCGTGGACGGGCGGCGGTTCGAGTTGTCCACAAACAGATATCCAGGTGTCGTCCATCCCGATGGATACCGGTTCCTCTCCCAGTTCAAGCTGGATCCGTTTCCGAGCTTTACGTACGAGCTGGAGGGCCTTGAGCTCGAGAAGACGGTCTTCATGATTCAGGGTGAGAATGCGACCGTCTGGTTGAGCGAGAACGTGTTGAAGAGGCTAGATGCGGGGAAAAAGAACGCCGAAGGTCAGTCGAGGCGGCCTCTCCGAAATCTGACGCCTTTATCGCACAGGCGTGGAGCGTCGCCACGCTGTCCGATCGCAAGACAGCCACCACAGGTTCACGGATGGGGGCCGGTGGCGGGGCCCTGTGTCGGACGAAGGGCGACGGCGGAAACCGCGTGACTGGTGGCTGACCGTCGCCGCCGTTTGACGAGGCGATCAAACCCAATAAGACCGATGGCGAACGGCACTGGGACGCACCAGACCTCCCACGGAATCGCTGCCGTTCCGAAGATGGCCTTCCCCCAGCGCGTGTAGTCGATCGCCGCGATGAGCGCGAGTTCGACGGCCACCCCCGTCACAATGAGCCGATTGTTGAGCAACCCGCGAAGCGACACGGGCAGCGTTTCACTCCGGCAGGCATACACGTTTGCCACCTGCGCCACGACAATCCCAGTCAGGCATGCCGTTGTGGCCTGTCGATAGAGCAGACTCTGTGAGTGAAGAGGCATGCCCCAGTGCCAGGCTCCCTGATGCAGCACGAACGCATAAGCGGTCATGGCGGCAGCTGCTTCGATCCCGCCGAGCAGCAGATACGCGCGCGCGAGTAACGGGACATCGATCAGGCGTTGTTTGGTTGTCCGCGGTGGCCGGAACATGACGTTGGGCTCGGGGCGCTCGGCGCCGAGGCCAAGACCAGGCAGCATGTCTGTTCCAAGGTCCACCGCCAGCACCTGGATGATGGTGAGCGGCAGGGGAATGCGTAGCAGCACGAATGTGAGATAGGGGACCAGCTCCGGAATGTTTGATGTCAGGACGTAGGTCGTGAACTTTCGAATGTTGTCGAAGACACCGCGTCCCTCTTCGATCGCCGCGACGATACTCGCGAAATTGTCGTCGAGCAGGACGACGTCCGCCGCTTCGCGGGCGACGTCCGTGCCGCTGATGCCCATGGCGACGCCGATGTCAGCGGCCTTGAGGGCCGGCGCGTCATTGACACCGTCGCCCGTCACCGCGACGATCGCGCCGGTCTGCTGGAACGCGAGGACGATTCGTAGCTTCTGCTCCGCCGACACCCGCGCGAACACGAGTTCTGGCTCGTCGAGCACGAACCGAAGCTGCGCCGCGGATAGCCGCTCGAGTTCTTGGCCGGTCACGACTCTCGGACGTTGGCCTTGGGCGAGACCGATGGCTCTCGCTACGGCCAGCCCGGTCTGCGGATGATCGCCGGTGACCATGATGACCTTCACGCCGGCCGCACGACACTGCGCGATTGCCGAGGGCACTTCCGGTCGTGGCGGATCGTGAAGCCCCACGAGCCCAGCGAATGTCAAGGTTTCCTCGAAATGCTCGCGATCCGGAAGCGTGCTCAGCGTTCGGTAGGCGAATGCCAGGACTCGCAGCCCTTCAGAAGCCATCGCGGCTTCAGCCTGGACGATCGTCCGGCGCAGCGCATCAGTAACTGCGCTGGCTCCGCCCGCCACGTCGCATGAGTTGCACAGCGGCAGGATGGCTTCGAGCGCACCTTTGACAAACAGCACGAACCCTTCACCGTCGGCATGCAGGGTCGCCATCCGCTTGCGGTCAGGGCTGAACGGCTTGAGGTCGACACGCTCAAGTTCGCGCACGCCGGGGAGCGCGACGTGTGCCATGCGGACCAGCGCGACTTCCATCGGATCGCCATGCCACTGCGATCTGTCGGCGCCCTGACCCGGATGCACCGTGTGGCAGTGCGCAGCGGCTTCGAAGAGTCTCCGGTGACCGACCGCAAACTCTCCGTGAAAGCCTCCCGCGATATCTCGGAATTCATCCAGCACGAACAGGCGACGGGCAACCATCCGGTTTTCAGTCAGCGTGCCGGTCTTATCGGTGCAGATCACGGTTGCCGAACCGAGCGTCTGAACCGCTGGGAGGTGGCGGGTAAGCGTCTGTCGTGCGGCCATCCGCTGCGCGGCCATCGCCATCGACAGCGTGAGCGTCGGCAAGAGCCCTTCTGGGACGTTTGCCACGATGACGCCGATCGCGAACACAAAGTTGTCCCAAAACGGCAGGCCGATAAATCGGCCGACGACGAACAGGGCCACGCCGAGCAGGACGGACAAGGCGGCGACGAGCCGACTGAGGCGTGCGATTTCATGCTGCAGCGGTGCGACGGCCTCCGGCGCGGTCTGCGTCAGGTGCGCGATATGCCCGAACTCCGTGCGCATGCCGGTCGCCACGACGAGCCCGACCGCTTGACCGGCGACGACCGACGTGCCGGCAAGCACCATGTTCCGCTGTTGCGCTGGCGCTTCGTCCGACGACTCCGTGTCGGCGATGCGCGTTTGCGGCAGCGACTCACCAGTGAGCGTGGCATTGTCGATCTTGACGTCGAACGCTTCGATCAGGCGGCAGTCGGCCGGAACGTGATCGCCCTCGCCCAGTTCGATGACATCACCCGGTACGAGGTCGGCGCTCCGCACCTCCAGCAACTGACCGTCGCGGCGAACACGAACGGATTCGGGGAGCAGCCGCTGGAGGGCGGCAATGGCCTTGTGCGCGCGACGCTCCTGCCAGAAGGAAAACAGGCCGTTGACCAGGATGACGGCGACAACCGCGCCGGCCAACGCTTTCATGCCCGACCCTGGACTGCGGTATTCGGCGAGCCACGCCAATGCGGCCGCCGCCCAGAGGATCAGCGCGAAGAAGTGGGTCAGTTGCGCAAAGAGCTGGAAGACCGCTGGTCGTCGTCGCGCACGCTCCAGCTGGTTCGGGCCGAACTCGCGCTGGCGCACCTGCGCTTCGGCGCTGGTCAGACCATCGGCGGTCGAACGCAGGCTCGTGAGCGCCTCGGCGGCGCTCATCCGGTGGATCGCGCTCGTCATCGTGTCTGGTGTGAGTCCGATCGAGAAGCTACGGGATCACGACAAGCCGGTCGTCGACCTTCGTCACACCAGGCGCTGCCCAGGCCGCTCGTTCCGCTTCATCACGCTCGGCGAGCGAGCGGACCTTCCCACTCAAGACGACGGCGCCATCGTGGCTCTCGACGCTGACTCGCTGGGCGTCGATCACCGCGCTACGCCTGAACGCGCCTTCGATCTTGGCCTTGAGGTCACTGGCATCCACGTGCGGCTTCACGATGATCGAATTTGCGACGCCTTTCACACCGTACAAGCGCTGGATGGCACGCTCGGCCGCTGCCTTCTGGAACTGCCACGCGACCGAGCCGGTCAGCGTAACCCAACCGTTCCGAACGGTCGCCTTGACTGCGCTGTCGGGCACAGCACTGTCCCAATCCAACGCGTTGGCTGCGACTTCGGCAATGGCCGAGTCGCTACGGACAGCATTCCCGGTCGGGCTGACGTCGACATCGTTGGCGACTGCACGAACACCGACCACATGCCGTGCGGCACGTTCAGCGAGCCATTTCTCGCGGCACGTCGTCGCAGTGCCCCGGAGTGTCACCACGCCGTCACTCACAGAGACGCCGATTTCCGCGGCGTCCACGCCTGGTTCCCAATCCAATGCTGCGAGCACTTCTTCTTGGAGATCTCTATCCGTCTTCATGGTCATACCTCCGGCCAGCCGGTCATGACGTCGGCGGGCGGAAACTCTGAACCGACTCAGTCATGCCTCTAATCGAAACGCAACTCAGATGCCACGGTCCCAGCACGCACAGCCCCTACCAGCGCGGACTGCTTCCGGTAATCCGGCAACGAGTGGCGGCATTCCGCAGGCACGCGCCCATTGTTGCTTCGAGTGAGGTCGATTTCGCTCTTCCACGGGCGAGAGAGTGAGCAAGGCAATTGCACATGCAAGCTCGAAGGCCCGTATGGTCGAAATCCGACGCATTCTCTGTCCGATTGACTTTTCGGACGTCTCGCGACACGCGCTGGAGCACGCGGTGGTCATTGCCGGCTGGTACGGATCGCAGATTACCGCCCTGCACGTATGCCATCCGATGATCCTGCTCAGCCCGCCGGTGCTGTTCGCTGATCCACCAGGTTCCATCCTGCCGACCGAACCCGACCGGCAACAGTTAGGGGAGCAGCTGCGCGAATGGTTGGTGCCAGCAGAAAAGGCGAGCCTTGAAACCGAGGCGCTCTTCGATGAAGGCAACCCTGTGGTCAGAATTCTGGAACGCGCGATATCGCTGTCGGCCGATCTGATCGTGATGGGCACACACGGTCGCGGCGGCTTCGAACGTCTCGTCCTCGGATCGGTAACCGAGAAGGTTCTGCGCAAGGCAAGTTGTCCAGTGCTCACCGTCCCACCGCCGGCGACCGCCAGTTCAAAACTCCATTTCAAACAATTGCTCTGCCCCATCGATTTTTCCGAGCCGTCGGTTTCCGCGTTGCAGTTCGCATTCTCGATTGCACAGGAGTCGAACGCCCGCCTCACAATCCAGCATGTGTTCGAGGGGTTGCCGGATGACCAACTGTTAGCGAAGCGCTCACTCGACCTTTCCGAGTTCCGCCGACAGTGGGAGGCGGAGACCAGGCAGCGGTTGGAGGGCCTGATCTCAGACGAGGTGCGGAGTTGGTGCGCTCCGGAGCCGAAGTTGAGCTACGGGAAGCCGTACCGTCAAATCCTGGCGCTCGCCGGGGCGGAGCACGTCGATCTCATCGTGATGGGGGTGCACGGGCGCAATGCCCTCGACTTGATGTTGTTTGGGTCGACCACCAATCACGTGGTTCGGCGGGCATCTTGCCCGGTGCTCACGCTGAAGAAGTGATGTGTTCAGACCACGATGGCAAATGACGATGCCGAGCACGGACACGGAGCCGACATGACCGCTTCAACGGGCACACTCGAATACGTTCTCGATTTTTCACAAATCAGCTTGGGCGACGTGAGCCGAGTTGGTGGCAAGAACGCCTCGCTCGGAGAGCTATTCGGAGCGCTGAAACCAAAGGGCGTGGGCGTGGTCGACGGGTTTGCCACCACCGCCGAGGCGTATTGGCGATTACTCGCGACGAACGGCCTCGAGGATCGACTGCGATCGATCTTCGGCCCCTTCGATCCCGAGAATCTCGGCGAGCTGTCGCAGCGCGGGCAGGCGGCCCGGACGGCTGTTCTCGAGACACCGCTGCCCGAAGACGTAAGAACCGCGATTCTTGGCGCGTACGATGGACTCTGTGGTCGCCTCGGCCGCGAGCCGGAGATGGCAGTCCGCTCGTCGGCGACCGCCGAGGATCTGCCCGAGGCCTCATTCGCGGGCGCCGCGGAGACGTTCCTCAACGTCCGCGGACGCGACGGGCTGCTACGGGCCGTCCACGCGTGCTGCTCATCGCTCTTCACGGACCGCGCGATCAGCTATCGCGCGCGGCTCGGATACGTCCAGCTGAAGGTGGCGTTGTCGGTCGGCGTGATGCCGATGGTGCGCTCGGACAAGGCGAGCTCTGGGGTGATCTTCACGCTCGACACCGAATCTGGATTTCGTGACGTCGTCACGGTGTCTGGCGCCTACGGCCTCGGCGAATTCGTGGTCCAAGGTGTTGTCACACCCGACGAATGGACGATCTTCAAGCCCACACTCGCCACGGGTCACCGCGCCATCGTCAGCCGGCGGCTCGGGACGAAAGAGGTGCGGCTCGTGTACGCGGACGGCAGCAAAGGCACGCGGAGCGAGCCGACCCCCGCCGAGGAGCGAGCTCGTTACTGCCTGATCGACGATGACGTGCTGACGTTGGCGAAGTGGGCGTGTGAGATCGAGCGGCACTATTCGACACGAGCCGGTCATACGCAGCCAATGGACATCGAGTGGGCCAAAGACGGTGTGACGGGACAGCTCGTCATCGTGCAGGCTCGCCCGGAGACGGTCCATTCGATGAAACCGCGGACAGCCGCGGCGGAGATGTATCGGTTGACCGGTTCGCCCGGTGCGCCTTTGCTCACGGGCCAAGCCGTCGGCGAGAAGATCGGCGTCGGACACGTCCGAGTCGTCCGCGACGTCAGTGCGCTCGAGACTGTGCAACGTGGGGAAGTGCTCGTGGCCGAGCTTACTGACCCAGATTGGGAACCGGCCATGCGGCGCGTGGCGGCGATCGTCACCGACAAAGGTGGCCGAACCGCTCATGCCGCGATCGTTTCTCGCGAGTTCGGCCTGCCGTGCATCGTCGGCACCGAACGGGCAACCAGCACGCTTCACGATGGCGACGAGGTCACGGTGTGCTGCGCCGAAGGGGCGGACGGCCATGTCTATGCCGGCGCCGCGCCATTCTCCGTGGAGCGCGTTGATGCCGCGAAGATTCCCGAGACCCGGACACAAGTCATGCTTATCGTCGGCGATCCGAGTCGTGCGTTCGCGTTGTCGGCCATTCCGAACGCCGGCGTCGGTCTCGCTCGCGCGGAGTTCATCGTCACGAACCACATCGGCATTCATCCGATGGCGCTGGCGCGGTACCCGCAGTTGAAGGATCCGCAGGTCGTCAAGCAGATCGCCGCGAAAATCGGCACGGAGGATGCCCGCGAGTTCTTCGTCCGCCGGTTCAGTGAAGGTGTCGCGTGTATCGCCGCTGCGTTCTATCCGAAGCCGGTCATCGTGCGCACGAGCGACTTCAAGACGAACGAGTACGCTCGACTGCTGGGCGGCGGTGAGTTCGAGCCGCAGGAAGAGAACCCGATGATTGGTTTCCGCGGGGCGTCGAGGTACTACGACGTGCGCTATGCAGAAGGATTCGCTCTGGAGTGCGCGGCGCTTCGACGCGTGCGCCGCGAGCTGGGTTTGAGGAATGTCAAAGTCATGATCCCATTCTGCCGCACGGTGGTGGAGGGTCGTCGCGTCCTGGCGGCGATGGCTGCGAATGGACTTCGACAAGGGGAGGACGGCCTGGAGGTCTACGCCATGTGCGAGGTGCCGTCGAATGCCGTGCTCGCAGAAGAGTTTCTGCAGGTGTTCGACGGGTTCTCAATCGGTTCGAACGACTTGACGCAGCTCACGCTGGGCCTCGATCGTGATTCAGGAACAGTGGCGCACCTCTTTGATGAGCGCGATGATGCCGTCCGGTGGCTGATTGCGCGGGCGATTGCGGCCGCACGAAAAGTTGGTAAGCCGATCGGCATTTGCGGTCAGGCGCCATCAGACTACCCGGAGTTCGCGGTGTGGCTGGTGCGCGAAGGCATCAATTCCATTTCGTTGAACCCAGACGTGGCGATAGCGACGGCGATGCGAGTCGCCGCCGCCGAGGCCACGACGACGGCAGCTGTTAAGTGATTTCGTCCAAGGGGATTCTCGTGGCACCGCCGCTGCTGAAGGGCGGAATGTCTGCTTAGAGGGCGTAGGCCTTCAACACATACTCCTCGACCATCCTGTGGCTGTTGAAGAACGAGCCATTGAGCGCGATTGCGTGGCGCATGACATCGACGAAGCGATCACGCTGGTGATAGAACAGCGGCACAATTACACGCTCCAGCTTGTCGTACATCGATGCCGCATCGGTGGCTGTTCGGTTGTCAGGCGGCGGCTCCTGAGTCTTCTCACCGATGGACCAGCCGGTGACGCCTTCGATGTGGCCTTCGGTCCACCAGCCATCGAGCACACTCAGACTCGGAACACCGTTGAGGGCGGCCTTCATTCCGCTGGTGCCGGAGGCTTCGAGCGGTGGCTGCGGCGTGTTGAGCCATAGATCGACGCCAGACGTCAGCAGCCTACCGAGCTCCATGTCGTGATCCTCAAGATACACGACTGGGACGTGCGAGCCGAGCGAGTCCCTGGCCTTAATCGATGCTTGCGGCGTCATCGACGGACGACGCCGTCGAGCGTCTCCGGCAAGGCAGTCGCCCGAAATCTCAGAATGGTCGTCGTTCCGTCGGCCGACTCGATTTGCAGCGCAACGTCGGCCCCGTCCTCCCTACGCTCGATGTACACGCGCGTCGCGGCACGAATCGTGTGGGTCATGTGTTCGGCAGCCGCGCGGGCCGCGGAAATCGTGATCGCGTCATGGTGATCGACCCGGTCCACGGATACACCGAGGAGTGGCAGATTGTTGATTGCCAGTTGTGCGCCGATCGTGGGGGCCAGGACGTCGAGCGAGACAAGCCAACCTTCATGGATCGCAGTGAATTCGTTGAGCGTTTGTGCCCACGCCTCGTGGGCGATTTCAACGGTCTGCATGGCAGCCTTCTTTTCGGGGCGTTCCAGCTCTGGTGAGTGGTCCGCCTTCACTCCAGAAGTCACGCAAGGCCGATACCGGCGAGGAGACCCCAGCGTCGCGTCTCTGTTGAGCAGGGTATTTGCAGTCAGATTCAGCAAGCTTGGTGGTGTGCCGAAAAGCCGGCACTCCCGGCAAGTCGTAGGTCCACCGGAGGGAGGTCTGCTGTGCCTCACAAACGCCTGCTCGTGCAATCCGCAGCGCGTGAAAAAGTCCTGCACGGAGCGTTGGCGCTCGCCGACGCCGTACGCGTGACATTGGGCCCGAAATCGAAATGTGTGCTCATCGAGAAGAAGTGGGGTCGCCCCATTGTCTGTAACGATGGCGTGACGATCGCCAAAGAGTTTGAGCTGCAGGACCATGAGGAAAACCTTGGCGCCCAGGTCATTCGACAAGCAGCGGAGCGCACGGGCGACGTGGTGGGCGATGGCACGACAACGTCCACCCTGCTGGCTGCAGCGATCTTCGCTGAAGGCGTGCGCAACATCGCCGCCGGCGCAAGCGCGATCGATCTGAAACGTGGCCTTGATCGCGCGCTCCTTGCAGTCGTCGCCCGGCTGAAACAGTTGTCGCGCCCCGTTGCTGATCATAAGCAGCGGGTGCAGGTCGCGACGATCTCTGCTCATAACGATACGAGCATCGGCGAGACGGTTGCCGACGCGCTCGAAAAGGTCGGCGCGGAGGGCACGACATCGGTCGAGGAAGCCAAGGGGACGGAGACGATGGTGGAAGTCGTCGAGGGCATGCGGCTCGACCGCGGCTACTTGTCCCCGTACTTTATTACTGACACCGAGAAGATGAAGGCGGTCCTCGAGGAACCGTTGATCCTGATGTACGAGAAGAAGATCAGCACGATGACCGATTTGCTGCCGGTGCTCGAGCAGATAGCCAAGAGCGGCAAAGCGTTGATGGTCGTGGCTGACGACGTGGACGGTGACGCCCTGGCGACGCTGGTCGTCAACAAGGTGCGCGGCGTGCTGCCGTGTGTGGCCGTCAAGGCGCCCGGCTATGGAGATCGACGACGCGCGATGCTCGAGGACATGGCGGTCCTCACCGGCGGTCATCTCATCGCGGAGGAGCTGGGGATCAAGCTCGCCAACGTGACTCTCGCGGATCTCGGGCAGGCTAAACGCGTCGTCATCGACAAGGACTCCACGACCATTGTGGGCGGTGGCGGGACCAAGGAGGCCATCGACGGACGCGCGAACGAAATCCGCACCCAGATCAAGACCACGACGTCCGATTACGACCGCGAAAAGCTCGAAGAGCGGTTGGCGAAGCTGACCGGTGGCGTGGCGGTTATCCGCGTGGGCGCACCCTCGGAAGCCGAGATGAAGAGTCGCCGGGAAGCCTTCGAGGACGCCATCAGCGCGACGAAGGCCGCGATGGCTGAAGGGATCGTGCCTGGTGGCGGACTCGCGCTCCTGCGGGCGATCGACAGCGTCGA
>JBGPKK010000169.1:0-10026 GCA_041485905.1 Vicinamibacteria bacterium
CCCGCCGGCTTCCCATCGGCCCTCCTCGTACACGTCGGTCGCCACCACCGAGCCGACGTGGTTGGCCAGCCAATACAGGATGGCCTCGTGTCCCGCGCCCACGCTGAGGACGCGCGTGCTCTCCCGGAGCCGGCCGAGACGGGTCAGCCCGTAAAGGAGCTGCGTGAACTCGTACCCTTTTCGGTGCATCGATTCTTTTTCGGACGGCACGACCTTCAGATCGCGCAGGAGGCTCATCCACTCGGGGTTGTCCCACTTCGCGGGATTGGCCAGCTCACAGAGTTGCGTGTCGCGGGGAAGAAAGCCGCCTTGTGGCGCGACCTCGCGGTGGCGCCGCTCGAACTCCTCGGACACGGCCAGTGAGCGCAGAACGTGGGACCGAGTGTCGCCCTCGGCGAGTGCGCCGGCGTAATGGCGCAGGCCTTGTTCGTCGGCGGGCCGGCCGAGCAGCATCTCGTACGCGTGCTTCACGAACTGATCGTCCGATCCCAACCCGGCGAGGGCGGCTTCTTCAATCGACGGATCGTCGTGTCGATCGCGATTGTCCTTCCACTGCGAGAGCCCCCGGCTGCACTCGGCGGACGCCAGAAGGCGGAGGAGGAAGACGTGCCGATCGTGCCGGTCGCCGGACTGGATCTCGCGCAGCTGATCGCGGAACTCGATCGGCGTGACCTCCCGCCCGAGCACGATCCAGAACGCCGCGCGGATGAACGCTTCGGGCGACGTGGATTCGAAGACCGACGCCTCGCGTGGCACCGCCGTCTCCGCGCTCCGGCCAACGAGGCGTCGCAACAGGCTCATGAAGGTGTCATTATCACCTGATGTTTCTCGCGGCGCTGGCCGCCCTCTTTTTCTGCTCGGGCGCCACCGCGCTCATCTATCAGGTCCTCTGGCTGCGCCTCCTCGGCCTGGTGTTCGGGGTGACTGTGTACGCCGCCAGCACCGTCTGGGCGAGTTTCATGGCGGGACTCGCCCTGGGCAGCGTCGCCGCCGGAGTGGTCGCCGACCGGGTCCGCCATCCTCTCCGCTGGTTCGCCGGGGCCGAGGTGCTGATCGGCGTCACCGCGCTGGCAACGCCGGCCGCGCTCAACTGGCTGCAGCAGGAGTACGTGCGCGCGTACGGGTGGTTGCCGCACTCGGCGTCGGCGGTGACGCTCGTGCGCTTTACGATTGCGTTCGTCGTGCTCATCGTGCCGACCGCGCTGATGGGCGCCACGCTGCCGCTGGTCATCAAGTCCTCGGCGTTTCGTGCCGGCCGGCTCGGCGAGCGGGTGGGCGTGCTCTATGGAACCAACACGATCGGCGCGATCGTCGGCACGGTGACGGCCGGGCTGTACCTGATTCCGGGACGCGGAATCCACCGCACATTTCTGGTGGCGGGCGGACTCAACGTGCTGGTCGGCGCCATGGCGATGGCGCTCTCAACGGCGTGGCCGCGGCGCGCAGGGCGCGACGAGGCCGCAGAGCCGCCACCCGGCGTCACCATCGACACGCGGACTCCCGGGCGCTCCCGTCTGCGTGTGCTTCTCGTCGTCTTCGCGGCGTCCTGTGCGGTCGCGCTCGGGCTCGAGGTCGTCTGGTTCCGCGTGTTGACCCTGTTCTTCCGTCCCACTGTGTATGGATTCGCCGTGATGCTGGCGACCGTGCTTGCCGGGATTGGGATCGGAAGCTATCTCGTCGCGCCGCTGCTGGATCGACGCGCTCCGTGGCTGTTCGTCCTGGCCGGCCTCGAGCTGACGATCGGCGTCACCACCGTCCTGTCGTTCGGCCCGCTCGTGCGGCTCAACAGCTTCACCATCAGCGCGAGGCCGTGGCTGTCGCGGCTGGTCCCGGATTATCTCGTGTACTCGATCGTCGGCAGCGCCATCTCCATCTTTCCGACCATGCTGCTGATGGGGATCGCGTTTCCCATCGGACTCCGGTTGTGGGCCGCATCGGGGCGTTCGCCCGATCAGACGGCCGCCCGGCGAATAGGACTGTTCTACTCGCTGAACGTCGCCGGCTCGATTGCTGGCTCCCTGGTCGCCGGCTTCCTGCTCCTTCCTTTCATCGGAAGCCGTGCGTCGCTCATCGTCCTGGCCTGCGTCAGCTTCATGTCCGGATTGGCGCTGCTGGCGGTCTCCGAACTGCGGCGCTACCGCATGAGCTTCGCGGCGGCCGCGTGTGCCGTGTTCGCGGCGGCGGTGTGGCTGTCGCCCGATCCGTTCGACCAGTTTGTCGCGCAGCGCTATCCGCGTCAGCGGATTCTCTGGCGTGAAGAAGGAGTCGAGGCGACCGTCGTCGTCCACGAGGCGACCAACGGCGAGCGGTCGCTGACCGTGAACGGCAACCATCAGTCGAGCACCGGCGGCGCGATGGTGTACGACCATCATCGCATCGGCCACCTGCCCATGACACTCCATCCGAACCCCCGCCGGGCGCTGGTGATTGGCCTCGGCGGCGGCGCGACGGCGGGCGCCGTCAGCATCCATGAGGGCGTTGACGTCGACGTCGTCGAGCTGTCGGCAGCCGTCGTCCGCGGTGCGGCGTATTTCGGCGACATCAACTATCAGTTCTTCTCGCGGCCCAACGCCCATCTGCGCACCGACGATGGCCGTAATTACATGATGCTGACGGGCCGAAAGTACGACGTGGTGACGGCCGACGTCATTCATCCGATCTACGCAGGATCGGGCAATCTGTATTCAGCCGAGTACTTCCGTTTGATCAGAAGCGTGCTGAAACCTGGAGGCCTGGTGCTGCAGTGGGCGGCGGGCACTGATGCCGAATACAAGCTGATCGCGCGAACGTTCGCCAGTGTGTTTCCCGAAACGACCGTGTGGGCGGACGGATCGCTGCTCGTTGGTGCGCTGGAGCCGCTGCGCCTGCGACCGAGCGACTTCGAGCGGAAGCTCGAGCGGCCTGGCGACGCGCAGGGCATACACGATCTCGGGATCTCCACCTTCGATCAGCTTCTGAAGATGTACCGCGCGGGACCGGAGGAGCTGAGGGCGTTTGTCGGCGCCGGACCGGTCCTCACCGACGATCGGCCGCTGGTCGAGTATTTCCTGAGCCTGCCGCGAGATCACGACGTTGATCTGACAACGCTCCATGGCGACGTCGCCCCTCACGTCGTTCCGTAGAGCGCAGCTCGGTCGGGAATCGGCTGTCTGCTTTCAGATGCATCATGGGTTCATCGCCACGCCTTTGGTTGCATGTGTTTCTCATCGCGGAAAGCCGACGATTTCGTACAACACCGTGCGGTCATCGGCAAAATGCTGCCGCAGGTACGGTGCAAACTCGGCCAAGCGGGCGAGGAGGGGAGGGCGATTCGCCGGACCGTAGAGATCCAGGTGGAACACCGTATAGCGCACGTGGTCGGATTCGAGCAGCTTGAACGCCTCGCGCGACGGGAACAGTCCGAGCACGTCGGCGTGTTCGTTGAAATCCTGCGGAATGTAATCGCTGTACGCGTCGACAAGCGGCATCCAATGGGCCGTGGAGCTCAACATGTACCTGGTCCGCTCGAACGCGAACTTCTGGGAATACACCGGCATCTCGAGCACGGCTCCTCGCGGCAGCGCCGCAAGGACACGGTACGCCGGGTCTATGGGCGGGACCTGCGGAAACCGCAGCGGCGTGCCGAGCTCCGCCGCCCCAACGGCGGCAACGAGCGTCGCCACGAGCGCAGGTCTCGACACGCGCGCGAGCAGGGCGGCGACGCCGATTCCCGCGAGGACCGAGAGAGCGAACGCCACGACCACACCAAACCGGCTCGGCGCGTGCAATAAGCTGAAGATCGGTATCGTCGAATACAGGACGCTGTACAGGCCGCCGGACGGTCCCAACGATGCCCAATAGGCGAGCCCGGCGAGGCTTGTATAGAGAAGCGACACCTCGCGCAAGCGCCCGCGAGCGAACCAGCCAGTTGCGGCGCCGGCGAAGCCGAACACAATGGCGATGAACCCTGGAAAGAGTTGCTCCCTTCCGTGCCCGATGAGGCTCAGCATCCATGAATGGCCCCGCGCGGACGAGGCGAAGTACGCCCGCCAGTCGGCGGAAAACTGGCGCGCGCCCTCGAGCGACCGAGTGAAGCCGGTCGTGCCTTGGAGGCTCGAGTACGGCATCAGCAGCGGCACGGCGATCGCGAGCGCCACGCCCGCCGCCACACCAATCGCGCCCCAGTAGCGCCCATCGGTCCAGAGGCGACGCGTGCCCGCAACGAACAAGACGCTGAAGCCCACCATGAGCGCCACGAAGACGGCGTAGTACCCGCAGAAGAAGGCCTGAAGCGCCATCGCCAATCCCAGCACAGCTCCGCGGCGAGCACGTGGCCGATCGGCGACTCGATGAAACGCGAGCAGGCTGAGCGGCAGGCCCGCTGTCATCAGCAACTGGATGTGCGGTAAGTGCCCGAAGACGTAGGGACAATAGGCGAAGCCGATCGCGGCGATGAGGGCCGCGCGCCGATCGTCAACGAGATATCGGATCAGATAGTACGTGCCGGTCGCGCTGAGCACGAACGACAGCAGCAGGACGAAATTATGGGCGGCGTAAGGATTGCGCGTCGCCCAGTACACGGGAATCGCGAGCGCACCCGCGCCGAGATTGGTCTCGGAGTACACCAGCGTCCAGCGGTGCGGGTAGAAGATGTTGGCGTCGAAGACGTGCAGCGGATCGACGACGAGCGTCCGTGCAACCCAGGCGACGTTCCAGATCGACAACTGTCCATCGCCGTTGTCGACACGTCCGACGCTTCCCGGATGAAAAGCCAGCGGGTACGTCAACGCGATCGTCAATGCGCCGAAGCCGAGGAGCACCAGCGCGAGCTCGCGGCGGCCGCGAAAGGATTCCATCAACCGGCTATCATATGCGCGGCGTGACTAGTGGTTCATCCCCCCGTCGCCGGCGCGCCGGGACGGCGCTGGCAACCCTCGGCCTCTTCACGGTGCTGGCTGTCGCGCACACATGGCCACTGGCCGCGGCGCCTCGGACCTTGTCCCGGAACGACAACGCCGACACCGTGCTCCACGAGTGGATCCTGGCGTGGGTCACTCACCAGGCCGTCCACGATCCGACGCATCTCTTCGACGCCAACATCTTCTATCCCGAGCGTCACACCCTCGCGTACTCGGACCCGTTGTTCGTGGAGGCGTGCATGGCGGCGCCGCTGTTGTGGGCCGGTGCATCGCCGGTGCTCGCGTACAACCTCGTCCTGATCGCGGGATTTGCCCTCACCGGCTGGGCGATGAGCTTCCTCGTCTCGAAATGGACCGGAAGCCTGCTCGCGGGAATGCTGAGCGGCACGCTCGTCGCCTTCAACGCGTTCACGCTCACGCGGCTGCCGCAGATCCAGGATCAACACCTGGAGTTTTTTCCCCTGGTGCTCTTGACGCTGGACCGGCTGCTGGCATGGCCGCGCGCGCGAGAGGCCATGAAACTGGCAGGCTATGTTGTCTTGCAGGCCCTGACCGGCACGTACTTCCTCGTCTTCACCGCCATCTCGATCGTCGCCGCCACCGCCGCCCGACCGCGCGAATGGATTGGCGTGCGTGGTCGCGCGTTTCTGACGTGGGCCGCGTTGGCCGCCCTCATGGCGATCGTGCTGCTCGCGCCGCTTCTGTGGCCCTACTACCTCGCGAGTCGCGAACAGGGACTGAACCGGTCGCTCGACGAGACGGCGCTTTATTCCGCGCATGTCACCGACTATCTCGCCACCGGCGGACGTCTCCACTTCGCCTGGTGGAGTCACCGCTTCTTTCGGAACGATGCGCTCTTCCCCGGTTTGACGGCGCTTGGCCTCGCGGGCGTGGCGGTCGCCTCTGGCGTCGCCGTCAGGGATCGGCGCGCGCGTATGGTCGTGGCGTTCGGCGTCGTTGCCTTTGCGCTCTCGTTCGGACCCGCGTTTCCGCCGTATCGCTGGCTGTACCACGTGTTCCCGTTGATGAGCGGCATTCGCGGCGCGGCGCGGTTCGGTCAGATCGCGCTCGTGTCAATCGGCATCCTGGCGGGGTTTGGCCTGGTGGCGATTCAGCGGCGCATGCCTCAGCGCCGGGCGGTGGTACTGTCGGTCTTTCTGCTGCTCGCGGCGAATGTCGAAGCCTGGCGGGCGCCGATCGGGTACTTCCCGTATCGCGGCATTCCTCCCGTGTATGACGCGCTCGACACCATCGGTCCGGACGCGGTGCTCGTCTGGGTGCCGTTTCACTCGCCGACACAAGTGTGGCTCGATGCGCCGTTCATGCTGATCTCAACCCGCTCGTGGCACCCGATGCTGAACGGCTACTCCGGTTTCACGCCGGCCAGCTACGAGCGCCATGCCGCGGCGCTGAACGATTTTCCGGATGAGGCTTCGGTCAGATACCTTCAGGACGCGGGCGTGACGCATGTGCTGGTCGACGGCCGTAACATGCGGCGGCGGCAACTGGATCGACTGCCGCAGTTTCAAGCACTGAGTCTATTGGTCACCGACGGAAACCTGCGGATCTATCAGCTCGCGAGGTGAATTCGTACTGACCCACCACTGGGAATCACGGCTTGCACAGATACCAGTCGGCGACGCGTTCACCACCAGGACAGGGAACGTCTTGAATCATGACTGCGTCGTGTATGCGTTCCCCGAAGAGGTCTTGGTATTCCTGAATGCGCACGAAGTCGCTTGACGCGACGCGCACGCGCTCCTTCGTGAGAAACGTGACGACATAAGCCCGCCAGTATCCTGCCGAGGCGACCGGCACGTGTCGCTCGACCAGGCGATCCGCCAACTCTCGGAGTGGATTTGGCGGAGGCGTGCGGATGGTCGTGACCAGCACGCTGGTGTGGTCGACGATGGCCAACGCGGCCCAGGCGATCACGAGGACCGTGACAGCCCGGCGCGCGAAGCGATGCGGTTCGAGCGCAAGAATCGCCGCTGTCAAACCGATCGGGATCAGAAGGCCCAGAATCGCGTAGCGTGAATAACCCGTGAGAACAGGTTTCCCCGCCAGGAAGACGCCGGCCGCGACCAGTCCGACGCCGAGCAAGTACCAGGCGAACGGCGCGCGGGCGATCTGCGCGCGCACCAGCCGAATGAACGATCCGTCGCGCCATGCTCCGGCGTGAGGAACGATGAGCATGATTGCGCGTCCTGTCGCCGCGAGCATGTACCCTGCCGCCATCCAGACGAGCCAGGGTCGATCCCGAAGGGGAAGCCTGGTGTCGACCTGAGCGCCGCCCGCGAACCATCCCACCAGTGCCGGGCCCATCCTCGTGATCCGCTCAACCAGCGCGCCGGGCCGGAAGTTGAATCGATCCACAAGGTTCTCGACCTGCGATCCCGAGAATCCTCCAATCAATTGGCCCCGGGTGCCGGGTCCTTCGAGGTCGGCGAACGGCTTGAGCGCTTCAATCACTTCCCAGACCACGAAGAAGACGACCATGGCCATGAGCCACTCACGCAGTCGTGTCCGGTTCAACTCGCCCGTCACCAGTTCGAGAGCGAGAAGCACCGGGACGGCGTACATCGTGAACTCCCGGTTTCGGAAGCCAATGGCCAGCACAGCCCCGAACCACAGCGGACGACAGCGCAGGAACCACAGCGCGGCGACATACACGAACGGTTCAATGATCCCTCCCTGCGCATCCAGCAATTCGCCGGAGATTGATGCCGGGGCGACGAGGAAGAACAGCGCCGCCACGAGAGCGGTCCACGGCCGCAGTCCGGCATCACGCTGTAGCCCCACTACGAGCAGCAGGCCAAACGCGATATTCCAAGTCAGCAAGGACAGCCGAAGCGCCCCGACGGTGGGACCGGCAATCCAGAAGAAGGGAACCGCAGCCCACGCCTCGACGCCGAGCATGTAGGTCTGCCCGTAGAAGAAGAGCGGAAAGGCGCGGCCTTGACTGAGGTGCTTGGCCATCAGGCCGACGATTGCCTGATCGGAATCGAACGCCACCTGTTCGAACAGCAAATAGACGAGCGCGCGAAGCCCTACGAGTGCGGCCGCGATTCCCAGGACGAGCGCCTGTTCTGAGCGCGGCGAGCCGAAGCGATCGCGAGTGAACACCCGGGAATTATGTGACGAATCACGAGGAACCGCGACACTGGCATATGATTCCCGAACGGAATGTCGTCGTCCAACTCCGCTCGCGTGATCGCAGTCGGACGCCGCGTGTTTCCGTGGCTGGTCGGTCCGGCGGTGATGGTGATGCGAGGACGAGGCCTCGAGCTCGCCGGTCCAAGTGCCTGCCCCGGTCTGCTGGAAGTGATGTCGATCGCGGCGGTTCGACTGGGTTCGAACGTGAGCATCGGCGCGGTCTTTGTCGTCCTGTACGCGATCGCCATGATCGCCGGGCTCGCGGTGTTCGTGGAGCTCGTGTTCCATCGGACCCGCAACATGGCGGTCGCGGCGTCGACCGGCGTGGCCGTCGGTGTGAGTCCGCTGTTTGGTCTGACGCTTTCTCCACCCTGGGAAGCGGCGGCTTTCGGCATGTGTGCCGCGGCCGCTCTTCTCTCGTGCGTGCTGCTCGATCGGCGCACGCGGACCTCCTATACGTCGGCCATCGCCGGCCTCGGCATTCTCCTCGCCGCGGCGCTGCTCGTTCCGCCGTGGCTCATTGTCGCGGTGACGGCGGCGTTCGTCATCGTCGCGACCACCTCGTCCCGGCTCGGTCGCGCTGGACGATTGATCGCGGCCGCCGCCGCTGCCGCTGGTCTCGCGCTGGTGGCGCTGATCGTGCTCAATCTGTCACGGCCCGACGCGCTCACGGGTCCCTCGTCATGGCATACGCTCGCCGCATGCGCGCTGCCCATGCCGTCGCCGAAGCGCGCGATGGGGCTCGCGAGCACCGTCGTGTGGCTGTTCGGACCGTTCGCGCTTGCCCTCGCCGTGCTGGGCCTGTTCGTCGAAGCGAACCGCGTGGCATGGCGCCGCGCTGTGCTGACGGCGTCGATCGGGATCGTGTCTGTGGTGCTCGCGGCAGGCACCGCGATGAGCCCGCACGTGGCGCTGGCGCCGTTAGCGGTTGGATTGTGGTGGCTCGCCGGATCGGGACTGCGCGAAATAATCTCGGGGATGGGCACAACACCGATCCTCAGGGTGATGAGTGTGCTGGTGCTGGTGCTATTGCCGACGCTCGAGGCGTCGCGACGCGGCGCAGAGGAGCGCGACGATTGGGTGCGCCCGCGCGGGCACGAAAAGCAGACGCTGCGTCAGATGACGGGGATGCTCAACCTTGTATCCCCGGGCGCCAGGTTCGTGGAGGAGGATTCGACCGTCGACGCGCTGCTGCGCGCGGCCGTCGTCGGCGGGCGCCGCACAAGCAAACCGTTCACCGTGGTCGCCCGCTCGTCAGACATCGTCAGACACGCGCTCAGCGGCGGACCCGTATATGTGTTCCCGCGTGCGCAGGAGGATCTCAGCCTGCGTGGATTCGCGATCGAACCTCTGAGGACGATCGAAGGCGTCGGCGAGATTACGGCCACGCGCCCGTGCCGGATCGTCGGCGATACGTGGGCCGATCTTCCTGGTACCTCCGGGCGCATCGCCATGAGCGCCGATTCGGAAACGGTGCGCGGTCCCGTGTTGATGTATCTCGGAGGGTCGACGGCTGCCGAGCCAAGACCTGACGGGTGGCCGCCCCGGACCACTCGAGGCTTTCATTTCTTCACGTTCGATCAGAGCGGAGGACCTTCCGATCGCCTCGTGGCCGAGGCACGCGACGCCCGCCTGGCAACCGACCATGCGGCGCTGGCGCAGCCGTTCGTGATTCGGCTGACCCTTCATCGGACGCCTCGGGCGCCGCTTGCTCTGGCGGTCGTGGTTGGAGCCCCGTTTCCACGTGGCGTCGCGAAGCTCGAACGGGAAGGCGCGGAGGCCGGCCATTTCACGATCTGCGAGGCGCCTGCCATCCAGATCACGCCATTGGGCTAGCCGGACATGGAACGACTGACGAAGCTGACCGTCCTTGTCTCGGCGATGTGCGCCGTGTCTCTGCTCGCGTACCTCGTGGGCCGAGGATACTCGCAGATATTCAACACCACGGTCGTGGCGTTTGTTGCTGCCGTCG
>JBGPKK010000170.1:0-10001 GCA_041485905.1 Vicinamibacteria bacterium
CGTCGGTGTGATTTCGCTCTACGTCCTGTTCCAGGTCCGGCCGTTGTACAAGGCGTAGTGCATTGCGGATTCGACGAACGGAGGTGGCGATGAGGCGCATTGCGGTTGGGCATGAATGCGACTTCGCCAGGCAACGGGGAGGTCCTATATGGTCGAGTATTGGGACAAGAAGTAATGGGGGGTCCGACGTGAGAGAACGAATGAGGTTGCCCGGCGTGCGCGTGCTCGCGTCACTCCTCCTCCTGATGATGAGCGCGTGCGGTCGCGCATCCGACAGCTCTCAGCGACCCACATCATCTCCTGCCGCACAACCTTCTGCCGCGCCGGCCACAGCAAAACCGCCCGCGCCGGAGTCTTTGCCGTCGCCGTCGCCCGTTCCGGGTGCCAGCGCGCTCGGTAGCGCTGTACCGCAAACGCCAGCGCGCCCGCCGCGCACCGACAATCTTGTCGCCCTCGAAATGGGCGGGCACGTGGAAAGCGGGAAGGGCCTCAGTTCCCCCCACGCGACGTTCAGGCTGCTCGACAACGATCCGAAGACGGTGTGGTCGTCGGAAATGAACGCGCGGTTCCCGAACGAAATTGTGGTCTCGTTCCTTGGGCACGACACCGCGCTCGTCACGGGCGTCACACTCACGTTGCCCCCGCCGGGCATCAACCCGACGGCCGGGATTTGCTCCAACGACACCACCGTGTGGGCAAAGGACGTGGAAATCTGGACCTCGATGGACACGCCGACTCAGGGCTTTCGCAAGGTCGCATCAACGAGCCTGCCAATGGAACCTGGCGACCATTCGATCGCGTTTCCCGCACCGATCGAGGCGAGGTACGTGAAGCTGGTCATCACGTCGAACCATGGCTGCCCCCAATTCACCGTGCTGGCCGGCCTGCTGGTGAGTGAAGGGCAGGCGCCAGGCTATTCGCCGCTTCTCGCGAGGCATGCGGATCTCGCGGCACTGCTTGCGACGGGACTCCCTGCCACCAACGATCGGTCGGCGCCGACATCCAGTTCCTCGCCGGCTGGAGTACAAGACGACATCTGCGCTCGGTCTACCGCGCCCAGCGCTGCGCCCGCTCATCCCGAAAGTCACAATGTGCTCATCATCAGTGACGATTTCGAGCGCTACGCGCCGTATTACTACGCGAAGTTGGACCCGGAATCTCCGAAGGTCAAGTATTTCCCGGCCGATCCGGGCGATGGCCGCGTCGACTCTTCAATCCTCCGACGTCTGGTGTTCTGGACGGTGCCCCCGGGCGCGGTGAACCCTGCGGCTTTCGTGTCGAGCTCCGCCATCGACACGGTCGTGATCGCGCAAGTATGCGACATCAAAACGAGCCTCTCCGAGGCCGCCAAGCGTGGGCTCGTCAAGTGGGTGGCCTCGGGCCACAAGCTGATCATCCAGGACTCGGATGTGTGTGGGGGGAAGGGGCCTGACTACAGCTTCCTGCCGTTTCGGTTCGCCACGAACAATCCAGGCGCGAAGGGCGCGACGTCGCGGCTGTTCATCGCCGAGAACAACTTCCTCGCCAGCGCGCACTCGGACGACGCGGCGTTCCTGGACGAGGAGTCGTGGCGCCTGGAGAAGAACGGCAACGGAAAGAACGATCTCGGCGACTCGAACACAGTCGTCGAGTACGATTCTCACTGGTGTGGCGCCCTGACGGGTCAGAACGTCAACTTGGTCAGCGGGTTCGTGCTGACGTACACGCGTTATGGGCGCGGCGTGATTCTGTACGACGGCCTCGACTACGATCAGCGGCGCAGCGTGGCCTACCGCCAGTACGTGTTGCGCCAGCTGCTGCTCCCGTTCGATCCCGACGGTCTGCCCTGCAGCGTGCCTCTCACGCCGTTCGTGGTCACGACCGACGCGGCACTTCTCACCCGCGCTCTCGCGCCGGGTCAGACCTACACGTATCCCGTGACCGTTTTCTCGAATCAAGGCGCGTTCCGCGGGCCGGTTCGGCTTTCGCTCGCCTCGGCGCCTCCGTTGAGCGGCCTTGTCGCCCGGCTCGATCCCGATACCGTGACGCTGGGCAGCGAAGCGAAATCCACGTTGACCGTGACGATGCCGCCGGCGCTGCCAAATTCGTGGAGGATGGCGGTCCGCGGCGACTCGAACGACGCTCATGCGGCGGTGTGTCTGGCGGCGAACCTGCGCCGGACGGCGACGTTGACCGTGGTCAGCAGTCTTACGACGCCGTCCGCGTCAGGTAAGAATCTGTTGATCGTGCTCGACTTGTCGGGATCGATGAATCTGCCGCTCGGCAAGAGCACACGCATCGCCACGGCACGACAGGTCCTGCGCGATGTGCTCAAACGAATTCCCGACGACTTCAACGTCGGCCTTCGTCTCTACGGTCATCGCTATGGGTCGCGTCAAAAAGAGACGTGCACCGACTCGGAGCTCGTCGTTCCTGTGCGGCGGCTCGACCGCGACCTCATCTCGAAGACGGTCGAGCGGTTGCGGCCGCGCGGTGAGACACCCCTCGTCTACTCGGTTCTCCAGGCGGTGACCGACCTGAAGTCGGCCGGCGGCGGCTCTGTGGTCCTGATTACCGATGGCGAAGAAAGCTGCGGCGGCGATTTTGCCGCAGCGACCAACGCGCTCAAGCAGTCCGGGCTCGATTTCCGGCTGAGCATCGTCGGGTTCACGCTGACCGATCAGAAGGCTCGCCAGCAGCTCGGAGCAATCGCGACAGCGACAGGCGGCAGCTACTATTCGGCCGAGGATGGAGGCGCGCTGACGCGTGCGCTCGTGGCAGCGACGATCAGCCGGTTCCCCTACTCCGTCGTCTCTGCCTCGGGAGCGATCGTCGCCCAAGGGGAGGCCGGCGACAAAGGGCGAGAGCTGCCGCCGGGCGAGTACAAGCTGGTCGTGCAGGCAGGCGACGAGGCACTGGTCATCGATCGAATCTCGGTGGCCCCTGGGCGCGACGCGACGGTGCGGGTCGTTCGCAAAGGCGATCGATTCGTGCTCGACCGCCAGTAGGACGGGTCATGGGTTTTCAGCGTTCTCCGCGCGTGGCGCCGGCCTCGACAACCACACCCTCGCCACCCGAATACCGTCGAGCGCCTCGACGCGCATGCGGCGGCCGTCGACGTCGATGGCATCGCCCACGCGCGGGCGGCGTCCGAGGCGGCCCAGCATGAAGCCGCCGACGGTGGTGTAGGTGGTGTCGTCGATGCGCAGCCCGAAGCGCTCGTTGACGTCGGTCACCAGGACCAGGCCGTCGATGTTTGCGGATCCATCGGCCAGCAGCTCGACTTTCGGCCGGCCGGCGCCCCGCCCCAGGTCGCCGACAATCCGGGCCACCAGCGACTCGAAGGTGACGAGTCCCGCCGTGCCGCCATACTCGTCGATCACGAGCGCCTCGCGCACGCCGCGCCGGCGCATCTCGCCGAGCAAATCATCCGCCCCGAGCGTCTCGGGAACCGTGAGCGCTTCGCGGGCGAGCGCCGCCACGTTCACCTCACCGTTCGCGTCCGTCGTGATCGCCTTTAGCAGATCGGTGACGTGGAGGATGCCGATCACATGATCCAGATCCTGGCGATAGACAGGCACGCGCGCGTGACCGTAGCGCGCGAGGAGCGACACCACCTCGTCCTTCTTCGCGTCGGCCTCGACGGCGACGAGCTCGGTCCGCGGCACCATCACCTGGCCGGCGGTCAGGTCTGCGAACCCGAACACGCGGTGGAGCATCTGTTCTTCCTGCTCCTCGAGGACGCCCGCTTCCTGGCTCGCCGTCACCAGCATTTTCAGCTCTTCTTCCGAGTGCACCATCGCCCGGCTGTCGGCGGTCCTCATCCCGAATGCCCTGATGACCGCGTGGGCCGTCCCGTGGAGCACGCGGATGAACGGCCAGAGCGTGCGCATGAAGAGCTCCGTCGGCCTCACGATCAGCAGCGCGGTCGCTTCCGATCGCTCCAACGCAATCCACTTCGGCGCCAGCTCGCCGAACACGATGTGGACCGCCGTGATGATCGTGAACGCGACGGCGACGGCGACGCTGTGTGCCGTCGTCACCGCGAGGTGGGCGGGGAGGAACGCGAAGGACGGCTGAATGATCGTGGCGAGCGCGGGCTCGCCAATCCAGCCCAGCCCGAGGCTGGCCATGGTGATGCCGAGCTGGGTTGCCGCGATGTACCGATCGGGATCGGTGACCGCGCGTCGCACCGCCCGCGCGCCGCGATGGCCTTCGGCGATGAGCTGATCGATCCGCGTCTTGCGGACGGTCACGATCGAAAACTCCGCCGCGACGAAAAACCCGTTGGCGATGACGAGCGCGAGCACGCCCCCCAGCCGCCACAACACGCCTGCGAGCGAGGGGTCCATCACTACTCCTCGAATCTGGTCATGTGATCATCTGGTCCTCTGGTCATTGCAAATGGACAAATCAATGACCAGATGACCCGATGATCCAACGACCAGATGTTACGCTTTTCTATTGCTGAAGAAGTGCGCGTCGACGAAGTTGTCGACGAGCGTCTGGCTGGCGGGGTCGACCTGCTCGAATTGCACGCCCATGCCGACGCGCCGGTCGCTCCAGGCCACGCGTCCCTCGGCGTCGATGTCGCGCTTGGAACCCGGCATGCGGAAGCGGACCTTGATCTTCGCGGCCGCTTCGAGCGGGCTCGTCGTCCGGATGGCGATGCCGCCGTGGCTGAGATTCAGCGCGATCGCGGCCGCGATGGTGTTGCCGAACCGGTACTGGACGGGAATGCCGAGCACGACGCGCGGGCTGCTGCGGCGGTTGAAGTTGTCGGGAAACAGGTAGGGCGCGAGCGACGGCAGAATGTGCTGGGGCGCGCTGTACTCGTTCACGTAGCCGGCGATGCCCAGCGCGGCCAGGGCGCGCACTTCGGCGGCGTTCGCGATCGTGCCGCTGAAAATCAGGATGGGCAGCCGGCCGTCGTCGAGCTTTCGGATGGATCGCACCAGGTCGACGCCGGACGCGTTCGGCAGCCGCAGATCGAGAACCAGAAGATCGATATGCGCGAGGTCGGCGCGGACGCGCGCCAGGAGCTCGGTCGCGCTCTTGACCGGAATCGCCTTGTGGCCGCCCGTCTCCAGCGCGGACTGAAAACGGTCGCGCACAAACGCCGTGTCATCGGCGATGACGACGGTCTTTGCGCTGATTGAGGTGCCGGCCATCTCCAACCGTATCGGAACACATCATCTCCGACGTTAGCCCCGAATTGCAGGTTTGCACGCCGAATCGCTATAATCCCGATACTTATCGCGATCGCGCCTGCCGCGGGATTCTGGCACGTCCACCGACCCCATTGCCAAACCGTCACGCGGGACGCGCGCCGAGGAGGCGTATGGCCAGCTGCCCAGAATGCGATGCCGATATCGAAGTCGATGAGTTCGATGTCGACAAGGGCGATCAACTGAGTTGCCCGGAATGCGGCTCTAATCTTGAAGTCACCGGTCTCTCGCCGATCGAGCTCGATCTGGCTCCCGAAGACGACGAGGACGAGGCCGACGATGAGCCGACCGACGATCTCGAAGAAGACGCCGACGAAGACGAGGAGGACGAGGAGGACGAGGACAAGGACGAATGAGCGACCTGATCGACAAGGAAGCGGCGCTCGAACAGACGCTCGCCGCGCTCGGCTCCGTCGTCGTCGCGTACAGCGGCGGCGTCGACAGCGCGTACCTCGCCTGCGTCGCCCACCGGACGCTCGGTGACCGCGCGTGGGCGATCACGGCCGACAGCCCGAGCTATCCGGAGCGTCATCGCGCCTTCGCCGTCCAGATCGCCGCTCAGTTCGGCCTTCGTCATGAAATCATCCGGACCGACGAGCTCGAGCGGCCGGAATACCGCGCCAACCCGACCAACCGCTGCTACTACTGCAAGCACGAGCTCTACACCCATCTGACGCGGATCGCCGCCGATCGCCACGCGGTCGTGGTCGACGGCAATAACGCCGACGACCGCGCGGATTACCGTCCCGGACGCCAGGCGGCGCGCGAATTCGGCGTGCGCAGTCCGCTCGACGACGTCAATCTGGCCAAACACGAGATTCGCGAGCTGTCGCGCCGCGCCGGTCTGCCGATCTGGAACGAGCCGGCCTCGGCGTGCCTCTCGTCGCGGATTCCGTATCACACCGAAGTGACCGACGAGAAGCTGCGAACGATCGAGCGCGCCGAGCAGGCGCTCGGCGAGCTGGGCTTTCGGGTCTTTCGCGTGCGGCACCATGACGAGCTCGCGCGGGTCGAGATCGGCCGTGACGAGATGGCGCGCGCGCTCGAGCCGGAAATCAGCGCCGCCATCGTGCGCGAGCTGAAGGCCGCCGGTTACCGTTACGTGACGCTCGATCTCCAGGGTTATCGCACCGGCAGTCTGAACGAAGGCTTGTTGCTGCGGCCGGCGTAGACAAAGACCAGTCATGCACAATGTCGAATGCAAAGTGTAAAAAGCGGCCGTGAGCATTTGGCATTTCGCATTCGGCATTATGCGGCTGCCATAGCAGTCATCTTCCTCGCGCTTCACCTGCCGTTCCTTCCGAAATCACTCGAAGATCTCGACTCGATCAACTTCGCGCTCGGTCTGGGTCACTTCGACGTGGCACGCCATCAGCCGCACCCGCCCGGCTATCCCGTGTACATCGCGATCGGGAAGGCTGTCCACAAGGTTGTGCCGGACGAGGCCCGCGCGCTCAGCCTCGTCAGCGTTGTCGCCGGCGCGCTGGGCGTGGTGGCGCTCGGCGCGTTCTTCACGCGGATCGACCGCGGACTGCCGCGTCCGTGGGCCATGGCGGCTGTACTCCTGACTGTGACGTCGCCGCTTTATTGGTTCACCGCCGTCCGGCCGCTGAGCGACATGCCTGGTCTTGCCGCCTCCATCGCCGTGCAGGCGTTCACGCTGTCGGCCTCTGGCGCCCCTCAAATCGTCGGCGCGAGCGTGCTGGCGGGATTGGCGGCAGGACTCCGCTCGCAATCGGCGTGGCTGACGGTCCCGCTGATCCTGCTCGTGGTCCTGCGGCGCCCGACCGATGAGCGCGCACGCCTCGGTCTCACCGCGTCGGCCGCGTTTGTGGCGAGTGTCTTTCTTTGGGCCGTTCCACTCGTCATGCTCAACGGCGGACCGAGAGCGTACTGGCACGCGCTGTCCGAGCAGGGCGCCGAGGACCTTTCTGGCGTGCAGATGCTGTGGACCACGCCGACTGCTCGGCAGCTTGTCCTGTCCGCGTACTACGGGTTCATCGCGCCGTGGGCTGTGTGGCAGCTCGCCGCAGGAGTCCTGCTGTTCGCGTTGGCCGGCCTGACGTTGATGTACCTGCAAAGTCGGACGTCGCTCGCGGTTCTCGCCGCCGCGTTCGTCCCGTACTTCGTGTTCGACGTGTTGTTCCAGGAAACGATCACGACGCGCTACGCGCTCCCGCTCGTGCCGCCGATCGCATACCTGGCGATTCGGGCCGTTGTCGCGTTGCCGCAAAACGTCGGCATGACGCTGGCCGTCGGCGCCGCCGTCGTGAGCGCGACGGTCGGCGGGTTCTCGGTGCACGGGTACTCATTGCGGGAGGCGCCCGCTTTTCGGATGCTCGGCGACATGCGCGCGGCGGCAGTCGGGTCCACAACGGCGCGCCGGCCCGTGCTCGCCATGCACAGTCGAGAAGATCTCGACTTGCGCAAGCCGATCCAGTGGCTTGGCGCGGACATGCCCGCCATCGCGAGACGACTACCCGCGCCGCCCGGCCACGAGTGGCTGGAGCTGGTGAAGTACTGGAACGAGGGCGGACCGGGTCCCGTGTGGTTCGTCGCCGATCCGAAGCGTACTGATCTCGAGCTGATCGATCGGTCCCACGCGCGTCACGGTTCCTATACGTGGCCGCTGGATTATCCGGTGCTCCTCGGTGGTGTGAGGCCCGGCGAAATGGACTGGCACGTGCTCGATGCGCCCGACTGGTACCTCGGTCGCGGATGGTCGCTCACGCCGCAGACGGCGGGCATTGCGGCACACGATCGCCGCGATTCGGCTGCGGCGCCGATCGAAGGCTGGATTCGGCGTCGCCACGGGACCCCGGGGACCCCGGGGTCCCTGGGAAAGATGACGCTCATGCTGGGAGGCCGCAACATGACTCCCGGGGGGGCCACCGTGCGAGTGAAGATGGCCATCGACGAGCATCCGCTCGACGAGCTTGAGGTCCCACCAGGTTTCTTTCTTCGCATGACGCCGATCCCGATGGGTGCGCTCGACGGCGCCGGCGATTACGCGCGGCTTTCGGTGTCAGCCGATCGTCCGGGCGTGTCGATTGAACAATTCGACGCGCAATCCGCAGAACACGTCGTCTTCGGGTTTGGCGACGGCTGGCATGAGCGGGAATACAATCCGGCGACCGGCCGGATGTGGCGGTGGATGAGCGAGCGGGGTGTCATCCGAGTCCACGGCGACGGCCATCCGCTGAGACTCACACTCACCGGAGTGACGGAAACGTTTTCGCGAGCGTCTCAACTCCGCATCCGCGTCGGCGATCGGGTCGTGGCGGAATGGACGGTCGGCCGCACATTCTCCGTGGATGCGATGATTCCTGCTGCGACCGAGGCCGAGATCGTCGTGGAAACGGATCAGTTCTTCGTCCCGGCCGAACGAAGCCGGCGCACTCAGGATCGGCGCCGTCTCGCCCTGCGCGTCTACGACTGTCAGATCAAACCGGTTTTCTAGCCAGACAGACGAGCGAGCTGCCCAACGGGCTGTCGAAGCGCCGGATCCATCGGCTCTCCAGCAGCAGGAGTGCTGTAAGGAGCGCGTTGATCGGCGCCGGCGGGACCGAGATTTCCCTCTCCGCCTCTTCTGCCGCCTTCAGGCCACGCCACCGTTGCACAATTCGCAAGGCTGCCAGCGGAAGAAACAGCGTGAAGTTGGTGTAGGTGAGGCGCACGATCGTGAATCCTGCGCCCACGACGAGGCGCTGGAGATCGGCGCGGCTGTACCGCCGCAGTTCCCGGCTCAGCACCGAATGGTCACCGCGCAGAACGTTCATGGCGGCCACGTTAATCAACGCGAAGCCACCAGGACGCGTCACGCGAAACATCTCGGCGACCGCCGCACGCTCGTCTGCGTCGTCGAGCGAGTAGAGCACGTCGAACGAGGTGACGAGATCGAACGTCCCGCCTGCAAACGGCGCAGCCGTCACTCCCGCCCGGACCAGGCGCGTGCGGCCGGCTTGCCGGCCAAGGCGCAAGCCGAGCGAAGACAGATCGAAGCCAAACGATCGACCGAAACGGGCCAGCATCTCGACGTTCGCCCCTGTTCCGCAGCCGCAGTCCAGAATCAACGCGCCGGGACGCCCGGCGACCGCCTGCTCGACCAGGGGCGTCACGAAAAACCGGAAGCCGCGAAACCAGAAATGACGGCTTTCGGCTTTCGCTGTGGCGCGAAGCAAACGGTCCACGGCGCAAATTGTACCGTTTCGGGTACACTTAGCTCATCAATTGCCGCTGTCGATCACCTTATGTCAGCTGCAAACCAACAGGAGTGATTCAAAACATGACGCGCCTTCGCCGATTCGTTTGGATCGTGGCGCTGCTCACAGCCATCATCGTGACGGCAGCCGCCTGCCATAAGAAGGTGCCGCCTCCGGCTGCGGCGCCGCCGCCATCGCCGCCCCCGCCGGTTGCCACGGCTCCGGCTGCGCCACCGCGGCCTCAACCGCCGCCGCCACCACCGCCCGTGCCGGCGCCTGCACCGCTGACCGAGGATCAGATCTTCGCGCAGAAGTCGCTCGATCAAATCAACGCGGAGAGACCGCTCGGCGACGTCTTCTTCGATCTCGACAAATCAGACATACGAGAAGATGGCCGCCTGGCGCTGCAGAGAGACGCCGACTGGATGAAGAAGTGGACGAGCACCAGCGTCACGGCTGAAGGGCACTGCGACGCCCGAGGCAGCTCCGAGTACAACCTCGCCCTCGGCAACCGCCGTGCGACCGCTGTGAAGGATTACCTGGTGAGTCTGGGCGTGCCGGCCGGCCGCGTCACGGTGATCAGCAAGGGCAA